>JALVEB010000054.1 GCA_027008705.1 Sedimenticola sp. | reverse complement strand
GCGACCGTCGCCGCCGACCGGGTTGTCGACCGGCAGATCATAGCGCTGACCGACCAGATAATCGTCGAGACCGTGCCCCGGCGCGGTATGCACGCAGCCGGTGCCGGCATCGAGGGTGACATGCCCGCCGAGGATCACCGGCACCTCGCGATCGTAGAATGGATGTCGCAGGCGCAGACCCTCGAAAGCCTGACCGCTGGCATAGCCGACCACACGGTAGTCGTCGATGTCCCAACGCGCCATGGTGTCCTTCAGCAGACCCTCGGCGACGACCAGACGCTCGCGCCCACGCGGGCCGTCGACCTGGACCACCGCGTATTCCAGATCCGGATTCAGCGCCACCGCCTGGTTGGCCGGCAGGGTCCACGGCGTGGTGGTCCAGATCACCATCGACAGCGGTCCGTCGCCAAGGCCATCGGGCAGATGGTGGCAGCGTCCGAGCAGCGCGGCCTCGTCGAGCACCGGGAAGCGCACATCAATCGCGCACGAGACCTTGTCCTCGTACTCCACCTCGGCCTCGGCCAGCGCCGAGCCGCAATCGGTGCACCAGTGCACCGGCTTGGCGCCCTTGTGCAGGTGGCCGTTCTCGATGATCCGACCGAGCGCGCGGATCTCGTTCGCCTCGGCGGCGAAGTCCATCGTCAGATAGGGCTTCTCCCAGTCGCCGAGCACGCCAAGGCGGACGAAATCGGCCATCTGCCGCTTGACCTGTTTGGCCGCATACTTACGACATTCCTTGCGAAACTGCTCGGCGCTCACCTTGACCCCGGCCTTGCCGACGCGCTTCTCGACCTGGAGCTCGATCGGCAGGCCGTGGCAATCCCAACCCGGCACATAGGGCGCATCCAAGCCATCGAGGCCGCGCGCCTTGACGACGATATCCTTCAATACCTTGTTGACCGCATGGCCGATATGAATATCGCCATTCGCATAGGGCGGTCCGTCATGAAGGATGAAACGCGGCTGTCCGGCGCGCCGCCGACGCAGCCCGTCGTAGACCTTCAGCTGTTGCCAACGCTTCAGCATCTGGGGCTCGCGCTGCGCCAGATTGGCACGCATCGGAAACGCCGTCTTCGGCAGGTTCAGGGTCTTTTTGTAGTCAGCCACGCTAAGTTTCCTATTGTCCCAACAACAGCTCGCGCGCCGCGGCGGCATCCCGCTGGATCTGCCGCTTCAACGCCTCGAAGGATTCGAATTTCTTCTCGTCACGCAATTTTCGCACAAAGCGCACATCGACATGGCGGCCATAGATGAGCTCGTCGAAATCGAACAGATGCACCTCCAGCCAGAAGGCGTCGCCGCCATCGACGGTCGGACGGTTACCGACGTTCGCGACCCCGGCGCGCGGTCGCGCGCCGAGTCCGCCGACCCACACCGCGTAGACCCCATGCACCGGCGAGCGGCGGCGACGCAGGGCGATGTTGGCGGTCGGAAAACCGATCGTGCGCCCCCGTTGAAAACCGTGCGCGACATGGCCGCAGACATGGTACGGGCGGCCCAGCAGGCGCTCGGCCAGAGCCAGATCGCCCGCCGCCAGCGCATCGCGGATACGGGTGCTGCTGATGCGCTCACCTCCCAGCCGCACCGTGGGCAGGCTGGCGAGCTCGAAAAATCCCCGCGCCTGATAGCTTTCGAGCAGGGCATGATCGCCGGCGCGATCGCGGCCGAAGCGAAAATCATCTCCGACGAACAGCAATCGCGTGCCGAGGCGATCGATCAACAGCTCCTCGACGAAACGACGCGGGACCATCCCGGCGAGGCGATGATCGAAATGCAACAACAGCACCCGCCCGACCCCGCAGGCGGCGATTGCGGCCAGCTTCTCGCGCAGCCGCGTCAGGCGCGCCGGAGCACGCTCCGGGGCGAAATACTCGGCCGGCTGCGGCTCGAAGATCATCGCCAGCGACGGCAGCCCGAGCGCCTCCGCGCGCGCGTTGAGCTCGGCCAATACCGCCTGATGGCCGCGATGCACACCATCGAAATTACCGATCGTCGCCACGCAGCCGCGATGTCGGGGGCGCAGGTTGTGCAGTCCACGAATCAGTTCCACAACGATTCCGCTTCCATCATCACGCGCGTACGAAATCCCGTTTGCGCACGCCCAAAAGGAACAATGTAACAAAATACGCGGCCGCTGCCACCGGTATCAGCCAGGCGAGCCAGACCACGCGTGCCGACCGAGCCATCCCCAGCCATTCGTCGAGGGTGCCGCCCCCTCCCCACAACACCGCGCCCATCACCAGCAAGGCCGCGGCCACGCGCGCGCCCAGCGCGGCCCACCCGGCCGACGGCCGATAGGCATCCTGAGCGCGCAACGCGCGCAGCAGCAATGCGGCGTTGACCAACGCCGACAGCGAGGTCGCCAAGGCCAGCCCGGCATGCCGCAGCGGCCATACCAACACCAGGTTCATGACCATGTTGACGAGCATCGCGATCACCGCGATGCGCACCGGGGTCCGGGTATCCTGGCGCGCGTAGAAACCCGGCGCGAGCACCTTGATCGCCACGAAACCGAACAGGCCCGCGGTATAGGCGATCAGGCTCTGGGTCGCGCGGCGCACATCGTCGACGCCGAACACCCCGGACTGGAACAAGGTCGCGATCAACGGTCCGGCCAGCAGCAACAGACCGAGCGCGGCCGGCGCCGCCAGCAGCACGACCACCCGCAAGGCCCAGTCGAGCGTCGCCGAGAATGCCCGCGGCGAGGCCCCGGCATGCTGACGGGAAAGCTTCGGCAACACCACGGTGCCGAGAGCCACCCCGAGGATGCCGACCGGAAACTCCATCAGCCGGTCGGAGTAATACAGCCAGGAGATCGAACCGGCCGCCAGGAACGAAGCGATCAGGGTATCGATCAACAGATTCAACTGGGTCACCGAGATCCCGAACAAGGCCGGCAACATCAGCCGCAGGATGCGCCGCACCCCCTCGTCGCGCGGAGCCGGACGAAACGACGGCAACAGCTTGAGGCGCGCCAACCACGGCAACTGCAACAGGAATTGCAACACCCCGGCGAGCAACACGCCCCAGGCCAACGCGACGATCGGCCGATCGAGCCGGGGCGCCAGCCACAGCGCGCAAGCGATCAACGACAGGTTCAACAACACCGGCGTAAACGCCGGCACCGCGAAACGCCCATGCGCATTCATGATGCCACCGGCGAAGGCCACCAGCGAGATGAACAAGATATACGGAAAGGTCAGACGCAGCATCTCGACCGCGAGCGGAAACTGCGCCCCCTCCCCGACGAAGCCGGGCGCGAACAAAGCGATCACCGCCGGCGCGCCGAGGATCCCGACACCCACCACCCCCAGCAGCACCAATCCCAGGGTGCCGGCGACGTGATCGACGAAATGCTTCAACGCGGCGAAATCCCGCCGCTCGCGATACTCCGTCAGCACCGGCACGAAAGCCACCGAGAAAGCACCCTCGGCAAACAGCCGGCGCAGGAAATTCGGGATCTTGAAGGCGACGAAAAAGGCATCGGTGGCCGCACCGGCGCCGAACACCTGCGCGAACACCATGTCGCGAACAAAACCGAGGATGCGCGACAGCAGGGTATAGAAACCAACCGTGGAGAGCGACTTGAACATGACCCTCGTACTCCACGCCACGGATGGCGGCGGAAAGCGAACGGATAAGTGGAAAACGACAGGGCCGGCAAAAAAGCCGGCCCTGTCGTATCCCAGGATGGGAACACGCGACGGACCTTGCCCGCCGCGTCGGGATCACATCAATAGAAGTAATCGGGATTGCCGATACCCTTCTGACTGATCGCCTGCTGGTAGCCCATGTCGCCCTGGAACCTGGCGTACTCGGCCAGCTTGATGGCCTTCTCGTAATCGCCCTTTTTCGCCGCGCCCTCGGCCTTCTTCAGGATCTTGCCGATGTCGCGCCATTCACCATCGACCGACGCCGCCTTCTTGCGCGCCGCCTTGGCCGCGGCCAACACCTGCTGGAAGCGCGCGGCCGGCGTGGACGCCACCGGCGCGGCCTTGACCATCGATGCGGTTTCGGAGGTTCCCGCGCAGCCCGCAAGACCCAGCACGAACACCAAACTCGTCAGTAGTAACAACCGATTTTTCATGAAATGCCTCTACCTTCAGTAGTTATTGTCGATCCGCTACATGGCTTCCCCGGCGCGGACCTTGAGTCCCTGTGAAGCTGTGAGGATAATCCACCCGCCGCAAGGATGCCAGCCCACAGCGGGACAATGTTAGCCCACAGCGGGACAACCGAGGGCCATCGCGCTTCATTTCGCTTGACGTTTCCTGAATTCATAAGGCTTGGCGCTGTCGCCCGATCCGCTCGCTTGATCGAACCTGCGCCCACATTGCAAAAAAAAAAAAACGCTGTGG
>JALVEB010000053.1 GCA_027008705.1 Sedimenticola sp. | reverse complement strand
TCTTGAACTCATCGGCGCAACGCACATCATAGCCATAGCTCGAAGTACCGTGAGAGATGACACGGCCTTGCGCGTTCTCACGGATCTGCGTCGGCTCGAAGGGTTCGATCAGACCATGCTCGGCGGCCATGCGCCGGATCCAACGATCGGACTTTATCGACATCGCTCGCTTCCATCCCAAACCACGACCGGCCCTGAGCCTACCATCCCCGTTTCTGAAGGCCAAATCCCAACCGCCTTCATGTGGTTCGTTCCGCGACCGCCGCCGGCGTCTCGGCCTGGCGGCGGATCGATGCCGCCTCGACCCGATTTCGGCCCTTGCGCTTGGCCTCGTAGAGCGCCTGATCGGCACACTCGAACAACGCGTGCGAAGAGGCCACCCGGCCGTCGACCGCGGTGGCGATGCCGATGCTGACGGTCAGGATGCCGCGCCCGATCGCAAAATCGTGCGGAATGCAATGGGCCTCGATGCTGGCGCGAATCTCCTCGGCAATCCGCTGGGCATGAAAACCCGGCAAATCGGGCAACAGGATCGCGAATTCCTCGCCTCCGACGCGCGCCACCGAGCCACGCGCGCCGACCGCGCGCTTCAGGATGCTGGCGACGGTCGCCAACGCCTTGTCACCGGCCGCATGGCCATAGCCATCGTTGTACGCCTTGAAGAAGTCGATATCGACCAGCGCCAGGCTGAGGCGTCCGCCGCCACGCTGACAACGCGCCCACAACCGCTTGAACTCGATATCGAAGGAGCGACGGTTGGAAAGCTGGGTCAGGCGATCGGTGCGCGCATCGCGCCGGTAGCGACGCGCGCGCGCCGATTCCAGGTACATGCCGGCGATCACCGTACCGATCGCCAGGGCCGCGATCGGCAACCAGCGATTGAAGAACGACAATGCGATGAACCAGGCCAGCGACAAGGCGCCGATGGCCAGCGTCATGCCGATCGCGGTCGGGCGGTCACGCGTCAGCCACAACAACAGCGCCGCGACCAGGCCCAAGCCGAGTTCGATCGACAGCAACGGGTGACCACGCAGCGCAACCAACAACGGCGGTCGCAACAAGGCATTGGCGGCCTGCGCCTGAATCTCGATACCGCTCATCAACCCGGCGCCATGCGGGGTCGGCACCGCGAAACGGCTGCCCAGCGACGGATCCAACGCGCCGACGATGACCTTGCGTCCGCTCAGCAGACTCTTCGGCAGATCGCCCTCGAGCACATCGACCGCCGAAATCACCGGCACGCTGCCGGGCGGACCGGCGAAACGCAACAGGAATTCGTCGTCGCGCAACCAATGCAGCGCGGCCTGCTCCGAATAACCCGCGCTCGAGCGGGCGCCGGCAACGGTATCGCTGTTCGCCAACAGCGCGGCCAGCGCCGGCCACATGCGCGTGGCGACCCCGGCTTCGAGATAATAGCGCCGCACGATGCCATCCTCGTCGACCTCGATATCGTCGGCTCCGAGCGCATGCGCCGCCCGCTGAAACAGGGGCAACGGGCGGAGCACGCGCACGCCCTCGGCCGGCGCGGCCGACACCGGCTGCACCGGCAGGACGACATGACCGTGCGCGGCGATCGCGCGCGCCAGTTCCCGATCCTGCCCCGGGTGCTCCCGATCGGGCTCCGAGAGCATGACGTCATACACGATCACTGCCGCGCCGGCCGCCTTCAGCCGTCGCAGCAAGCGAGCCTGCCGCGACCGCGACCAGGGCCAGCGACCGAGCGCCTCGAGACTGCGTTGATCGATGGCGACGATGCGCAGGTCATCGCTCAAACCGAGCGGATGGATGGCGTTGTATCGATCGAGCAGCAACTCGTCAAAATGCCGCAGCCAGTCGAAGCGGCCCGCCACCAGCGCCGCCGCCAGGCAGATCGCGAGCAGGACAGGCAGGCGACGGTCGAACAAGGTTCGGGATGGCATCTCGAATCCTCAGAACCGCGCGCGCAGCCAAGCCCACAGCGCCGACGGCAGACGCCCAAGGTCGGAGGGATTCTCGATTCTGACCGGCGCGCCGAAAGGCCCGGCCAGCCCGTTCTCCACCCGTTTCACACGCAACCAGGCCACCCCCGGATCCCGCACGATGAAGGCCACATCGCCCCCGCGCCCGGATCGCTGCCAGCGGAGCCGCCGTGCGCCCGGATCCTCGCTCAATCGCAGCACATAGGCGACCCCCGGCGTGGGCTCCGGCAAGTGTGCGACGAAACGGCGCACACTGCCGATCCGCGTCGGCGGAATCGGCTCGGCATCGACGCGCACCGCCGGCGGCGCCGGCAGCGGACGCACGCGGAAGTGGCGCGCCGGGCTGAACTCGCCCTGATCCCCATCAGCGCCGATGGCAGCGACCCGCCAGACATACTCGCCCGGCGTCAGCGCCTTCGGCGGTGTGAATTCCGGGCTTTTCAGCACCGTATCGAACAACGGAGCATGGAGACCGGGCCGGCCGAGTTGCAGGCGAAACGCCCGCGTCTCGGGGTCGCTGGCCCGCCATGTCAAGCGCACCTGGCCGGGTCCGACCGGCGGAAAACGGTCGCCCTCTTTCGGCGACAACAGTTCGGGCGGCCACGGATGGGCATCGAGCCGCACGCGACCGACAGCCTCACGGCCGCGCAATCCGAGGGCATCGAGCGCGCGCACGCGCACATGGTAGTCGCCGTCGGGCAGGCCGGGAAATGCAGCGGGCGGACGCTTCGGCCGGGCTTCAGCGACACGCTCCAGAAATCCACTGTCGCGCGCAACCTCCACTTGGTAACCCACCGCCCCGGCCACCGCCCGCCAATTCACTTGCAACGCGCGATCGTGCTGTTCGGCCGTCAGGAGCAGCTCCGGCGGCGGCAGCAACGGACGCGGCTTCGACGGTGGCCGGTCGGCGCGCGCGACCGTGCCGAACCCGGCCGCGACCGCGACCGCGCCGAAGCGGTTGGCGACTCCGACCCGCCCGCCCAACACCTCGGCCTCGCTGCGATGCGCCTCGGCGGTCAGACGGTACTCTGTCCCCCGCACCGCGGTCACCGCCGCCGGGGTTTCGATCTCGAAGCGGTCGGCCGGCCGGTGTTTCTTCTCAACGTGGTTTTCGATTCCGCCACGTTCCAGCTTCAGGCGGATATCCCGTACATGCCGGCGCCCATAATCGCGCAACCGGTCGACCCGGACGCGACTGTCCGGCCCGACCCGCACCAACGAGCCATCCGGCAGGCGCACGCTGAGCCCACCATTCTTCGCCGTCTCCACCAGGTCGCGCTCGCCGAGCCGCTCGCCGGCGCGCAACGCGCGGGCCTCGCCGCTGGCGCCGTCGACGACCCGGACCTCGCCGGCGACCTCCGCCACCACCGCCTGGCGTGTGTCCATGACCAGCCAGGCCTCGGGGATGCGCAAGGTATGACCGACCGGCATCGAACGATCGTTGGAGACCGCGTTGTAACGCTCCAGCTCGAGCCATTTCCCAGGCTGCTTCAGAAATTCATGACTGAGCCCCCAGATCGTATCGCCGGGCTGCACCGGATACAGCCAGTCACCGGCAATCGCCGACGAACCGCCCATCCATGCCAGCAGCGCAAACCACCGCCAAGCTCTCGTTGTCTTTACCATAACAAAACTACATTCCATCCCGATTGACACCGCATCGTCCGCGATGGCCCGTGTGCGTTCCACCTGAGTCTTGCAAGCAAAAAGCCTAGACCAGCATGGCATTCCCAAAACGTAAACAGCGGTAATCCGACACAGTATACCCCGCGCGCCCGACGGATGGCGCGCCAGGTATCCGATCCGCGATCCAGTTTCCACTTGCGGCGGCTTGAACCGACGCTCGTTTTCCCGAACAATGGCGCGTTCAGATCAGCGGGTGGTTCCGATTCATGCTGTGGTTTTCTCTTTCGATTCTGTTCGGCTTCGTGCTGCTGGTTTGGGGCGCGGATCGCTTCGTCATCGGCGCGGCGGCGCTGGCCCACAACCTCGGCGTCTCCTCGCTGCTGATCGGACTCACGATCGTCGGTTTCGGCACCTCGGCGCCGGAGGTGCTGGTATCGCTGATGGCGGCCTGGAACGGCAATCCGGGGCTGGCGATCGGCAACGCCATCGGCTCGAACATCACCAATGTCGCGCTGGTGCTCGGCATGACCGCGCTGGTGGTGCCGCTGACCGTCGGCTCGACGACGCTGAAACGCGAATACCCGATGCTGATCCTGGTCACCCTGCTGGCCTGCGCGCTGATGTGGGACGGCGAGCTTTCGACGGGCGACGGCTGGATCCTGCTCGGCGTGCTGCTGGTGGTGCTGTTTCTGCTCTGGCGGATCGCGGTCGGGCAACGCCAGGCCGACCCGTTCGGCGCCGAGATCGACGAGGAGATTCCCGCCGACATGTCCAACGGCGCGGCCTTCGGCTGGTTTCTCCTCGGCCTGGCGGTGCTGTTGGCGAGTTCGCGCATGCTGGTCTGGGGCGCGGTCGGCATCGCCCACGCCTTCGGCGTCAGCGACCTCGTCATCGGGCTGACCATCGTCGCGCTCGGCACCAGCCTGCCGGAACTGGCCGCCTCGGTGGGCAGCGCGATCAAGGGTGAACATGATATCGCCATCGGCAACGTCATCGGCTCGAACATCTACAATCTGCTCGGGGTGTTGGCAATGCCGGCGCTGCTGGCGCCCGGCGCTCTGGCCGCGGAGATCCTCACGCGCGATCTGCCGGTGATGCTCAGCCTGACCCTGGCGCTGTTTCTGATGGCTTACGGCTTTCGCGGGCCGGGCCGCATCAATCGTTTCGAAGGCGCCCTGTTGACGCTGGCGTTCATCGCCTACGAGGGCTATCTCTTCTATTCGGCGGCCGCGCTCTCGTCGTTGCCATGAACCACGGAACACGCAAGCCACGATGAGTCCGCTCCCCAACGAACAGTTCCAGCAGCTCGGCCTCGCGGTGATCGAAACCGAGTGGCGCGAGATCGGCCGCCTGCGCGAGCGCATCGATACCCGTTTTGCCGCCGCCTGCCGCCTGCTGGCCCATTGCAAGGCACGCGTGGTGGTCACCGGGATGGGCAAGTCGGGCCATATCGGCGGCAAGATCGCGGCGACCCTGGCGAGCACCGGCACTCCGGCGTTCTTCGTTCACCCCGGCGAGGCCAGCCACGGCGATCTCGGCATGATCGTGCCCGGCGATGTGGTGCTGGCGCTGTCGAACTCGGGCGAGACCACGGAGATCCTGACGATCGTGCCGCTGATCAAGCGGCTCGGCGTGCCTTTGATCAGCCTGACCGGCAATCCCGATTCGACGCTCGCGCGCGAGGCCGCGGTGAACCTCGATGTCAGCGTCCGCCAGGAAGCCTGTCCGCATGATCTCGCGCCGACCTCCAGCACCACCGCCGCGCTGGTGATGGGCGACGCGCTGGCGATCGCGCTGCTCGATGCGCGCGGCTTCACGCCGGAGGATTTCGCCCGCTCCCATCCCGGCGGCAGCCTCGGCCGCCGCCTGTTGCTGCGCGTCGCCGACATCATGCACCGCGGCGAACGCATCCCTTGCGTGGACGCCGACGCTACGATCGACGAAGCCCTGATGGAGATGACCCGCAAGGGGCTCGGAATGACCGCCGTGGTCTCCGGAAACGGCCGCCTGCTCGGCATCTACACCGATGGCGATCTGCGCCGCACCTTCGAAGCCGACCTGGATCTGAAATCGACGCCGGTGACCGAGGTGATGACGCCCGACTGCGTCACGATCGACGCCGAGGCGCTCGCCGCGGAGGCGCTGAACCGAATGGAACGTCATAAAATCAATGCCTTGCTGGTGGTGGACGACGATCAAAAGGTGGTCGGAGCCTTCAACATGCACGATCTTCTACGCTCGGGGGTGGTTTGATGCAGGATATTCTGGAAAAGGCGCGCGAGATCCGCCTGGTGATCTTCGATATCGACGGCGTGCTGACCGACGGCAGTCTGTTCATCGACGACGATGGCCGCGAGTACAAGGCCTTCCATTCCCGCGATGGACACGGCCTGGTGATGCTGCGCGATACCGACATCACGGTCGCCATCATCACCGGGCGCAGCTCGGAGGTCGTGCGCATCCGCATGGAGAGCCTCGGTATCGAACACGTCTATCAGGGCCAGCGGGACAAGCGCCCGGCCTATGCCGACCTGAAGGCCCGTCTCGGCCTCGACGACGCCGCGGTCGCCTATGTCGGCGACGACATCGTCGATCTGCCGGTGATGAGCCGCGTCGGGCTTGCGATCGCGGTCGGCGATGCTCACCCCTTCGTCAAGCAGCATGCCCACTGGCAAACGCCGTCGCCCGGCGGGCGCGGCGCCGGACGCGATGTCTGCGAACTGTTGTTGCAGGCGCGCGGCCTGCTCGACCCGATGCTGCGGAGCTACCTCGAGTGAACCCCTTCGACGAACATCCGCTGTTCTACCTGCTGGCGCTGGGATTGTTCGCGGCGGCCAGCTATTGGCTCTCGGTAAACAGCCAGAACGCGCGCCCGTCGCGCCACGCCGACCAGGCCATGCCGGACTATGAAGCCACCGGTTTCAGCCTGGTCACGCTCGGCGCCGATGGACGCCCGCTGCGCCGCATCGAGGGCCGCCGCCTGCGCCATTTCCTCGCCGACGGGCGTAGCGAGATCATCGCGCCGAAGCTGGTCAGCCAGACGGACGACGGCCCGCCCTGGCGCGCGCGCGCGCAGCGGGGCTGGCTGAACGGGGACGGGGATCTGCTGTTCCTCAGCGGCGTGGTATCCCTGCGGCGCGATGCCGGCGGGGAAATGCCGGCTTTCTCGCTGGATACCCGGGACATCACCCTGGAACTGACGGACCAGCATCTGAAAACCGACGCCCCGGTACGGATCCGCTACGGCGCGAGCCATGTCGAAGCCCTTGGGATGGAGGCATGGTTCGGAACGCAAGAACGTGTCAAACTGCTGGCCCAGGTACGGGCCATCTACCCGGTCGATTCATTATGAACCCATCCGCCTCGATTCTTCCCCTGCTTGCGCTGCTGGCGCTCGTTCTGCCGCCCACCGCCGGCCATGCCCTGCCGAGCGATCGCAAACAAGCCATCGAGCTCGAAGCCGACAGCGCCGATATCGATGACAAGCTTGGCGTCAGCACCTATTCCGGACACGTCGAGATCACCCAGGGCAGCCTGCGGATCCGCGCCGACAAGCTCGTGGTGCGACGTCACAAGAAACGGGGCGCGCGCCTCGTCGCGACCGGATCGCCGGTGCGCTTCCGCCAACTGCCGGCGCGCGGCAAGCCGCCGATCACCGGTCAGGCGCGCCGCGCCGAGTACGATACCGACAGCGAGCTGTTGATCCTGAGCGGCGACGCGGTACTGAAGCAGGGCAAGGATACCTTCCGCAACGACCGCATCGTCTATGACCGCGTAAAAGGGGTGGTCAAGGCCGGCAAGGTCGCCAGCGGCAAGACCCGGGTGCATATCCGGATCGAGCCCGACCACGCCAAATGAACGCGCTGCGCGCCGACGGCCTGACCAAGCGTTTCCGTGACCGCGCGGTGGTGCGAGAGGTCTCGCTGCGGGTCGAGGCCAGCGAGGTGGTCGGGCTGCTCGGTCCCAACGGCGCCGGCAAGACCACCAGCTTCTACATGATCGTCGGCCTGATCCCGTGCGACCGGGGCAGGATCCATATCCATGAGGTCGACGTCACCGACCTGCCGATGCATGGCCGCGCGCGCCTCGGCATGGGCTACCTGGCGCAGGAGCCCTCGGTATTCCGCAAGCTCAGCGTGGAGGACAACCTCCTCGCGGTGCTCGAGGTCGGACGCAAGCTGCAACGTGACCAGCGCCAGCTGTTGTGCGACGAACTGCTGGAGCGTTTCAACCTGGCCCACCTGCGCGGCCATCTGGCGATGAGCCTCTCCGGGGGCGAACGCCGGCGGCTGGAGATCGCCCGCGCGCTGGCGCTGGAACCCGCTTTCATCCTGCTCGACGAGCCATTCGCCGGCGTCGATCCGATCTCGGTCATGGACATCCAGCAGATCGTCAAGGACCTGTCCGAGAAAGGCATCGGCATCCTGATCACCGACCACAACGTACGCGAGACGCTGGGCATCTGCCATCGCGCCTACATCATCAACGAAGGCAGCGTCATCGCCGAGGGAAGCCCCGCCGAGATCCTCGACAACCAGGAGGTTCGCAAGGTCTATCTCGGCGAAAAATTCCGCATGTAGGCCACCACGCGAACGCCTTGACCCCAGTCAAGCCGACACATGAAAAAACGGCTGGCAGGCGCGCGCTTTCGCGCTAGAATTGAAGAACACGACAAGGAGCATACAAATAACGTACCAGATCCCACGGATGGGGTGGGATCCGGACGACGAGTATAGCGGCCAGCCGCCCTGCCGCTATCCCGATACAGGATGCATTTCGGATAGAACACAATAACCATGAAGCTCTCTCTACAGCTCAAACTGGGGCAACAGCTGACCATGACGCCACAGCTGCAACAGGCGATCCGCCTGCTGCAGCTCTCGGCCGTGGATCTGCAACAAGAGATCCAGGACGCGCTCGACGCCAACCCGCTGCTCGAAGCCGATGACGAATCCAAGCCGCCCGAGACCGAAACGGTTTCGCTGGAGGACCTGAGCGCGGCCGAAACGATCGCCACCACCAGCTCCACCGAAACGGAACTCAACGTCGGCGAGGAGAAGCTTCCGGCCGAGCTCCCCACCGATTCCAACTGGGAAGACACCTTCGATTCCGCCGCGCCGGCCTCCTCGCTGCCGGCGAGTCAGGGTAGCGGCGAGGCCGACTTCGATATCTTCGCCCAAAGCAGCGCCGCGAACACCCTGCACGACCACCTGATGTGGCAACTGAATCTGACCCCGTTCAACGAGCGCGACCGGGCCATCGCCACCTCCATCATCGAAGCCGTCGATGAAAGCGGTTACCTGCGCCAAAGCACCGAGGAGATGCTCGCCGCGCTGAATGTCGACGCCAGTGACGAGGAGGACACCATCACCGAGGAAGAATTCAATGCCGTGCTCCACCGCGTGCAATACTTCGATCCCCCCGGGGTGGCGGCGCAAGGCCCGCGCGACTGCCTGCTGATCCAGCTGCGCCAGCTGCCGGAGGATACCCCCTCGCGCAAGCTGGCGCTGCGCATCGTGCGCGATGCCTTCGAACAGTTGGTGAAGCGCGATGGCCTGTCGCTGCGCCGCCGGCTGAAGATCAGCGAAGACGATCTGAAGCAGGCCCTGACACTGATCCAGTCGCTGAACCCGCGGCCTGGCTCGACGATCGCCGACGCCACGCCAGAATACATCGTCCCCGACGTCATCGTGCGCAAGATCGATGGCGAATGGCAGGTCGAGCTGAACCCCGAGGCCCTGCCGAAGGTGCGCGTCAACAACGAATACGCGGCGCTGGTCCGCCGCAGCGACAACAGCAAGGAAAACACCTACCTGCGCGACCACCTGCAAGAAGCGCGCTGGTTCCTGAAGAGCCTGCAAAGCCGCCACGACACCCTGCTGAACGTCGCCCGCGCGATCGTCGATCTACAGCGCAACTTCTTCGAGTACGGTGACGAGGCGATGAAACCGCTGGTATTGCGCGACATCGCCGAACGGCTCGAGATGCACGAATCGACGATCTCGCGCAGCACCATGAACAAATACATGCTGACGCCGCGCGGCACCTTCGAATTCAAGCACTTCTTCTCCAGCCATGTGAACACGGACAGCGGTGGCGAATGCTCGGCGACCGCGATCCGCGCCCTGATCAAGAAGCTCATCGCGGCGGAAAAACCGGGCAAACCATTGAGCGACAACAAAATCGCCACCATACTGGCGGAGCAAGGCATAAAAGTCGCGCGGCGCACCGTCGCCAAATACCGCGAATCGATGGCAATTCCGCCATCCAACGAGCGCAGGCGCATCGCCTGACGCCCATCAACCCTAAGGAGCTGACTATGCAAATCAGTGTCACAGGTCACCATGTCGAGTTAACCGATTCACTCCGCAACTATGTAGAGAGCAAGATCCAGAAGCTGGAGCGGCACTTCGACCATGTCACCAATGTCCACGTGGTGCTCAGCGTCGAGAAACTGCAACAGAAGGCGGAAGCCACGGTACACATCAGCGGGAACGACCTCTTTGCCGAGGCCAGCGACGAAAACATGTACGCCGCGATCGACGCGCTGATCGACAAACTCGACCGCCAGGTGATCCGACACAAGGAAAAGCTGACCGACCGCCGCGCGCGCGGCGCGGCTCCGATGCCCGACGTGGAAAGCGGAATCGCCTGATCTCGCGGCGCGCGATGGAAGACGGATCGACCATCGCGCAAACGACCAGCAGCAGCATGGACACCGGGTCATGAGCACCTTCCCCGACAACTTTCTCACCACCGACCGCATCGTTTGCGCCTCGGACGCCGCCAGTAAGAAGCGCGTTCTGGAAACGGCGGGCAAGCTGCTCGCCCACGCCAGCCCGGCGCTCGACGATCACCAGATCTTCGACAAGCTTCTCGAACGCGAACGGCTAGGCAGTACCGGATTCGGCCACGGCGTCGCCCTGCCCCATGCGCGCGTCGCCGGCATCGACCAGGCCTACGGCAGTTTTTTGCGCCTCGACCACCCGGTCGATTTCGACGCCATCGACGACGCGCCGGTGGACTTGGTATTCGCCCTGCTGGCTCCGGAAAGCGCCAACGAGGAACACCTGCGCATCCTCTCGGCGCTGGCCGCGCTGTTCGGCGATCAAGGCTTCCGGGATTCATTGCGCAACCCGCGCTGCAACCACCCGGACCAACTGATCCGGATGTTGGAAACACACAGCGCGCTCGCCGCCAGCGCATGAGCGACGAACTGACCATCGCCAAACTCTTCGGCGACCTCAGCGACACCCTGGGCATGGTCTGGATCGCCGGCCGTTCCGGGCGCGCGCGACAAGTACGCGGCGCCACTCCGGCAACCGAGAAGCAAAGCCTGGTCGGCGCGTTGAACTGCATCCACGGCAACCGTATCCAACTGATCAGCGACACCGAACAGAACTACCTGAACAGCCTCTCGGAAAGCAGCTACCGCGAGACCCTGGACACCCTGTTCAAGGGCGAACCCGCCGCCATCATTATCACCGACGACCTCACCCCGGCGCGCTCGCTGCGCGAACTCGCCGAAGCCACCGGCACGCCGCTGATCAAATCCAGCATCGAATACAAACGGCTCTTTACCCACCTCCAGTACTACCTGACCCATGCCCTGGCCGAGCGTGAAACCATCCATGGCGTCTTCATGGAAGTACTCGGCATGGGGGTGCTGTTGACCGGCAGCCCGTCGATCGGCAAGAGCGAACTGGCGCTGGAGTTGATCGCGCGCGGCCACCGGCTGGTCGCCGACGACGCACCGCTGTTCTCCCGCATCGCACCCGATATCGTCAGCGGCACCTGTCCACCGTTATTGCACGAGTTTCTCGAGGTACGGGGCCTCGGCATCCTCAACATCCGCGCAATGTTCGGCGACAGCGCAATCAAGCAGATGAAATACCTGCGCCTGATCATCCAGCTGGAGAACCTGGAAAACGACGAGCTGCAACGCATCGACCGCCTCTCCGGCAGCCATTCCAGCCGCAATATCCTCGGCCTGGAGATCCCCCAAGTCACGATCCCGGTCGCGCCGGGGCGCAATATCGCGATCCTGATCGAAACCGCAGTGCGCAACCACGCGCTGCGCCTGAAGGGCTATTCCGCCGACGCCGATTTCATCGAGCGTCAGCGTACCGAGATCGAGCGGCGCAGCCCCTGAAACCCGCAGCGTATCTCGGGCATGGTGTGAACTTTCTCATGGAGTGAAATGTTCATGCCGGATTGCCTCGAGTGTCTGAACGACGCTCTTCCGCAAGGGCCTGTAGCACCGCTCTCGCCTGGAACAGGGCATAGCTCCTTATTGGGATATAATCACACGGGCTTTGACGGCTGAGTGGTCACGGCAGATTTTCGCTGCCGCTCTCTATGGCAGGTCTCCGCGTCGAAACGCCTGATAGCCGATGAGAGCGCACAGGGTGCCGAGCAAGATTGGGTAGAGGATCGCGAAGGCGATATAGCCCGCGCGACCGAAATGATCGAGGATGACATAGGCGGTAGGCCCCAGCAGGACCAGTTGCGGGTCGAACAACATCATCGTGGCGGTCCGGAACACCTGCAAGGGGTTGACCAGCGCAACCGCGACGGCGGTGTCCGGAGACAGGCCCTCGCGGATCATGACGCCGAGGAGGATCAGATCGAGGAACAACAGCAAGGTCAGCCAGACGATGAAGGCCGCGCCCTGGGCGATATCGGACGAACGCGCCAGCGTCGAGATCAACATGCCGATACCGAGAAAACACCAGCACAGCGAGAGCAGCAGCGCGGTGTAATAGAAAAACAGCGCCCACGGCGTTTCACCGCCCTTCAGCATGCCCCACAGCAGCGCGCCGAGCATGGCGATGAAGACCGGCAGAAAGACCACCAGGAAACGCCCGAGCATGCGCCCCCAATACCAGGCCGAGAGGCTGATCGGCAACGACAGCATGTATTCGAATACGCCGGCCTCGCGATCACCGGCCACCGAGCGCACCGTGGTGATGAGCACGAAGATCGGAAGAATCGCCATCGAGAGTTCGATATAGGTGATCAACAAGCGCGAAAGACCGGTGAAACCCATCACCCGCGACTCGGACAAACCAAAGGCAAACAGCAATACGACGATGCCGCCGAACACGGCGGAGTAGACCACGAACCAACGCGCGCGCAACGATTCGACGATATCCGCCCAGGCGGTCAGCCAGAGGTGGTTCATCGCCGTTCTCCGGCTGCTGGCGGCTGGATCCGTTCGAGCTCCGGCGCGCCGCTGGCGAAGCGTTTCTCGACCTCGGCGATATGCGCCTTGGCCTGGGCGAAATCGAGACTGCCCGGAGCGCTCTCGGCTTGCGCCCCCAGGCCGTATTCCATCGGGGTGTTGGGCACGCGCACATAATGCGCCTTGCGCGCGTCCAGCCATTTACCGGTGCGATGGTCGGCGACCCAGATCTCGGTCTTGGGGTCATTGCGCCAGGGCTGTTTTTCGAGCCAGCGCACGGCGCAGCCGATATCATCGAACAAGGCGACGCGCGATGCCTTGCCGGGAGGGAAGTAGCGAATCTCGGCGGCGTAGTGGCGATCGCTGATCACCATCCGGCAACGCGCGCAGACATCCCGGTCCCAGTGAACCGCGACCGGGCCGCTTTCGGGCGCGCGGGAACAGGCCGCGACGAGCAGGGCGCCAAGAGCCAGCAACAGGGTTTCAGGCCGCATCTTTGTTGTCTCCATCATCGGTTTCCTCGCGCATCTCCAAACCGGCCAACAGCGCCGCGTAACGCGACAACATGCCGAGAAAGCGCAAGCGGTCGGGACCGGGCACATGGCCACGCCAGCTCAAGGGATCATCGGCCTCGGCGGCAAAGCCCCATGCGCCGAGGGCGCGCGCAAAGGCGTCTTCGGCGCGGGTCATGCGCACGCGGCAGGCCAGGCGGCTGCTCAGATCGACGGTATCGGCGACTTCGTCGTCGAGCACGATGCGGCCCTGATCCATCTCGACGACGCGGTTCACCAGGGCCGCGACCTCGTCGAGGCGGTGGCTGGAGATCAGCATCGCGGCGTCGTCCTGCTTCTCCGCAAGCAATTTGAACAGGATATGACGCGCCTCCGGGTCGAGGTTCGCGGCGGGCTCATCCATCACCAGCAGCTCGGCGTCGCGCCCCAGCGCGATGGCGATCAACAACTTCTGCTTCTGGCCGCCGGAGAGCTTGACGAAGGGTTGGTGATGGAAGCCCGTGGCGTCGAAACCGAGCTGTCCGGCTACTAGGATAATGCGCGCCGGATCGGAGCCGCACAGGCTGGCGGCAAAGCCGATGAGCTGACCGACCGGCATGCGCAACGGCGGCGGCAGCTGCGGCACGAAGCCGATCCGGGAGAGCACCTCGCGACGGTGCGCGCGCGGATCCAGGCCGTCGATGCGAACCTCGCCCTCACAGTGATACTCACCGAGCAGGCAGCGGATCAACGTGGTCTTGCCGGCGCCGTTGGAGCCGACCAGCGCGACCCGCTGTCCGCGCTGGATCTCCAGGTCGATGCCCTTGAGCACTTGGTTGCGGCGAAAGCGCTTGATGACATGATCGAAGCGGATCATCAGAGAAACTTGCCCAGGCCCTTGATCTCGTAGGTCAACGAGCTGGTCGGGCAGACATCCACGCACATGCCGCAGCGAGTGCAGTCAGCGACGATGTCCTGTTCCACGTCGAAGGCCGCGCCACGGATGGTCACATCGAGCACATGGGGCACCAGGCACACCTTGCGGCAGTCGCCCTCGTGGTGACAGGCCTCGGCGTTGTATTTCACGCGCACCGGAGAAAGCAGCCCGACGACGCCATAGGTGACCCCGATCGGACAGGCGTAACGGCACCAGGCGCGGCGCGAGTAGAAGATCTCGAACAGCAGCAGAAAGCCGATCCAGATCAGCGCCAGGCCGGGGCCGTAGATCAACGCACGGCTGAGGATGCCGGTCGGCGAGATGGTCTCGAACACGGTATAGCCGGTGGCGAAGGCGAGCAGGCCGAAGATCAACCAGAAGATGCCGCGTACCTTGCGATTGAAGACATGGTTCTTGACGATCTTCTTCTTCACCAGCCACAGGTGCAGGTACTCGGCCCACTCCGCGACCAGGTGGTACGGACAGACCCACGAACAAAAGGTGCGCCCGCCGAGCAGCAGCCACAACACGAACACCGTGGTGGTGCCGATCACCAGGTTCAGCACCACATGCTTGTAGGCCAGCGTGACCTGCAAGGCGGAGTTCAGATCGGCCATATGAAAACCGACCACGCGCGACGCGGTCAAGGCGCCCTCTACCAATTGCACGTCGAAATGGTAGGAGATCACGAACAGCAGGTTGATGAAGATCAGTGTCGCCCAGCGACGGATCTGCCATTTGTTGCCGAACGGCCGTTTGTGCTCGATGTGCGCGGCCTCCAGATCGGCCTTGCTGAGCTTGCCGCGCTTGCTCTGGTAGATCTGCTTCAGGCGCTCCGGCTGTTCGTCCTTGGTGGGCCGCGTCGGTTTCCAGCCGAACAGCTGACGCAAGGATTCCACGATATAGCTTCTTCTCATCTCAACCTCCGATCGAGTCGGCGTCTTTGTCGATATCGACGACGATCGCCGCGCTTTCGACGGGACAGATCATCTCGCACACGCCGCAACCGACGCAGCCATCCTGTACCACCGGCATCATGCGCCGCTTGCCATCGCCCGAGTCGATCGGCTCCAGCGTGATCGCGTGCTTCGGCGGGCATTCGTGACCGATGCGCTTGGCGACCAGGGCTTGCGGCCCCTGCTTTTTGCGCTTCTCGTCCTCCTCGGCACACTGGATGATGCGTTGCTCGATCGGGCACTGACGCACGCACAGGTCGCAGATCTCAAGATCATAGGGATGCTCGGCGACCGGGATCGGATTCCAGCGATCGACCTCGCTGTAGCGCAGAATACCCTTGAAGCCGGGCCCGCGCGCCACCCCCTTGAAGCCCTTGCCCTGCACCGCCAGGCAGGCCTTGGGCCGCGCCAGCCGCGCAAACCCCATGCGCGCATCGGCGGGAAAATCCAGATGGTGGGTGAGCGCCCCGGTGGGACAGGCGAGCACGCATTGCAGGCCATCGCAGGAGAAATCACAGGCCTGCTCGCGTGGCTCGATGAAGGGCACGCCCACACCGAAGCCATCGTCGATGTCGCCAAGCTTGATCGCTTCGACCGGACAGACCTGCACGCACTGCCCGCATTTGATGCAGGCGGCCAGAAATTCGTGCTCGTCGAGGCGTTTTTTGATCGCGCCGGGTGGGCGCAGGCGCGCCGAACGCCCCTCGACGACCGGCACGAAACCGAGCAGCGAAACGCTGGCGATGCCGAGCGCGAAAGCCGAGGTGCGCAGAAACTCGCGCCGGTTCTGCTCGCGGCGTTTCGGTGAGACCGGGTGTTTACGCGGCTTGCTCGGAGCACTCATGGTTCAGCGCCCCAAAGATTGCCGCAGTTTGCGGTAGGCGTCGGATTCACCACTACGATCCGCCGTGTTGTCATTTGCCGTTTCATCGTTTTGTTCCTCGATGCGTTCTCGTTGCGCGCGCGTGGTGAAGCGCGGCTCGAGCAGGGGGTTGTCGTCTTGCAGCAGCATCGCCGGTTTCGTGAACGGCGCCAGCCGCTCCAGGAAATCCAGCGTTTCGAGCATCGGCGTGCCCTTGAAGAAACGCGCCGGCGGCACATCCATCCAGATCCGGTCGGCATAGCTGTAGAGCTGGTACGGACGATCGCCGATGCCGTCATGATTCAGATCGAAACCTTGATAGTCGTCCCAGTAGTTGCCATGCCAGGTATTGCGGTTGACACTCTTGCCGTTGCCCGACACCGCCACCTGGGTGATATTGCCCTTGAAATCGTTCCCGGTGATCTGGTTCCCCGGCCAATCGCTGAGAAACGAGATGCCGATGCCGCTGAAGGCGATCACGTTGTCATGGATGCGATTGGTGGTATCCGGCTGATAGGGCGACAGATCCAGGTAGATGCCCACCGCGTTGTAGAGCAGATCGTTGTTCGCGATCTCGACATTCGAGCTCTCCTTGAAGCCGATGCCCATGCCGGTCGGGCCATTGGCGTTGATGATGGTGTTGTCGCGGATCACCACGCCGTCGCTGTACATCAGGAAGATCCCGACCGCGTTGTTCTCATAATGGTTGTGGATCACGTCGTTGTGCTTCGAATACATGAAGTGCAACGAATAACGCCCGCCACGCGCATCATTGCGGGCGATCAGGTTATCCGCGGAATACCACACCACGGTGTCGCGCGCGTCGCGGATGGTGTTATCGGTGACCTTGTTGCGAAAGCTGTACCATAGCCGGATCGCATCGCCACGCAGGCCCAGATCGAACGGCTTCGACGAGATCCGGTTACGCTTGATGATGTTGTTGTTGGACTGCCCCAGGTCGATGCCGAACAGGCAGTTGTCGATCACCAGATCCTTGAGTACGTTGAAGTCGCCCCGCACCTGCACGCCGGAATCGATGTCGTTGTAGGATTCGCCGGAGTTCGTCAGACGCAGTCCCTTCAGGGTCACGCCATCGCTGTCGATCGATACCACCGATCCCTTGCCACCGGCGTCGATCGTCGCCTTGCCCTGGCCGTCCAGCGTCAACGGCTTGTCGATCAGCACAGGGCCGCGATAGACGCCCGGCTTCAGTACCAGCACCGCGTTATCGGCGGCGGCATCGATACGCGCTTGCAGCGACGGCATCTCGGCAGCCCGACACCAGGTCGCAATCAACAGGCAGGCCAGCCACGGAACGCGCAACCGGCGCCTGCGCGGGCAAGGGTTCATCGGGCGTCTCCACGAACGCTCAGGACGAAGCGCGAAACTGCTTGCGCCGGATCAACGCCGCGAACGCCAACACCACCGAGAACGCCAGCATCACGAAGAAGCCCTTGTCCGGATAGGAATGGGTCGCGAACTGGGCCACCTTGCCATCGCCGAAGACCGTCGGCATGAACGGCTTGACCGAAAAGGCGCCCATCGAGTTCAGGGTATGGCCGTACCACCACAGCCAGGCCGAGTAGTCGATGACGAAAAACACCGGCAGCGCCATCGGCACCAGCACCAACAGCCAGTACAGCAGGCCACCATTGCGGCGCGCGCCCCAGATCAGCAACGCCATCGCCGCGATCAGGCCCCAGAACACCACATTGATCGCGATCTTCAGCTTCTTGACCATCGGCCGGATCTCTTTCTGGTTGTTGAAGTATCGCCCCAGGCTCTTGCCGTAATGCCAGGCCATGACCTGAAAGGTGCTGCCGTTCCACGGCTCGGAAACCAGCCCCTTGCGCAGGTCGCGCTCGTAGGTCTGACGCAGCTGCTCGATCAGCTTCTCCTTCTCGCTCATGCGGGCCTTGGCCTCTTCTTCTTTCTTCAACTCTTCCGGCATCTTGATCTCGACACCGGATTTCTCCAGCGATTCACGCAGCATCTCGACGATCCCGCCGCCGCTGCTTCCCTCCTTGGCCTCGCCGCTGGCTTCCTGATCCAGCGAGGTGACCAGCGCTTTGACATAGCCTTCGTTCTCGAGCTCGAAACCGTTCTCGCCATACAGGGTCAGATACATCCACACCGCGATGCCGGCGAAACCGAGCGTGAGAATCGCCATGCGGATCTTCGGCCGGGTGCACATGAAACCAAGCAACATGACGCCAAGAAACGCGACCAGGAACTGCGAGAAACCCCGTTCGATCGGGCCGCCGGCGGCGATCGGATACATGCCGACATAGTGATTGATGGTGTCCATCTCGTGCACGCAATCGAGCGCGACCGATTCGGAGATCTCTTTCTTCGCGACCTTCTTGCAGCCGTTGAACACCCCGTTCATATGGAACTCGATGCGCACGCCGTCGGGAAAGGCTTCTTTCGGATAGTTCGGCGCGGTCAGCGAGACCCACCAAGTCGGCAGCACATAGATCAGGTAGAGCAGCCCAAGCGCGATCAACACCAGAACCGAGACGATCAATGTCTGTTTCTTTGTATCGGATGTTGCGTTCATAATCGAATTCACCCGTTATGATTGGTTCCCACGCCGGTACCGCGAAGCCGGGCGAGATGGAGTGTGGAGCATGGAACGCGCAACGGGACCCAGCCCGGGCGCGCCCGAAACGAAGAAGCCCACGCGGGGCCTCTCCGGTATGCGATGAGCCGTCCGTCCCAAGCGGCGGGCCGGACGCAGACTTCAGTCGAAGTCCGGATTGATCCAGTCTTTCGACGGCGCCAGGTCTTTCTTCGGCACCGGGATCCGCGAGACATAGTTGATGACCATCTTCTGGTCTTTCGGCGTGAAATCCTTGATCTGCTTGACCATGTCCGGGTTGGCGTTGCGCCGCTTGCCGGCCTCGATCCATTCGAACTGGCGCAGCATGTACTCGTAATGTTGCCCCTGGATCTTCGGGTAGAACTTCTCGGCATTCCCCTCGCCGTGCTCGCCATGACACTTGACGCAGTTGTCTTTGAACAGCTTCTTGCCCTGTTCGTATTCCGGCGTACCCTCGGCCCAGTGGCCCTTGCCGTTGTCCGGGTTCATTGGCAACTTGGCGATATAGGCGGTGACATCGGCGACCAGTTGCGCCGGCTTGATCTGCCCCGGACGGTAACCGGCCGCGCCGGCGATCTGGTCATCGAGCGCAAAGGGGTACATCGTCGGGTTGTCGCGGTTCTTCGCGCGGATGTCGGCCAGTTGCTTGATCAGCACGGTACGATGCTGACCGGCGATCTGCGGAAAGGTGCCGTCCTTGCGCCCCCAACCCTCGGTGCCGTGGCAGGCGGAGCAGACCTCGAAGACTTCCATGCCACGCTCCAGATCGGGCTTCAGGGTCAGCGCCTCGTCCTTCTCGCCGCCGCTCTCGTTCCAGGCCAGCGCCGAGCCGCCCACCGCCAGGCCGATTGCGAGTGTCGTGGTTTTCAGTACCCAGTTCATCGTTCTGTTTCTCCTGCCCACTGTGTCCGGGGCGATCTGTGTTTTTGGGGAACGGAGCGCCGCGCGACGTCTCCGCATCGGACGTCAGTCTCGCATGCCTCGTCGAGGAAACTCATTGATTATCATCAAACGCTTATAACTCTCATGCGTCCCTCCGACGAGCGCCGCCGCGCGGCGCGGCTTATTTCTGGGTCGCCAGCCAATCGGCGATCGCACGCATCTCTTCCTCGTTGACCAGGCCCATCACGCCCTTCATCGCCGCGGTCTGACCGTTGTTTCGCGCGCCGCTCTTGATGTCCTTCATCTGGTTGAACAGATAGTCGGCATTCTGCCCGGCGAGTTTCGGATAGATCGGCATGATCGGGGTCTTCGCGTCCTTGCCGTGGCAGGACCAGCAGGTCTTGGTCTTGTACAGCGCCGCGCCGTCGCCGGCGAACGCGCCGCCGGCCAGGCTGGCAGCGGCAATCGCCAAAGCGACCATCATCGATTTCTTACCGTGATTCATTGTCTTAACCTCTCTTTTTCAATGGTTTCATGCGGCCGACGCGACGAGGGAGCCTTGCGGCCCCCTCGTCTCGCGTCGTCAACCGGCGGCAAACCGCCGGCTCAGCCAAGGCTTACTTGACGACCTTGGCGCCGTGCTCTTCCAGGTAGGTCTTGGCGCGCAGACCCAGGTCGGCTGTTTTGACCTGGTACTGCCACCACTGACCGGCCCATAGAGTCGCGTTGTGGTAATCGCCCTTCTTGGCGTATTCCTCGGCCTTCTTCTTCGCCTCGTCGGCAAAACCGAGCTGGTCGGTCGCATCCTCCACCAACGCGACCACGGGCTTGAAGTCCTTGTAGTTGCGACTGGTGATGAAGGCGACGACCGAGTCGATGACCGCCTGGGTCTCGAGGTTGGTCTTGACCTGCTTCTCGTAGTCGGCCTTGGTGTAGGTCTGCCCTTCGCTCATGCTGACGCCGGCGGCCTGGTAGTTCTTCGGCGCAACCAGCAGGTAGCCCTGCATCTCGAGGTGCAGCGCCGAGCAGAACTCGGTGCAGTAGTACGGGAAGACGCCCGCCTTATCGGCCTTGAAGGTCGCCGAAACCGTCTTGCCCGGCTCGATCGACAGGTTGACGTTCTGACCGCGCAGCGCGAAGCCGTGGGTCTCATCCTCGGCACGCTCGAGGTTGGTCAGGTGCAGCGAGACGGTGTCGCCGACCTTGGCCTCGATGATCTCCGGCGTGATATGGGAACGGATCACCGTGCCGTAGACATCGATGTGGTTGCCGTTACGCACGATCTTCTCGCGTCCGGCGCGGGTACGCCACTTCGAACGACTGTTGGCTCGACTGTTCCAACCGGAGCGATAGCGGATCTCTGGCTTCAGCTTGTCGGCCTTGATCGCAACCACATAGTGCGGCTCGCCGAGAGGCACCGGCATATCGTACAGCAGCTGCATCTTGTCGCCGCTGATGTCGATCAACTGGTGGTTCTGCGGGTGCAACGGGCCGACCGGATTGAAGCGGTCGATCGCGAGCTTGTTCAACGACACCAGATACTTGCCGTCCGGGTGCGCGGTATCGCCTTCCATCGCCATCAGGTGACCGACGTTGTAGTGGATGTTGACCTTGTCGAGCACCTTGCCCTTACAGTAGTCCCACTTCGCGATCTGCGAATCGACATACAACGAGGTATAGGCGATGCAGGGCTTGGCATCCATCTGCGTATGCAGCGGGCCGAGGCCGAGCGCGACCTGGGTATGCAAGGTGTCCTTCATGCTCAGGATTGGAATCCCGTAAGGATCCCGGCCAACGAACTTCTTGTGCTGGATCGCATCCATGATCTTCTTGAAGCTGAACACCGAGACGTGGGTATCGAGCTTGCCGCTGACGATGATCTTGGTGCCGTCCGGCGTGACATCGACGCCATGCGGGCTCTTCGGCTCTGGAATCAGATAGAGCAGGCCTTCCTTGACGGCTTGCTTGATCGGGATCAGGTACATGCCCTTCTGCTTCTTGACCTTGCCGGCCTTGACCAGCTCGGCGGCCTTCTTCCAGTTGGTGATGTGCAGGAAGTCGGTGTCCTTCTGTGAACAACCGGCCTCGAACGGCGGACGACCGCGCTCGATGCCACCGACGTAGCGCTCGGTACAGAACGAGTTGGTGAATCCCCAGCCATACGACGGCCCCTTGCCGGCATCGGAGAGGTCCTGGCTGTACGGAGGCAGCTCGAAGACGAAGGACTGCTCGGGCTTGATGCGCCCTTCCTTCTTGTCGAACTTCCAGTAGGCGAGGCCGCCGCGGTAGACCTCGTTGAACTTGCTCAGCGGGACGAAATCGTCCGCGTACGGCGCCGCGTACTGGGTGGCCTCCATGACGTATTCGGTGTTCGGCGTGACGAAGGTGCCACCGTGCTCCGATTTGAAGAACGGATTGACGACGATCTGCTTGGTCTCGAAGTCGCGAAGATCGATGACCGCGATGCGTGGGTTGGCCTTGTCGTTGATGAACAGATACTTGCCATCATAGTCGCCATTCTCTTCCGACAGGGCCGGGTGGTGGGTATCACCGTAGAGAATGTCCTTGCCATCGATACGCCCCTCGGCGAGCACGGCCTTGGATTCGTCATCGAAGCCATAGCCCTGCCACGGCTCCGGCGTGAACACCCCGATGTATTTCAGGATACGCATCGACGGGATGCCGTAGACGAAGATCTGGCCACTCTGGCCGCCCGAGCTGAACGCGAGATACTCGTCGCGACCACCGGTCGGCGTATAGGTCTTGGCGGCGGCCAGCAGATCTTTCTCGGTGAGACCACGCGCCTTCATCACATCTTGCAGTGATTGCGCGGCCCCAGCGCTGGTCGCCAGACCGAGGCTGAGCCCCACCCCGATCATGGCGTTGCATAACTGGGTCAATCTTGACTTCATGTTTCCCCCTGCGGATTCGAAGCAATATCAGTATGAGCGTGACAGAAACTGTCGACCATTGAGCCTAGACAGCGAAACGGGCAGCCACCTTGATCTTGGTCAAATGAACCCACTTGAGGAAAGGATATAGCGCAAAAAAAGCCAAACCGGGAAGTAACTGCTCAGATCACCCCTGAAATGCGTCAGATCAAGGCAAAAAATGAGAGCGACGCAGTTTCGCAGCACCGCCATTGCCGGTTAGGCGGGGATCAGGGAATGATCTCGTCCAGTCGCCGCGCCAGATCACGCGGCATGATGCCATTGGCGAACTTGGTGATGAAACGTCCATCCGGCCCCATCAGATAGAGGCTTGCGGAATGATCGACGAGGTACAGATCGGGGTGCGCCGGATCGACCTCGCCCTTGCGGAAGCGCACGCGAAACTCGGCGGCGACGCGCTTCAGCATCGCCGGGGTGCCGGTCATGCCGATCAGACGCGGGTCGAAATAGGCGACATAGTCGCGCAGGGTCCTCGGTGAGTCCCGTTGCGGATCGACGCTGATGAAGTACGGCTGTACCCGCTTCGCCTTGTCGCCGAGCCGGCGCAACGCGCTGGCCATCGTCTGCAAAGTGGTCGGACAAACGTCCGGACAATGGGTATAGCCGAAATAAACCAGGGAATAGTGCCCCAGGAAGTCCTGTTCGGTGCGGCTGTCGCCGAACTGATCGGTGAGTACGAAGCGGCCACCGATGCCATCGCCTGCATCGCCCTCGTCGATGCCCGCATCGAGCAGCTCATCCGCCTTGCCGCCCCGGCTCCCGAGGCATTCCCGGATCACCCCGGTATTGTGTTGCATCAGTTTCAGATAGAGCTCCGGTCCCGGGTCGATGCCGAGCCCGAGGCTGTCGAGCTCGCCGACATGAACCTTCAGGCCCTCGGTCAGCACCGAGAGGCCGGGGGCCGGCATGCCGCGCTCCAGCAACAGGCAACGCGCCTCGCCGGAAGCCAGCCGGGCACGCACGCGCAACAGCGCGGCGGTACTCCCGGGATGCCGTGGAGAGGCGCCGACATGGTCGAGCAGCTTCATCGCATAGGCTTGCTCGAAGTACTGCAAGGTATCGTAATAGGCGACACCCGGAGCCCCTTTCAGGCCACGGTAGCCGTACTCATAAACCCGGTCGAGGCGGCGCAGCGGCTTGCGCATCCGGCGCCGGTTGCGGATGTAGATATGCGCGCGCTGGGGATCGATGCGCACCAACCATTCGGTGAGCTCGTCGAGCAGGATCAGGGCATTGCGGTCATCGAGCCAAAAGAACGGATCGCGCTCATCCGGGCGATCGCGCGACGGCAGGATTTTCAATGTCTGGCTGGCAAGCAGCTCGACCACCCGCGGGCCGTCGTCACCGGTTTTTTTCAACGCCGCCAGCGGCGTGGCCAGCGATGTCTCCAACTCCGGACCGACCCAAACCACCAGATCGGCCTGTTCGAGCAATCGGCGGCCGCGCGCGTCGAGCCGATAGTCATAAGGCGTGCGATCCCCATCGATCAGCAACTCCGGGGTGTCGGCGTCGCGCATCAGCCCGAGCAGAAAGGCATATACCGGGCGGATCGTCGCCACCACATGCAGGCCATCGGCCGCCGCCGCGTCAAGCGGCGCAAGCAGCGCCAACACCAACGCCAAGCGCGCGAACCAAGGTTTCATGGCGCGGAAAAGGCGGTTTTCAGGCCCGCGATCGCAGCACCGATATCGGCCGCCAGACGCGACTTCTCCGGACAAGCCGCGTGGCGGGCGAGCGCATCCATATAGGCCATGTTGGTCTTGGCATCGAAGTACTCGCCAAGATAGCGCTTCTTCGGCAGGCGCTCGACCAACGCCGCCTTGATACGCTGAGTCTGGTCGAGAAAACGGCACTGCAAAGCCACCGCGTTCAAACCCGCAAGCCGCGCGATCGCAGCGAATTGCGCATCGCTTTCGGCGCGCGCGCCGACGCTCATGAGCACCAGCAGCGGAAACAAGACCAAACTCTTCATCTTCATTCGCTTTCCTCATGATCAGCGCCCGACAGCGCCTCGGGCGGGTCGACCAACGCTTCGAGCCGCGCGCCATCGAGCACGACATTGGTCACGATGGCACCGCTCAGACGGGCGCCGCTCAGATCGGCCTCGTTGAAATGGGCGCCATTGAGCACCGCATGGCTGAAATCCGCCCCGGTAAGATCGGCCTGTTCGAAGGCCGCGCCGGTCAACACCACATGGCGCAGACTGGCACCATGCAAGCGGCTGCCGATCAACACCGCGCGCATCATGAAGGAGCGATCAAAGCGGCTGTTCGAGAAATCGCTCTCTTCCATCGCGATGTCCTTCATATAAGCGCCGCTGAAATCCGCCTTGCGCGCCTTCACCTCATTGAGATTCGCGCCGAACAGGTTGGCGCCGGCAAAACGGCTGCGGTCCAGCGTCCCGCCGTCGAATGTGACATGGAAAAGATCGGCATGATCGAGATCGGCGCCGACGATCACGCAATCGGGCAGCAGCGCCCATTTCAGATCGGCTTCGCGCAGACTGGCCGCCGACAGGTCGCAGCCCGGCATCCGCGCATTGGAGAAATCCACCCCGTCGAGCCGCGCGCCGCGCAGATTGACACCGGCGAGCCGGCGGCCGGCGAATGAGCAATGACGCAGGTCAGTATTCGGCAGCGGATGTTCGCAGTCACCACGCGGCGCGGCCGCGACCGGCGACGCCAGCGAACAGGCGGCGATTCCCAGGGAAAGCAGGCGGACAAACATGGCGCGAGCATACGCCAGTGTCGCATCCAGGGAATTGAGACAGATCAAGCCCTTCTCCAACTTCACTCGGTACGGGACCGGGCTTCGACACCCAGGTCTTCATCGATGCCGGCTTCCCCCGGAACCCGTAAATCTCTATCATGGTCAGAAGTAACGACTCACCCCCCGACAACGACAAAGGGCACCGCCGCGATTGACTGTTTCTTCCGGAAAACGGCGAGTATATACTCGTCGCCCATGACTTTTCGGCCACTGCGACCGCCCCTCGCACCCGTGGGCGTTGTTGCGGAAACTCGCCATAGAATGGGCTATGACTCGCTTCCGCGCCTGGCCCACGGGCGCGAGGAACGCTCTCGAAAATCCGAAAATTCATGGGCGGCGAGTATACCTCCCTGCGGGCTCGGCGACGGCGCCCTTGCCGTCGACGTTTCCTCCAGAAACGACCAATCGCGGCGACTGCGTGGCGTTGCAGGGGTGAGCAGTGACAATCAGAATACTTTTCGCCACATGGAGAACCCGACATCATGAGAACCCTCCTGCTTTCCCTGCTATTGTTCGCGATCGCCACCACCAGCGCGCTGGCCGATCCCGTCCAGGTACGGATGAAGACCAGCCTGGGCGATATCGTGCTGGAATTATATCCAGGCAAGGCCCCGGCCACGGTCAAGAACTTCCTGCGGTATGTCGACGAAGGTTTCTATGACGGCACGATCTTCCACCGCGTGATCAACGGTTTCATGATCCAGGGCGGCGGTTATACGCCGGAGATGGAACGCAAACAGACCCATGCCCCGGTACCCAACGAGGCCGACAACGGACTGAAGAACGATCGCGGCACCATCGCGATGGCGCGCACCAGCGATCCGAACTCGGCCACCGCACAGTTCTTCATCAACCTGGTCGACAACGACTTTCTGAACCATCGTGACAAATCCTTCCGCGGTTGGGGCTATGCCGTGTTCGGCAAGGTGGTCTCCGGCATGGACGTGGTCGACAGGATCGCCGGCGTCAACACCACGACGAAACAGGGCATGCGCAATGTGCCGGAACAAGAGGTCCTCATCGAATCGGTTCGCCGAATCGAGGAAAAGAAATAAGCATCAATTTCGTAAATAACTGGATAAAACCATGATTCGAATGAAAACCAATCTCGGAGACATCAAGATCGAACTCGATGAAGAAAAGGCGCCGAAAACCTGCGCGAACTTCCTCGATTATGTCAACGAGGGCTTCTACGACGGCACCATCTTCCACCGCGTGATCCCGAACTTCATGATCCAGGGCGGCGGCTTCACGCCGGACATGGCGCAGAAAGCCACCAACGCCCCGGTCGAGAACGAGGCCGCCAATGGCCTGGGCAACGAGACCGGCACCATTGCGATGGCGCGCACCAGCGACCCCCATTCGGCCACCGCGCAGTTCTTCATCAATGTCGCCGACAACGGCTTTCTCGATTACCCCGGCCAGGACGGCTGGGGCTACTGCGTGTTCGGCAAGGTGGTCGAGGGCATGGATGTCGTCAACCGGATCAAGGACGTGGAAACGACGATGAAGGCCGGACACCAGGATGTACCGGTGGAGCCGGTGGTAATCGAAAAGGTCGAAGTGGTCGAAGACTGACACCATGCCGCAAGCCCTGCTGATCGCCGACCTGCACCTGTCGTCCGAGCGACCCGAAACCACTGAACGCTTCCTGCGTTTTCTGCGCGGACAGGCCGCCGGCGTCGAGGCGCTGTACATCCTTGGCGACCTCTTCGACAGCTGGGTCGGCGACGACGATCCGGCCGGCGACGCCATAAGCGAAGCCCTGCGCGCGCTGACCGATGGCGGCACGCGCCTATGGCTGCAACACGGAAACCGTGATTTTCTGATCGGCGCGGACTTCCTGCGCCGCGCCGGCGCCACCCTGCTTGCCGAGGAAGCGCCGGCCGAGCTGCCGTCCGGCATCGCCTTGCTGATGCACGGCGACACCCTGTGCACCGACGATCTCCCCTACCAACAGGCGCGCAAGCAGCTTCGCAACCCGGGATTCATTGCGGACTTCCTCTCCAAGCCACTGGAAGAACGAAAGATCCTCGCCCGGGAATACCGCCGACGCAGCGGCGAGGCCACCTCCCTGCAAGCCGCCGACCTCATGGACGTGAACACCGGCGCAGTGGCCGACGCGCTACGCCGCCACGGCGTCACCACCCTGATCCACGGCCACACCCATCGCCCGGGCCACCACCCCTTCCTGCTCGACGGACGCCCGGCCAACCGCTGGGTGTTGCCGGAATGGCATGCGGACCAGGGAGGTTGCCTGCGCGCCGACGACAACGGGTTGCGCTTCGAGACAGTGCCATGAGCCTGTCACGGCGCGAGCTGCTGCAATGCCTGGGCGGCTGTCTGCTGCTGCCGACCGGTGCATTACGGGCCGGGGAAGACGACGGCCCGCTGTTCGAACAGGATCACCAACGCCTGCTACGCCAACTGATCGAAGCCGCGATGCTCTACGACACCTACAACCGGCGTTGCCGGGGCTACCGCGCGCCGACCTACCTCGATAACGTTACCCGCCTCAGCGTCGAGCGCTACGGTCTGACCGCCAGCCAGCTGATACACCAGCTATGGCACAGCGCGCCCGATGACTTCCGGAAACGCATCGACCTCCGCTTCCTCAACGATATCCGCCGCCTCGGCGGCTGCAAGCGCGCCAAGCGCAAGGGATATCGCGACAGCCTCAGCAAGGTCTACTGGACATTGCGCCGAAAACTGGAGGCCCTGCCCTGATTCAACCGTCGCGGGCCTGCTTCACGCCCTCACGTTCAGGATGACGCAGACAGCGTCGATTGTCCCGCCAGGCCGCCGCCGATGTGCGGATGCGTGCATAACAACGAGGTCAGGTGCAGCCAGCCGCGAAAATCGCTGGTCTCGGTATAGGGCGCCAGCTTCAGCTGACCGGCCAGCAGATCATCACCATGCCATTCCGGACACACCAAGTGCTCCAACGCCTGCTGCTCACCCGAATCGACATCGATGAAATCGAAACCCGCGCCGTTGCGGCCGACGCGCGTCACCTTGGCATGAACCCGGATCGGCTCATCCGGACAGTGAAACAACACCTCGACACGGGTGCCGATCGCCCAGCGCGGCGTATGGTAGGCGAAAAAGCCGCGCCGACTGACGTTGGCGGTACGGTAATGGCCGACGAAAGAGCGGCCGGGGAGACTCATATCCACCGGCAGACTGCAAAAAACTCTCGGGTAGCTGCGTTTATCCATCGTGTGACTCCTGCTACATCGTCCCGTGGATCCCCCCGCGAAAGGGAGGCACGCCGGCTGCGCCCGGACATCGGGCACGCGGGCTTTGTCGTTGTTTGATCGGGAAATGGGGAGTATGGAGACATCCCCGCGCCCTTCCTATTAGGGATAACCTTGAATCCGAGCCTCTTTGCCCCCATCTCTTGATTGGAGTCAATTAATGTGAAAATACAGTAACCACTCAGCCAAGCAGCGGAAATGAGATTCACCAGGCAAGGCGTAGGCCCGATCAAGCGCAGCGGATCGGGCAGCGGCGCAATTGCGTGGCGCTGCCGTAGCCGGTTCCGCGGTACTTGAACCGGCCTACAAAGGTGGAAATGTGCAAACGGCCAAATTGATGATTTTCATGATCTGGGGTGACGCCACCCCGCGTCACGAGTGTTAGTTATTGCTGAATAAGGGGAATCACCATGTTTCTGCAAGACAAAGAAAACGGCCATCTGGTCGAGGTACTGGGGCTTCAGGATCTTTTCGACCCGTTCAAAAAAGCCATCCCCGGGCGTTACAACATCGGCGAGGACCTGCCCGACCCGGAAATGTTCGACAAAGCACGCCTGACCTTCCCATCCGGCGAACCCCTTCCGAAATGCTGGACCGATCCGGAATATCGGAAGCGATAAGCGTCAAGGCCGGCATCTCGAGGGCCCGGAGCACGTCATCTAAGCGCCCAAGCGACCGATCGAGCGGGGGTGGCGTCGGCTCGAAAAACCTCGAAGGCAGGGATGCCGCCGCGGAGCCTGCCTCGAGGGCGGCTTCAGGGTCTCATGGAGGCAGCCGGTCACCCGCGCCAAGAGCCATGACACCTCGGAAGTCCGAGCGGTCACACGGAACGATCCAGACGTTCAGGAAAACTCACAACATCTGTCGAATCCGCTCGCGCGCGAAGTCGATGAAAAGGCGAATCTTGGGCTGCTCATAGCGCCGGTCCTGATAGACCGCGTAGATACCGGCGCTGCCGCAGTCGTACTCCGGCAACAAGTGCTCCAGCCGCCCGGCCTCGAGATCCTTCTCGATCAGAAAACGGGACAACGGCGCGATGCCCGCTCCGCCCAACACCATACGATGCATGGCAATCGCGCTGTTGGTCGACAGCCGACCGCGTACCGAGACGGTTTCGCATCGTTTATGACGCGAAAAGCGCCATTGATGCGGGGTTGGCAACAGGGTGAAGATGAGGCATTCATGTTCCGTCAGCTGGGCCGGTTTTTCCGGCCTTCCATGGGCATCGAGATACGCCGGTGACGCACACAGGATGCGCGGCGCCTCACAAAGGCGACGGGCGATCAGGCGGGAATCCTCGAGCCAGCCGATGCGGATGCTGATGTCGATGCCTTCTTCCACCATGTCCACCACCCGGTCGTCGAGTTGCAGCTCGATGCGCAAGGCCTCGTGGAGTTTACTGAACTCGTTCACCAAGGCCGCGAGTTGACGGGCGAAGCTGGTCGGACCCGCTACCTTCAGCGTGCCGGTCGGCCGCTCACGCAACTGTTGGATGCAGCGCGACGCGGCTTCGCTTTCGGCCAGAATCCGGACGCTGCTGTCGTGGAAGATCCGACCCGCGTCGGTCAGGCCGAGACGGCGCGTGGTGCGGTTCAGCAGGCGTACGCCATACTCGGCCTCGAGCGCCGCGATATGCCGGCTGACCGCCGAGCGCGCGATCCCGAGACGCTTGGCCGCGGCGGAGAAACTTCCGGCCTCGACGACTTGGACGAACACCACGCGACGCTTGATATCGCTCATCAATCCTGGATTGGTAACTTTTATGTTACCCAAACAATAACAAAATACACCGTTGTTGTTGAAAACAACCACACCTACACTGCTCCCACCTTCCCAAATCAACAGCAATTCAACAGGAGCGGAAAATGGCAATAGCGAAAGCAAGCAAGGCCATGCGATTCTTTTTCTTCAACACCGCAATGGTCATTCTGATCGGTATCTGGCTGACAGGTTTCGACAAGGTCCACTGGTTTCTGTATGTAGTGCCGGCATTCACCCTGTTCGCCGCGGCGGTGGGCATCTGCCCCGGCCTGATCATCGCCCGGAAGATCTTTCGCGAGGAATGAGCCAGTGGCCTTCCCCACGTTGTTTTCCAACTGGAGCGTCGCGGACGGACTACGCCTCGAAAATCGTCTGGTGATGGCCCCGATGACCCGTTGTTTCGCGGACCAGGATCTCGCGCCGACGGCCGATTCCGTGGCTTATTATCAGGCGCGCGCCGGGGCCGGTCTGATCGTCACCGAGGCCACCTTGATCGAAGCGGAAGGCCAGGGTTACCCGCGCACGCCGGGGATCTATGACGACGCTCAGGTCCGCGCCTGGACCCAGGTGACCGATGCGGTGCACAAGGCCGGCGGCCGGATCTTCTGCCAGCTATGGCATACCGGACGCATGGCCCACAGCCACTATACCGGAACCCGACCGATGGCGCCCAGCGCGGTGGGCATGACCGGCCCCCTGCCCCGCGCGCAAAACCTCTCCTATGAGGAACCGCGGGCGATGGAAGCGGCGGATATCGAACGAGTCCTGACGCGCTACGAGAAGGCCGCGCGCAATGCCGCCGAAGCGGGTTTTGATGGCGTCGAACTGCACGCGGCCAACGGCTATCTGGTGGACCAGTTTCTGCATCAACAGACCAATCGGCGCACCGACGCCTATGGCGGAACCGCGGCCAACCGCGCCCGTTTCGCCCTCGAGGTGCTCGACCGCTTGAGCGCGGCGATCGACCCCCGGCGGGTGGCCATCCGCCTGTCCCCGCAAGCCTATATCCATCTTGAATACAGCCCGGGAGATGAGGAAACATTCGACTATCTGCTGGAACAGCTGAATACGCGGGAACTGGCCTATGTGCACGTCGCCGCATTCGACGGGCAGCAGCGTTACGACTACCTTGGCGGTCGCCCGATCGACTATGTCCGCGAACGTTACCGTGGCACGCTGATCGGCTGTGGCGGCTACACCCCGGAAACCGCCGAACGGGAACTCGAGGCCCGGCGCGTGGATCTGGTGGCCATGGGCCGCCCCTTCATCGCCAACCCGGACCTGGTCGAGCGGATCCGCTCCGGCGAGCCACTGTCCGCGTACGACGAATCGATGCTCGGCAGCCTGCAATGACTCAGCAAGCATTACAATCCCATGATGCCCGCGAACAAAGCGTCGCCCGTCATTACGGCAAGAACGATTTGGCCCGCGCCATCCTCGAAACGCTCGCGGCGCGTGGCATTCCCGCGGACGCGGTGCGACCCGATGACCTGGCACCCTTCGAGGAACTGCACATCGGTGGCCGGGAAGCGACCGAACACCTGGTCGGAAAGCTGAATCTGGCGCCGGACCACGAGGTGCTGGATGTCGGTTGCGGCATCGGCGGCGCGGCGCGCTTCATTGCGCACCGGACGGGGTGTCGGGTCACCGGCATCGACCTCACCCCGGCGTTCATTCGGGCCGCGATCCGCTTGACCGAGGCGGTCGGCCTCGATGACCGGCTTCATTTCGAAACCGGAAGCGCCCTCGCCCTGCCCTATGAGGACCATCGCTTCGACGCGCTCGTCACCCTGCATGCCGCGATGAATATCGCGGACCGCGCCCGGCTCTACCGCGAGATGGCGCGGGTCCTGAAGCCGGGTGGAAGACTGGCCGTATATGATGTCATGCGGCTGCGGGACGGAGAGTTGCGCTTTCCGGTTCCATGGGCCGACACCCCGGAGATCAGCTGTCTGCTGACCCCGGAGCAGACCGAATCCCAGCTGCGGGAGGCCGGCCTGACGGTGCGCGAGGTGGAGGATCGAAGCGCCATCGCACCGAAATTCTTCGATCGCCTGCTGTCGGACACGCCGGACGCCACCGCCGCGGCCAGCCCGCGCGCCACCCTGGCCGATGGCGATCTGAAGCTGCGCAATACCCGGATCAACTTCGAGCGCGGCCTGATCGCCCCGGTATTGATCCTGGCGGAGCGTTGACCGGCCGCTGCCGCGGCCTGCTCAGACCCCCCGGTTCTCGGTACCCCGTTGCATGCCATACTTGCGCAGCTTCTCGACCAGCGTGGTGCGACGCATATTGAGCTTCTTCGCGGCATGGGCGACAACGCCGTCGGACTCCTCCAGCGCCTGTCGGATCAGGCTCTGTTCCATCTCGGCGAGGTGACTCTTCAGGTCGATGCCGCCACTCGGCAGGCGTGGTTCGACCGCGACGGTGTCCGGCTCGCCGCCGGGCAGGGTGACCGCCGGGGTCGGCTCCGGATTGCCGGCGGCGGCGTAGCCCTCGCGGAATTTCTCGGGCAGATCCATGACATCGACGACACCATAAGGATAGAGGATCGCGAGCCGCTCGATCAGATTGGCCAGCTCGCGCACATTGCCGGGCCAGGTATAGTGGGTCAGCGCGGTGACCGCGGCCGGGGTCAGGCGCACCGAGCCGCGCTTCTCGTTCTCGATGCGGCGGATCAGGTCGGTGACCAGTACCGGGATATCCTCGGCGCGCTCGCGCAATGGCGGCATATCGATCGGGAATACGTTGAGGCGGTAGAACAGATCTTCACGGAAGTTGCCATCCTGGATCGCCTGCTCGAGATCGCGGTGGGTCGCGGCGATGATGCGCACGTCGCAATGCAGGGTCTTGCTGCCACCGACGCGCTCGAAGGTGCGTTCCTGCAACACGCGCAGGATCTTGACCTGCATGTGCATGCTCATGTCGCCGATCTCGTCAAGGAACAGGGTGCCACCCTCGGCGAGCTCGAAACGCCCCTTGCGCGCGCTGATCGCGCCGGTGAAGGCGCCCTTCTCATGGCCGAACAGCTCGCTTTCGAGCAGATCAGCCGGAATCGCCCCGCAGTTGACCGGCACGAAGGGCTTGCCGCGCCGCGAGGAGTGGTAATGCAGCTTGCGCGCGACGACCTCCTTGCCGGTACCCGATTCGCCGAGGATCAGTACGGTCGCCTCGGTATTGGCCACCTGCTCGACCAGCTTGTTGATACGACGCGTCGCGCGACTGTTGCCGGACAGGCTGCGGAACAGCTCCAGCGGCCGCCGCTTCGGCGTCTGGCCGGAATGGCTCTCGATGTAGACATGAGCCTTGTGCAGCAGGCTCATGAAGCTGTCGTACTGGGTCGGCAGCCTGAGCACGCCGAGCATGCGCGTGCTGTCGGTGGGTCGCTTGGCATCGTCGTCACGCGCCACCAGTTCGAACACCGGCACCGCCTGGTCGAGCGCGTCGAGCGCGGTCATCAGGCGCGCGGTCTCCTCGGTCGCGATCGCGTTGCCGAGCAACAGACAGACCGCGCCGGCGCCGGCGCGCTCACGCAAGGTCTCGATGGTGGTATCGACATCGGGCATCGGCAAACAGGGAATGCCGACGAAATCGAGAATATCGCCGATATAACGTTGATGTTCGCGATCCGGGTCCAGCACCACCATGCTGATCCCGGTCAGATCCTCGGTCGAGGCGACCGGACGGCTGTCGTTTTCCTGCGAGGGTTCGGATGTCATGCGCGTACTGCCCGTGGCGATATCGATTCAGTCAAAAATATGACATTCCGCAAAACTTGTACAGGGGCAGGCGGAATATCATTCATTTTTGAGCGCCAGCGCCATCGAATAATAGTGCTTCTTTTTCCCGCCGAGCAGCTCGGCGGCGAGCGCCGCCGCCTTGCCCGCCGGCAGCTCCCGCGTCAACACGCGCATCAAGGCGCGCGCCTCGATGCGCGCCGAGGCCTCTCCAGCACCCGCCTCCCGACCGGCCGTGACGACCACGAATTCCCCGCGCAGCTGGTCGGGATCGGCGGCGAGGCGCTCCACCAACTCCGCCAGCGTTCCGCCGGTCAGCGTCTCGAAGCGCTTGGTCAGCTCACGCGCGATCACCGCCTCGCGCCCGCCACCGAACACCGCGGCGAGATCGGCGAGGAAACCCTCGATGCGATGCGCCGATTCATAGAACACCAGGGTACGCGTTTCGTCGGCCAGTGGCGCGAGCCAGGCGCGTCGCTTGCCCGGCGCGCGCGGCGGAAAGCCCTCGAAGGCAAAGCGATCGGTGGGCAGACCGGCCACCGACAGCGCGGCGATCAGCGCGCTCGCGCCTGGCACAGGCACGACGCGCACGCCAGCCTCGCGACAGGCGCGCACCAGGCGATAGCCGGGATCGCTGATCAGCGGCGTGCCAGCATCCGAGATCAGCGCCACCGACTGCCCGTTCCCGAGGTATTCCAACAGTTGCCGCGCGCGCCCTTCGGCGTTGTGGTCATGGTAGGAGAGCAACGGGCGCTCGATACCCAGGTCCCGCAACAAGCGACCGCTGTGACGGGTATCCTCGGCGGCAATCCAGTCGACCGAGCCGAGCGTCTCGATCGCGCGCGCGCTGAGATCGCCCCGGTTCCCGATCGGAGTGGCAACCACATAGAGGACGGCTTCGGACATGGAGCTGGTTTCCAGGCAAGGAGCTGATAAACGGTTGGGGCGGGAACGACAGGGGCTATACTCAGTCGCCCACGGGTGCGAGGAGCCGTCGCGGTAGCCGAAAATTCGTGGGCGACGACGACGAGTATATAATATCTATCCTTCCCGTAGTCATGGAATCGATCATCTTGGACCCGAAAACCCACTCCCATCCGATCCGCTGGCTGGCTTTGCTGTTGGCGACCAGCCTGCTGCTGTCCGCCTGCGGCGGCGGCCCGAAGAGCGTCCGCCCCGCCCCTGCCGAGAGCCCGACGCAACGAGAACTGGCGCGCGCCGGAGAGCTGTTCCGTCAGCATCGCTATGCCGAAGCAGCCACTCGTTACCGCGCGATCGCGGCGAAACGACAGGGCGAAACACGCGGCAAGGCGCTGCTCGGCGCGCTGCGCAGCCTGGTGGCCTCCGGCGACCTCGAAACCGCGCGCGCGGTTTCGAACGAACTTTCGCACCTGCCGTTGAACGAGGCCGGTCTCGCCGAAAAGTTGCTTTTCGACGCGCATCTGAGCCTGGAAAGCGGCGATCTCGAGCACGCGCTGCAAACCTTCGACGTGATCGATGAAACCCAGCTCGATCCTCTCCAGCGGCGCATGCTGCACGAAGACAAGGCGCGGATCTTCGCCGCGCGAGGCGACCGGCGCGGACAGGCGGCCGAGCGCATCCTGCTCGACCCCTTGCTCGGCGATCCCGACCAGCGCGCGCTGAACCAGCAGACACTGCTCGATGAACTGATGCAGCTGCGCGACGAGGATCTCGACTGGCTCGACCAGCGCGGCACCCCGGAGACCCTGGGCTGGACCGACCTGATCCGCGCCGCGCGCGCCAGTCTGCTCGATGCGACCGCGCTCGACCGCGCCCTCGCGGCCTGGCGTCTGCGACATCCCCGGCACCCGCTGGACGACACCCTGCGACAGCAGTTCGCCCGCAAGCTGATCGCCAGCATCGCGCCGCCGCGGAGCATCGCCCTGTGGCTGCCGCGACAGGGCCGCATCGGCAAGGCCGCGCGCCTCATCCAGGACGGCCTGCTGCGCGCCTACCGGGCCGATACCCGGGCCGAACGGCCGTCGCTCACCGAATACCCCAGTGACGAGGAGCCATTGGAGGCGCAACTGCGGCGCATCCGCGATGCCGGACACGATCTGGTGATCGGGCCGCTGGCCAAGCAGCGCGTCTCCGCCCTGGCGCGACAGGATCTGGCCGAACGCCCGACCCTGCTGGCCCTGAACCGAGCCGTCGACGCCTCCGCGCCGCCGCCGGCCCTGTTCCAGTTCGGCCTCGCGCCGGAAGACGAAGCGCTGCTCGCCGCCGACCGCGCCTGGCGCGAAGGCCAGCGCGTGGCATTGACGCTGACCCCGGCGAACCCGCGCGGGCAGCGTCTGCGAGATGCCTTCAAGCGCCACTTCGAGGCGCTCGGCGGCGTGGTCGCCGAAAGCGTCGAGTACGACCCGACCCGAAACGAGTTCACCACGCCGGTGAAAGCCCTGCTGAACATCGACGACAGCGAACGGCGCTTCCATGCGCTCACCCGGGTCCTCGGCATCAGGCTGGAATTCGAGCCCCGTCCCCGGCCTGATGCCGACGGCATTTTCCTGGTCGCCAAACCGATGGCGGCGCGTCAGATCAATCCCTTGTTCAAGTTCTACCGCGCCGGCAGGCTGCCGGTCTACGCCACCTCGATGGTGCATGACGGCCGTCCGCGCCCGGAACTGGATATCGACCTCGAAGGCGTTCAGTTCACCGACATCCCAGCCCTGCTGCTGGACGACGAGAACCGGGGAACCAACGCCGCGGTGGTCCGCCTGCGCGCGCTCGGCGAAGACGCCTGGGCGCTGGCCCGGCAGGTGCGGCGCATGGCCTACGCACCGGAGCAGCGGCTCGATGGCCGAACCGGCATCCTCTACAGCGATGCCGAGCGCCGCATCCACCGCCTGCTGGTGTGGGCGCGCTATCATGAAGGCAGGCCGGCGGTGATCGGCTACGCCGAGATGCCCTTGAACGCGCCGCCAGAATCAGAAGAAGACCTTGCCGCTCCAGCCGCTCCCGAGCTGCGACCATGAGTGACGCGCGCGCAACCGGCCAACGCGCCGAGCGGCAGGCCGCGCGCTGGCTGAGCGAACGAGGCCTGCGGGCGCTCGACCACAACTACCACTGCCGCGCCGGCGAGCTCGACCTGATCATGCTCGACGGCGACACCCTGGTATTCGTCGAGGTGCGCTACCGACGCAGTGCACGCTTCGGTGACGCCGCCGAATCGGTCACGCCGGCCAAGCAGCGCAAATTGCTCAGCGCCGCGCGACACTATTTGCAGTACCATGACGAACACGCCGCGCGCGCCTTGCGCTTCGACGTCATCGCGATGACCGGCGAACGGATGGAGTGGATCAAGAATGCCTTTGGCGCCTGACTGGAGTAAGCCGTGTCCCCACTGAGCGAACGCGTGCGCGAGACCTTCGCCGCCAGCATCGAGACCAAGCAGGCCGCCGCCGGGGCGCTGGCCGAGCCCATCGCGGACGCCGCGCGCCTGATCGTCGAACGGCTGTTGCAGGGCGGCAAGGTATTGAGCTGCGGCAACGGCGGTTCGGCGGCCGATGCCCAGCATTTCTCGTCCGAGCTGCTGAATCGCTTCGAACGCGACCGCCCCGGCCTGCCGGCGCTGGCGCTGACCACCGACAGCTCGACCCTGACCTCGGTGGCCAACGACCTCGCCTATGCCGAGATCTTCGCGCGCCAGATCCAGGCGCTCGGTCATCCCGGCGACCTGCTGCTGGCGATCAGCACCAGCGGGCAGTCGCCGAGCATCGTGCGCGCCGCGCAGGCCGCCCAGGAGGCCGACATGCCGGTGATCGCGCTGACCGGTCGCGACGGAGGCCAGCTCGCCGGCCTGCTCGGAGAGGGCGACATCGAGATCCGCGTGCCGGCCGACAACACCGCGCGCATTCAGGAAGTGCATCTGCTCGTGATCCACTGTCTGTGCGAGCTGACCGATCGACAACTACTCGGAGAATGACCCAATGAAGCAACTCTTCCGCCTGTCGACCCTGCTGCTCCTGGCGCTCCTGCTCGGCGGCTGTGGCGCGATCGTCGTCGGCGGCGCCGCGACCGGCGCCGGCGTGGTCCATGACCGCCGCACCAGCGGCGTGATCGTCGACGACCAGGCGATCAAACTGAAGATCATGGATTTCATCACGAAACACGCCGACATCGCGGAACACAGCGACATCAGCGTCACCAGCTACAACCTCAAGGTGCTGCTCGCCGGCACCGCCGAGAACAATGACATCCGCCGCCGCGTCGCTGATTTCGCGGCCAGTCTTCCGCGCGTCACCCAGGTCTATGATGAGGTCACCCTCGGTCCGCGCCTGTCGCTGAAAACCGATACCGCCGACGCCTATCTGACCGCCAAGATCAAGGCCAAGCTGCTCGGCATCGAGCTGGAAAACTTCGACCCGACCCGGGTCAAGGTGGTGACCGTCGACGGGGTGGTCTATCTGATGGGCCTGCTGACCGCGAAAGAAGCCGACACCGTGGTCGATTTGGTGCGGCATGTCGAAGGCGTGAAACGCGTGGTGAAACTGTTTGACCTCATCGGCTGACCCGGCCGGCGCGCTGCGCGCGCTGCTCGGCGCCGATGCGGTACTGAGCGACGTCGGCGATTGTTGGGCCTACGGCTACGACAACAGCCGTCTGCATGCGTTACCGGCGGCGGTGGTGTTTCCGCGCGATTGCGAGCAGGTCGAAGCGGTCGTTCGCTATTGCAACCAGGCCGGCCTGCCACTGACTCCGCGTGGGCGCGGCACCGGCACCGCCGGCGCGGCGGTGCCGGAACGCCACGGCATCGTCCTTTCGAGCGAACGCCTGCGCGCCACGCCGCGCATCGACCCGGCCGACCGACTCGCCATCGTCGAACCCGGCGTCACCAACGCCGAACTGCAACAGGCGGCCGCCACGCACGGCTTTTTCTGGCCGCCGGACCCGACCAGCAGCGCGGTTTGCAGCATCGGCGGCAACCTCGCCTGCAACGCCGCCGGGCCACGCGCGGTGAAGTACGGCACGCCGCGCGAGAACACCCTCGGACTGCGCGCGATCAGCGGCGCCGGTGAATGCCTGCACACCGGCGTAATGACCACCAAGGGGGTCGTCGGGCTGGATCTGACGCGACTGATCATCGGCTCCGAGGGCACCCTGGCGATCATCACCGAGGCCACGCTGAAGCTGACTCCGCTGCCGGAGACCCGGCGCACCCTGCATGCCGGCTACCGCGACGTGCGCGCCGCCGCCGAAGCGGTCGCCGCGATCATGGCGCAACCGGTGACCCCGAGTGCGCTGGAATTCATGGACGGCCGCGCGATCGCGATGGTGCGCGAACACGCCGACGCCGGCCTGGATCCGGCGCTCGGCGCGCTCCTGATGATCGAGGTCGACGGCCAGAGCGCCTGCATCGATTCGGCGGTCGACGCGGTGGTCGAGGCGGCGCGCGTGCCGGGAACGATCGACATCGCGATAGCGGAGACCCACGAACAGGTCGAG
>JALVEB010000052.1 GCA_027008705.1 Sedimenticola sp. | reverse complement strand
TCTATCCCAAGCCTTGTCATGGGAAAACCGTCTTCCCCTCTTCAGTGTGTTTGATCCCGTAGATCCACACGTTGGCGAGGAACGAGTGGTCCGGCAAGGCAAGCACGCTTCAATGGCATTGACCTGACAAAGCGTAGGCCCGATCAAGCGCAGCGGATCGGGCAACGGCGCCTGTTACCTGAAAGGAGGTAACCACGAAGAGCGACGAGAAGTGTAGCGAAGCGCAAGGTAGAAGCCGCGAGGCCAAGCGGAAAGGAGCATGTAGCGAAGGCGCGACGCAAGAAAAGGAGAAGTCGTATTGACAGAAGATGGGCTGTTGTCCCGACTCTGGATCACCTGATAAGGTGGTTGTTTCCAACCGCCGGATGCGGAAAACCGCATGTCCGGTGGTGCGGGAGGGGTGACGGCATCTATACTCGTCGCCGCGCCACATGGCGGCCGCGCGGGGCATGCCGCCACCATTGCTCGTGGGCGGGTTCCCGGCTTGCCTGTTCATGGTCGATAAAGTGCCGTCGGCCATCCTGACCAAGTTGCAGAAACCCCCAGCCCTTGACCTTGCCGCCATGAGCGAACAGGGTCCAGGTCTCACCTCCACCGCGTAGCACGATGCGGTGAAAATCGCTGCCGGAGATCGCGTTCAGACGCCCGGGGCCAAGGTGCCGGGAGCAGACCTGATCGCCTTTCAGGCGCAGCTCGTCATAGCCGCCGGAGAGGACCAGGCCGAGCGCGCGGCGCCATGGGTGATCGTGCAGGCCGCGATCCGGATCGCTGGCGAGGAAACGATGCAGATAGACCCCGCCGCCGCCCGGCAGGCGGAACAGGTGGTAACGCTCCAGGTAGGGTCGGCCGTCGTTGCCGTCGATGATGCGACAGCGCAGCCAGCCGCTCAGGCGCAGCAGCAGGCGGGCCATCAGAGTGCGTGTTTCGTTCATCGGCCGGAATTCTATCATTGCTCGCTTCATTGTCGGTTTCTCGCGCGGTGGATCATGGGTATCGGTTATCATAAGGGGCAGGGTGGCTCTGATTCGGAGCCAGTGGTGGAGGTTTTCCGTTGTCCGATTTTTCCGTGGGCAGCCTGGCGTTGTACAAGGTGCGTCCGGCGCGTGTCGTCGCGATCGGCGACAAGATCGAGATCGAGCTGGAGGGCGGCAAGATCAAGCGCGTGCGCGAGAAGGATGTGCGTTTGTTGCATCCCGGACCGTGCCGCTCGTTGGCTGAACTCGAGCCGCTGGAAGCGGATATCGCCGAGAGCTGGGAGTTGCTCGATGGCGAGCGCGTTCCGCTTGCCGAGCTTGCCGAGCTGATCTTCGGCGATTATACCCCGGCGACCGCTTGGGCGACTTGGCTCCATGTCGCCGATGGGCTGTACTTCGAGGGCGGACCGGAGAGCATCGGCGCGCGACCGTTGGAGCAGGTCGAGGCCGACCGCGCAGCGCGCGAGAAGAAGGCCGCCGCGCGCGCCGCGTGGCAGGGCATGATCGAGCGCTTGAAGCGCGGCGAGATGGCCGAGGGCGATCGCAAGGCGCTGGCCGAGGTCGAGCGGGTGGCGCTGAATGCCGCCGGTAGCAGCCGCATCCTCGAGGCGCTGGGGGTTTCGGTCAGCGCCGAGAATGCCCATGCCTTGCTCAACCGGGTTGGCTACTGGCCGCTGGAGTTCAATCCGCATCCACTGCGCTTCGGTCTGGAGATGAGCGAGCCGAGGCTGGCGCCGTCACCACTGCCCGATGAGCCGCGTCGCGATCTGACCGGGCTCGAAGCCTGGGCGATCGATGACGAGGGCAATACCGATCCGGACGATGCGATCAGCTTCGATGGTGAGCGGCTGTGGGTGCATGTGGCCGATGTTGCCGCGCTGGTCGCGCCGGATAGTGAACTGGATCTCGAGGCGCGCGCGCGCGGCGCCAATCAGTATCTGCCCGAGACCACTGTGCATATGCTGCCGGTGGCGCTTACCGAGCAGTTGGGCCTGGGCCTGCATGAAACCTCTCCGGCGCTGTCGATCGGCTTTCGCGTCGATGAGGATGGCGGGCTGTCGGATATCGAGATCACCCCCTCGCGGGTGCGCGTCACCCGGCTCAGCTATGCCGAGGCCGAGCGCTGTCTCGACAGCGGCCCGCTGGCGCGGATCGAAGAGCTGACACGTCGCTATTGCGCGCGTCGCGAGGCCAACGGCGCGGCGCGCATCGACCTGCCCGAGGTCAGCGTGCGTGTCGTCGACGGCGAGGTCCTGGTGCGTCCGCTGCCCCGCCTGCGCGCGCGCGATCTGGTCACCGACGCGATGCTGATGGCCGGCGAGGCGGTGGCGCGCTTCGCCCTCGCCAACGATCTCCCGATGCCGTTCGCGACGCAGCCGCCGCCGTCCAGCGACGAACGCCCGGCGAGTGGCGATCTGGTCGCGATGTATGCCTTCCGTCGCAATTTCAAGCCGAGCCGCGCGCAGACCCAGCCCGAACCACACGCCGGTCTCGGCCTGGAGGTCTATACGCGCGCGACCAGCCCGCTGCGTCGTTATCTGGATCTGGTTGCGCACCAGCAACTGCGCGCCTTTCTGCGTGGAGAGGAGCCGTTGGACCTGGCTGCGATCACCGAACGGGTCGGCGCCAGCGAGGCGCTCAGCGGTCTGATCCGCAAGGCTGAGCGCCTCTCGAACCAGCACTGGAAGCTGATCAAGCTGAAGCGTGAGCCGGCATGGAATGCCGAGGCGGTGGTGGTCGAGCGCAACGACAAGCGCGCGACGCTACTGGTGCCCTCTCTGGCGCTGGAGGCGCGTCTGCGCTTGCAGGCGCCATTGGCGCCCGGCGATCGCGTGCGGGTGGCCTGTCGCGAGGTCGATATCCCGGCGCTCGAGGCGCGCCTGAAGGTTCTTGGCTGACGGCGCTCCTGATGGGTGTGATCCAGCCACTTCCTTCCCGTTTGATCGACCAGATCGCCGCCGGAGAGGTCGTCGAACGGCCCGCCTCGGTGGCCAAGGAGCTGATCGAGAACGCGATCGACGCGGGCGCCACGCGTATCGATATCGATGTCGCCCAGGGCGGTATCAAACGGCTGCGCGTGCGTGACGACGGCGAGGGCATCGCGCGAGACGACCTCGCGCTGGCTCTGGCGCGCCATGCCACGAGCAAGCTGCGCAGCCTGGCGGAACTCGAGCGCATCGCCAGCATGGGCTTTCGCGGCGAGGCCCTGCCGTCGATCGCGTCGGTTTCGCGCCTGACGCTCACCAGCCGCCATCGCGAGGCCGATCAAGCCTGGCGCATCGACGGCGACGAGCGCGAGCCGCGTCCCGCAGCGCATCCGGTCGGAACCAGCGTCGAGGTGCGGGATCTGTTCTACAACACCCCGGCGCGGCGCAAGTTTCTGCGTACCGAGAAGACCGAATTCTCGCATCTCGAACAGCTGGTCCGGCGCATCGGGCTGGCGCGGCCTGATATCGGTTTTCGCCTCCATCACAATGGCCGCCAGGTGCTCGACCTGGCGCCGGCGCTGGAGCCGGAACAGCGTCTCAGGCGCTTGGCCAGCGTGCTCGGCAAGGGCTTCGTCGAGGCCGCGGTGGCCTTCGAGCGCGAGGCCGCCGGCTTGCGCCTGCATGGTTGGGTGGCGCGACCGACCTTCTCGCGCGCCCAGGCCGACATGCAGTATTTCTATGTCAACCGCCGCCTGGTGCGCGACAAGCTGGTCACCCACGCGGTGCGCCAGGGCTATCAGGATGTGCTCTATCATGGCCGCCAGCCGGCCTATGTGATCTACCTCGAGATCGATCCGGCGCTGGTCGATGTCAACGTCCACCCGGCGAAGCACGAGGTGCGCTTCCGCGAGGCGCGCATGGTGCATGACATGATCTATCGCACCCTGCACCGGGTACTGGCCGAGACCCGCGCCGGGGTGGATGAGCCCGCGCTGGCCGACAGTCCGGGCGCCGATGCGGTCGGTGATCTCCGGCCCGCTCCGGCTGTTGCCGAAGCGCCGGGCGGTGGCGGCAACGCGGTTCGGCCCGGCTCGCCGATGCCTTTGCCGTTGCGCGAGAATCGCGCCGATTATCGCGCCGCCTTCCAGCAATATGCCGCGCCGGGAGCGCCCGCTGCGCCCGCACCGGCGGAGGGCGAGGTGCCGCCGCTGGGTTATGCGCTGGCGCAGTTGCATGGCGTCTATATCCTTGCTGAAAACGCCGCCGGACTTATTCTGGTCGATATGCACGCGGCGCACGAACGCATCACCTACGAGCGTTTCAAGCGCGCCTGGGAGCGCGATGGCATCCGCGCGCAGCCGCTGCTGGTGCCGGTCAGCGTGGCGGTCAGTCCGCGCGAGGCGGAGCTGGCCGAAGAGCATCAGGAGACCTTTGCCCGGCTTGGCATGGAGGTCGCGCGGCTTGGCGCGGAAACCCTGGTGGTGCGCGCGTTGCCGGCCTTGCTGCGCGAATGCGATGCCGAGCGCCTGCTCCGTGACCTGCTTTCGGAGCT
>JALVEB010000051.1 GCA_027008705.1 Sedimenticola sp. | reverse complement strand
GCTGGCCGAAGAGCATCAGGAGACCTTTGCCCGGCTTGGCATGGAGGTCGCGCGGCTTGGCGCGGAAACCCTGGTGGTGCGCGCGTTGCCGGCCTTGCTGCGCGAATGCGATGCCGAGCGCCTGCTTCGTGACCTGCTTTCGGAGCTTGCCGTGCACGGAACCAGCGAACGTCTGCGCGAGGAGATCAATCAGGTGCTCTCGACCATGGCCTGTCACGGTTCGGTGCGCGCCAACCGGCGCCTGACGGTCGACGAGATGAACGCCTTGTTGCGCGACATGGAGGCCACCGAGCGCAGCGGTCAATGCAATCATGGCCGTCCGACCTGGACCGCGCTGGATCTCGCCGCGCTCGACAAGCTCTTTCTGCGTGGCCGATGAGTAGAGAGAACCTGCATCGCGCTGCCTTTGAGTTGCTGCGGATACCGGATCTGGAGGCCAAGCTGTCCGGTTGCGCGCGTTTGCAGCAGGCGTGGCGGAGCGGGGAGTTGGCCGCCACGCCGCTGTCGTTGCCGGAACTGACCGAGCCGGGCCGCCCGGCGCGCCCGAGCTTGGTCGATCCACGCGAGCTGCCGCGCCGTCGCCTCGGCAGCGAGGGCGGGCGGCTGTCGATGATCCATGCGATCGCCCATATCGAGTTCAACGCCATCCATCTCGCTCTCGATGCGGTGCAGCGTTTCCACGGCCTGCCGGATGCCTATTATTCCGACTGGCTTGGCGTCGCCGTCGATGAGGCGCGTCACTTCTCCTTGCTGCGCGAGCGCCTTGCCGCCGGCGGCGCGGCCTACGGCGACTATCCGGCTCACGACGGGCTGTGGGACATGGCGCTGCGCACCCGCCACGACCCGCTGGCGCGCATGGCGCTGGTTCCACGGGTGATGGAGGCGCGCGGTCTCGACGTGACGCCGGGGATCATCCGGCGCTTCGCCGCGATCGGCGACGAGCGGACCGTTGCGGTGCTCGAGCTGATTCTGCGCGAGGAGGTCGGTCATGTAGAAGCCGGCACGCGCTGGTTCCACTACCTGTGCGCGCGCCGTGGCCTGGATCCTGAGACCCGCTATTTCGAACTGCTGCGGGAACATCTGCGGGGCGAGATCCGCTGCCCGTTGCATCACGCCGCGCGGCGCGCCGCCGGGTTTAGCGAATCGGAGCTGAAAAAACTGGAGGAACTATGCGCAAGGCATTGATCTTCATCCTATCGTTACCCATTGCTACTGCCTGGGCCGAAACCGCCGATGTGCTGGAATACCAGGTGCACGAAGCCGGCAGTCCGCCCTATACCTCGCGCTTCCTGGTGACGCCGCGCTGGCTGCGGCTGGATCAGGGCGAGGGCAGTGACGGCTATCTGTTGTACGATCGCCGCACCGGAGTCATCCATGACGTCTCCGATGAAGACCGCACAGTGCTTGAGATCGATCCGCCGCGGGCGGGGCGGTCGCCGCCGCAAGGCATGCGTCTGGAGATTGTGCCGATCGCCGATCCGGAGGCGCCGACGATCGCCGGCATCGCTCCGCGTCATTATCGACTGCGCGCCGGTGGCGGGGAATGTCAGGAGATCGTGGTATTGCCCGGAGTGATGGACAGCGCGGTGAAAGCCTGGCGGGAATTCATCGCCCGACTTGCCGACCAGCAGGCGCTCGAACTGTCGGCGGGTCCGTCGGCCGGTGAGGATGCGTGCGACCTGCTGACCCATGTCTATGCGCCGGAGAAGGGCCTGAAACTGGGGCTTCCGGTGTTTTGGCATATCCCGCGCAAGGACCGCGCGTTGCAGGATTATGCACAGGATCGCAAGGTGGATGATGCGTTGTTCCGGCTGCCGAAGGGCTATCGCCGCATGGGTTTGCCGCAAGCGGCGAATCCACCCCCCGCTTCGTCACGGAACCGGAGGGCGGGCCGGCCGACGACTCAGGAGCGCGGTTCGCGGAAGCGGCGCGCGATCCAGTAATCGAGGCTGAACCAGCGTCCGGCGCCATAGAAGAACAAGGTCAGCAGCATGATCAGATAGGTCACCGCGAACTCGATGCCGTTGTTCAGCACGACGAAGGTGCCTTTCTCGGTCAACCAGTCATAATTGCCGTAGGTCTGAAGGATCTCCTTGGCGCGTTGCAGGCGTTCGATGGCGCCGATGGTGCGCTCGGTCGCGAACGGGCCGCTGCCCTCGGCGATCGCCGACCAGCCGTTCGGCCAGTGCACGGTGACGATCGCGACGACCATCGTCACCATCAGCGGGACCGACCACCAGCGCACCGCCAGGCCGACCACCAGGAGCACCGCGCCCAGGGTCTCGGTGAGCGCCGCGGCCCATGCCATGATCTCGGGGTAGGGCAGGCCGAGCCCCCAGTCCGGGTTGCCGAACCAGGCGATGGTGCTGTCCATGTCGGCCAGTTTCTTCGTTCCGGCCATCCAGAAGATCGGCGCCAGGTACAGGCGTATCGCAAGCGGGGCGAGAAAGTCGAACACCCGCAGGCTGTCGAGAAGGTCCTGAAGACGGTTGAGTAGTCTGATCATAGGTTAAGGCTCACTGATCGATGCCGGTACAGGGTCGGTGATTTCAGGCCGGCAGGGTTCCAAGGATGATATGGCGTTCACGAAGCTCGGCGAGCTGCCCGGCGCCGAAAGCGATGATGCGTTCGGGTTCCGGGTGCCGCATCTCCGTGCTCAAGCGATGCAGTACGGAAAGACCGGTCTCCTTGGGGTTTTCTTTCAGCAGCTCGAGCAGACGCGCGCTGGCGGCACTGGTCTCGATGAAATGCACCTTGTCGTCGGGATCGCGGTAGACCAGCAGAAAGGTGGCCTGCTCCGGCGCGCTTTCCGGCATGAACTCAGGCGCGATGCGGTGAACCGGAAAGCGATAGGCCAGCGGAGACGCCAGCGCGGACACCACGGGACACTCGTTCATCAGATCGCCGTTGGGATTCAGCCCCCGCGGCTGCTCCGGGTCGGACGCGATCGACAGCGCCAATTCGATATGCTCGTAATGCGCCAGTTCGAGCAGAAAAGGCGGATCGGAGGGGGTTGGTTCCCGCTCCTGTTGCAGATACTGAAGGAACTCGTCGCCGATGTCGGTGAAGTAGGGTGATTGCGCGCGATGGCGGATCAGAAAATCGCGGCACAGGGCCAGCCAGTCTTCGTCCGGCGTGATGGCGCGCAACACCGGGAAGTTGTCGCTCAGAAAGCTATCGATGTTGTTGAAGATGAGCTCGCGGTAGACCGCCATGCGTCGCTCGTCGACGTCGGCGGGCGCGGGCTGTCGCTCCGGATCGCGGAGATGCCCGGCAAAGGCGTACTGAGCGGCGATGAAATCAGGCCGGGATGCGCTGGTCGCTGGCATACGCCTGGGAACTCCCTTGTCGTTGCAGCCGCGCGATGGTGTCGACCTCTTGCAGCAGTACCTTCAGCGGCGGGATGTTGAAATCACGTTCGAGCAGGGTCGGAAACACGCCGAAGCTTTTGTAGGCGGTTTCCAGCAGGCGCCAGACCGGGTCGATGACATCGGCGCCATGGGTGTCGATGCACAGATCCTCGGCCTCTACGTGGTGGCCGGCGATGTGGGCGTAGACGATGCGCTCGCCCGGCAGCGCGCGCAGAAACCCGCTGGCGTCGTAGCCATGATTGATGCTGTTGACGTGGATGTTGTTGATGTCCAGGTGCAACAGGCAATCGGCCTCGTCGATGACCGCGTTGATGAACTCGATCTCGCTCATTCGGCGCATCGGAGCGGCATAGTACGAGACGTTCTCGATGCCGATGCGCTGACCGAGGATGTCTTGCACCTGGCGGATGCGCGCGGCGACGTGATGCACCGCCTCTTCGGTGAACGGGATCGGCATCAGATCGTAGAGTTGGCCATCGTCGGCGCAGTAGCTCAGGTGCTCGGTATAACAGCGGATGTCGTGTTCCCTGAGAAAGGCCTTCAACTGGCGCAGAAAACCGCTGTCCAGCGGCGCCGGGCCGCCGATGGACAGCGACAAACCATGGGCGACGAAAGGGAAGCGCTCGGTCAAGGACCGGAAATGCCGCCCCATGGCGCCGCCGATGGGTATCCAGTTTTCGGGCGCGATCTCGTAGAAATCGACCTGCGGCGGAGGCGACGAGGTCAGCTCATCGAGGAACTCGCGCCGCAGCCCGAGCCCCGCGCCCTGGACTGGATAACCGGGTTTGTCGGTCATCTGGGCGACTCAGCGCTTATTGGCGCCACACTTGCCAGCGCCGCATTTGCCTTGCACGGCTTTGCCGGCCTTATGGGCCATGCTACCGCCGCATTTGCCTTCCATTGCGCCCTTCGCGGCCTTGCCGGCGCCGCACTTGCCTTCCATCGCGCCCTTCGCGGCCTTGCCGGCGCCGCACTTGCCTTCCATCGCGCCTTTCGCGGCCTTGTTGGCACCGCATTTGCCAGCGCCGCACTTGCCTTCCATCGCGCCTTTCGCGGCCTTGTTGGCACCGCATTTGCCGGCGCCGCACTTG
>JALVEB010000050.1 GCA_027008705.1 Sedimenticola sp. | reverse complement strand
GCGCCTGGCACAAACGCGGCCTTGCCGGCGCCTTCACCGATCCCGAACAATGCGCCCGCTTCCGGGAAGAACTGAAAGAAGTCCAGAACGTCATGCGCCACTACGCCGCCCTGCTGGCCGCGGTGGCCGGGGTGGAGGACTTCCAGAAGCTGGACGAGGGGCCGTTGGAGGCGTTGTAAAGGGCTGTTCCATGGGACTGGGAAGCGCTGACATCTATGTGTCCTACGCTCGGAAGGACGAGCCGAGCCGGAATCTGATCGACAAGTTGCGACAGGCTGCTGAATCGTCCGGGAGGAAGCTCTTCCGCCAGTCCTCGGATGGCACGTTGGAAGAGGTTACTGCCAATATTCGTCTGGACGAGGAGTGTCTGCACTACGGCGAATCCATTCTGGGCTTCATGGACGAGGTGGCGACCGCGCGCCATCTGATACTGATTATCAGCGATGCCTATCTGCGTTCACCCTATTGCATGTATGAATGCGTGTCCGCATTCAACGCGATTGAAAACTGCTATTGGCCAGCGGTGGTGTTCATTGCGAATGAACTCGACGAGGAAGGAGCCATTCTGTATTTCGATGATAAAGGACTGCCGAGTATTTTTTTCACGAACATGGAGGACTATTGGCGGCGGCAACTGAAGAAATTGGAGAAAGGCGATCCCGCCTGTATCTGGTACCAAAAGAGCATACGCATGGCGAAAGAACTGGAAGCCTGGCTGATTGGACGGAGATGGGCAGGCAGTCCCGATAGACTGTTACCGGTCTGGAAAGAGGGATCAATGACCGCAAAAGAGGAGCGAAATGCGCTCAAGGACTATCTCGGTCGCGCGCTGAATCCCGTAAAAAATGCCTATCCCTGTCCTTCCACGGATAAGCTCAGAGATCACTCTATTGCTGAGATTATTCAACTCCTCAACGACAATCCGGAACTGGAAAAGGTATTGTGTTCCGGCATGATTCTTGGAAATGATGGTTTGCGCCGTCAGGAGGTGGAAAGATGGCTGGACGACCCCGCCAACTTCATCATTGAAGAACTCACGACCATATTCAATCCGAAACTGGGTGCTGAAAAGCTCAACCACTTGCGTAAGTCGGCTGATAAATTGTTTGGGGAGTTGGTCAAATATGGCGTCCAGATCGAGACCGTTCATCATCAGCTACAGCAGATGAATCAGATCTCTCACGCTCATGCGCCGATGTCCGTGTCATCCGAATGTGTCCTGCCGGAAATGGCGGATGCCTTTTTTCGGAACCGTCCCGCTGTCTATCGGGAAATCGTTGAAAATGACGAAATCGGATATATAGGCAGGCGTGAATACCCCATATCGGACAACAATATCCTGGAAAGCAGGGAAGCTGCGCAAGACGCTGCCGAGGCATACACTCAGTCCTTTCTCATTCAGGCAGCTGACCTTTTCTATGTCAGGGATGACGGTCGTCCTACCAAGAAACCCGGTCCCAAGCTCTTGCGCCAATCCATGGAAAAAAAGATAAAAAACTCAAACGACTTCATCATTCGCATTACCGGCATGGACGAAGCGGACGCCAGGACTCTGACGCAAAAGCTGAAATCGAACAGCGTGCTGAAAGATGTGCCGATCTATGTTTCAACTGGCAAACAAGATGATGCCATCGAGACCAGTGCCGATTGGTACGATGCGGTTTTTCAATACTATGAAGCGCGCGATCGAAACGGAAACTGACCCATGAACGACGAAAACGATATTCCATCCCTGCTGGCCTTCGCAATAGACGGCAAAACCCCGCTGGATTTTTCCCCCGCCTGGCCCGACCGCGCCCACCAGTTCGAACGCCGTGAGGCAGTGGCGATTCAGGCGGCGTTGCTTTCCGGTCGGCCCTTGCTGGTCGAAGGCCCGCCGGGTTCCGGTAAGACCCAGATCGCCGCGGCCGCGGCCGCTGTCCTCGGGCGGGAGCTGATCGCTTTCGTCGTCAATAGCAACACCCGTCCGGAAGATCTGCTCTGGCAGTACGACGCCCTGCAGCGGCTGAATGACGCCCAGGCCGAGAAACTTGGTCCGCCGGAGGACTACCTCTCCAAAGGCCCGCTATGGCTGGCGCTGGACAGTGGTGACGATCACAATGGAATTCCCTCGGCGGTATCGCCCTACAAGCCCCGGAACAAGCAGTCCGCCGGAAAAGTGGTGCTGATCGACGAAATCGACAAGGCGGATCGCAGCGTCCCCAACAGCTTGCTGGAAGTGCTGGGGCAACGGCGCTTCTATTGCCCCTATTTGAAAAAAGAGATCGGACTGGATGGGGAGGAGCCGCCGTTGATCGTCATTACCTCGAATCGGGAACAGCAGTTGCCGCCCGCTTTCGTCCGTCGCTGTCTGGTATTGCGCGTGGGTCTGCCGGATGATGAGGATGCCTTTGTCGAGAAGCTGTCCCGGCGGGCGCAAATGCACTTTGGCAATGGCCTTTCTGATGACCAGTATCGGGAAGTTGCCCGGGCCTTGTGGAAATATCGCCAGAACTCCGGGTTGGCCGAAGAGCTGCAACCGGGGCAGGCGGAGTATTTCGATCTGGTGCGCGCCATCTCGGGCGCCTTGAAACAAGGGCTGATCCGCGAGGATGGCGCGCCGCTGTCTTTCGATGATCTCATGGACGACATGCGCAGCCTCGCTTTCGATAAAAGGGGATTGGGCGATCGGGTGGAATAATGGTGGGACGGCGCAATCAGTCCGGGGCCTGTGCGCTTGCGGAGTATCTCCGGCTGCAATACGCTTTCGACCCGGAGGACCGGGATACGCTGGCGGAGCTGCTCTCGCTACAGCGTAACGAGACGCCGCCACGGAATGAAACGGAGGCGTGCCAATGGATGGATCGGCAACCCGGCGAGGGGGAGCCTGGCGTGCGGATTGTGCCCTCCGATTCATCCCTGTCAGACGCCAGCGACTATCCGGCCAAAATACCGCTGCTCCACTTCATCCAGCACCGGGCCAGCCAAGAGAAAAAACAGCCCGCGACCGCAAAGGCTGCGCCACGCCACACGCCCCAGTCACCGCCCGGCCAATATGTGCGCCAGCGCATAGCCTCGATCCGCCTGCAACCCTGGGAAAATTTGTGGCCCTTTATCAAACGCGAACTCAATCGCCGGGAAGAACATGGCTCACTGGATGTGCCGCGATTGATCGACGACATCTGCGCCGTGCGGCCACTGAACGTGCTGCCGCTGAGTCGTCGTCAAAGTTGGCCCCAGGAACTGATCGTCCTGGTCGATTATTCGGCGCATCTCATACCGGTTTACGAGGATTTCCTGGACATCATCCAGCATCTGTGCGACTGGTTCGGAGACCGGGTCGTGCTCTGGCTGCTGGAAGATGCCGAGCAAACCCGGTTCGAGGAATGGCGGGGCGAAAAACGACAACGACACGATGCCTTGCCCGCCATATCCGAACACGCCGCCGTGCTGGTGCTCAGCGATCTCGGCATGCTGCATCCGCACCGCTGGGCGCGTTACAACTGGCGCGAGTGGGGGCGGCTGTTCCATGCCCGGCGATGCCAACCGCTGGCGCTGGTTCCTGCCCATCCGGGCGATTGGGAAGAAGAGACCACCCACCACTTTCACTGCGCCAGCCTGGATTACCGCCGTCATCCGCAATGCGAACCAGCGGCGCCGGCTCGCCGAAACGCCAAAGCGGAACAAGACGATTTGCTCACGCTAATGGCCCCCATGGCGCGAATCACGCCCGCACTGCTGCGGCAGGCCCGCATCGAGCACCCGGCGGGGCTGAGCATCTGCGCCGAGCTGGCCTTCTGGTCGGCCCCCCGCTGGGGCGCCGCGCAAGGCTTTCGCGAATGGCGGGATGGAGACAGGCAGCGGGAGTATCTGGAGCGTCTGGAACGCGATCCCCACTTGAGACGCCTGGCCGAGAAGCTCATCCAAGAGCATGAAAAAAGCCTGCCCCTGCGTTTGCAGATCCAGCAAAGACAAATCCTGTTGTTACCGCTGGACCCTGAACAGGGGGATTATCTGCGCCATTTGCATGCCATCATGCAGGAGCTGGAGCCGCTGGAGCGCCGCTTTCTCGACAACTGGATGGCCCTGCTGGAAGACCGCAAGGGGGAGGCCGCCTGGCTGGAAGAACTCGAACCCCTCTACCGGCAATACTATGAGCAACTGCCCCCGGACCAACAACGCGACAAGGCCCCGCCGCAGCAGGACGAGGCGGAGCCCTGGTGGCTCGCGCTAAGGGAATCCGCGATGGGGTTGAGTCTTGACCCTGCACCACAAGCCGCACAGCCCGCCCTGGTGTCGTCTGCCAGAGACAGACGGGAGATTGCCGTCATCGAGGCAAAAGGCAGCGCCGTCGTGCGTGGTTACGAAGGCAGCATGCGAGCCCTTACACAGATACTGCATCCCGGAGAGTCATGCAGTTTGATCGGCAATCTCACACGCCTGACGATCGACACCGGTGGCAAGGTGGAAACCTTCGAGTGGCCTACCTGCCCCCCCTGGGCCAGCGGCATC
>JALVEB010000049.1 GCA_027008705.1 Sedimenticola sp. | reverse complement strand
CATTTGCCAGCGCCGCACTTGCCTTCCATCGCGCCTTTCGCGGCCTTGTTGGCACCGCATTTGCCAGCGCCGCACTTGCCTTCCATCGCGCCTTTCGCGGCCTTGTTGGCACCGCATTTGCCGGCGCCGCACTTGCCTTCCATCGCGCCTTTCGCGGCCTTGTTGGCACCGCATTTGCCGGCGCCACACTTGCCTTCCACCGCGCGCTTCGCGGCCTTGTTGGCACCGCATTTGCCGGCGCCGCACTTGCCTTCCGCGGCGGATTTGCTGTTGCCGCCACATTTCCCTTCCATCGCGACCTGCATGTAGCCGCCGTCGAGTTCGCTAAGGCCGAAGGGGTTTTCCGCGGCTTGCGCGGCGCCCAGCGTCAGGGCGCCGGCCAAGGTGGCGCCGATTGCGGCGGCAATGGGGGTCGGATTCGTTACGTTAGACATGTTTTGCGTCTCCTGAGTCATGTGTTAAGGATAGGTCGATATGCCGCTGTCCGGGGGGCAGGCGGCGAGCCGACGCGGTGCGTCGGCACAGAGGGAAAGGGGTGGGCAGCGCCATTCGGCAATGCCTCCTGGTTTCTCTGACTTTAGTTTGTTCCATCCGAGTCGCAAGATCGTGGTTGGCAGGACCTCGTTGCCATTGGAGCCAGGTGGATCATCCCTTGCCGACGGTCAGCTCAACCATCGGCTGGCGAGGAGAAGACCCTGGGTCAAGCGCTTTCCTTTCAGGCTGATCATCACATGGATTGCCCGAGTCGCTTGCGCAGGCACGTCAGGTAATGGACGGGATCGGGTTCGGCGCCGGCGCGTTGCGCCAGCCACAGGGTTTCTCCGAGGCATTCCATGATCTCATGTTCCGCGGCGTGCGCGTCGCCCCGTCGCGCCGTCAGTCGTTGATAGAGATCGCGGATGCCCGGCGGCATGTCGGCTGCGAGCTGTTCCGCGATGCCCAGGTGCATCCCCATGTGCAGAAAGGGATTGGTGACGCCTTGTTCCGGGGCGAAGTCTTCCTCGAGGTGGGCTTCCGGCCGTTCGAGCAGGGCATGGTATTCCGGATGTTGCCGAATCACTGCGACAATTCGTCGCTCCAACGGTTCCAGGATTTCGTTCTGGCGATGTTTGCGCCAGGCCTCGAAGAAGACCTGACGCATGCGTTTGCGGTCGTTACCGTAGAGCATGGGGTTCAATCACGGGTTTTGTTCGGGTATTCACACAGGTCTTCGATCAGACAGGCGCCGCAACGGGGTTTTCTCGCCACGCAGGTGTAGCGACCGAGCAGGATGAGCCAATGGTGCGCATGGCGTCGAAAGGGCTTGGGCACCACCTTCAGCAGCTTTTTTTCGACCGCCAATGGGGTTTTCCCGGGCGCCAGCCGCGTGCGGTTCGCGACGCGGAAGATATGGGTGTCCACGGCGATCGTTTCCTCTCCGAACGCGGTGTTGAGCACGACATTGGCGGTCTTTCTTCCGACACCCGGCAGCGCTTCGAGTTCGACCCGGGTGCGGGGCACCTCGCCATGATGTTTCTCGATCAGGATGCGGCAGGTCTGGATGATGTTTTTCGCCTTGCTGTTGTAGAGACCGATATGCCGGATGACCTTCTTCAGGCCTTCCTCTCCCAGTGCGAGCATTTTTTCCGGCGTGTCCGCCAGCTGGAACAGCTGCCCGGTGGCTTTGTTGACGCTCTTGTCGGTGGCTTGCGCCGAGAGTATCACCGCAATCAACAGTTCGAAAGGGGAGCGGTAGTTCAACTCCGTGGTCGGATTGGGATCGGCTTGTCGCAGGCGTTCGAAGATCTTTCGTCTTTTCTCGGCGTTCATGTTCTGCTTTAATCGTCGGCGCGGCGACCCATGGTACCGCCGCGACAGCGTATCCCCAAATCCGGTCGCCGTCCGGCGGCGACATCTTCCGCAAGGATGTTCTCAATGAGCCGATTGCTCGACCGCCTGATCGATCCCGAGCTGCGCGCGCACCCGGAGTTTCAGTCCGGTCTTGCGCGCTCGGCGGTATGGCTGGTGGCGCTGGTCTACATCCTCGTTGGCCGCGAGGCGGGCTTCTTTCATGTCGATCTGAAGCTGATCGCGATCCTGTTCGGCGCTTATCTGGTCGTCTTCGTCGCGGTATTGTTCCATGTGGCGCGGGATCGTGAGCTGCGCGACTGGCGACGTTATCTGACGATGGTGCTGGATATCAGCGCGACGACCCTGACGATCTGGTTCACCGGCGTCGCCAACAGCCCGTTCTTCCTGCTCTATATCTGGATCTTCGTCTCCTATGGCACGCGTTACGGGCGCAAGTACCTGATCGCGGCCTCGCTCGGCAGCCTGTTCGCCTATTCGCTCGTGGTGTTGTCGTTCGGCGATTCCGCCGCGGTCCGTTATCAGACCCTTTTCCTGCTGCTTTCCCTGGTAGCGTTGCCGATGTATGAACTCAGCCTGTTGAAGCAGTTGCATGAAGCGCGCCAGAAGGCGCAGGCGGCGGCCCGGGCCAAGGCCAATTTTCTGGCCACGATGACGCATGAGTTCCGCACGCCGCTGACCGGGATTCTCGGGATGATGCAGCTGATGAAGGAGACGCGTCTCGACGAGGCGCAGCGCGAGTATGCGGATTCGGTCATCTCTTCGGCGGAGATGCTGCGCGCGTTGATCGGCGATATCCTGGATTTCTCGAAGATCGACGCGAACCGGCTCGATCTCGAGGAAACCCCTTATGATCTGGAGTCGACGGTGCATTCGGTTTGCCGGGAGATGACGACGCAAACCTATGACAAAGGCATCGAGTTGACCCTGGCCGTGGATTCCAGCCTGCCGGCGGAAATCATCGGCGACCGGTTGCGATTGCAGCAGGTGTTGTACAACCTGATCAGCAACGCCATCAAGTTCACCGAGGAAGGCGAGGTGAATGTCAGCGTTGCGGAAGCGCTCGACGAAAACGAGCAACGCTGGCTGTTGTTGCGCGTGGCCGATACCGGCATCGGAATCTCCGACGAGGCCTTGCCTCATGTCTTCGACAGCTTCTGGCAGGAGGACAGCTCGATCTCCCGTCGCTTCGGAGGCACCGGCCTGGGCACCACGATCGCCCGCGACCTGGTTCGCCTGATGGGCGGCGATATCGAGGTGGCGCACAATCGGCCGAGGGGCACGGTATTCAGCGTTCGGCTGCCGTTGAAGCCGGCATCGGCGGCGCGTCTGATCCATCGCGCCGCCAGCGTGCAGGGCTTGCACAAGATCATGGTGATGGAAGGCCACGCGACGGCGCGCGAGAATCTGGTGCAGTACTGTCTCGACCTGGGCGTGGATGTCCACCTCGTCGAGTACGATGCCTTGCGCCGCGATCCGTCGAGCGCGCTGGATTGCCACGCCGATGCCTTGTTGTTGTGCGATTCCATCGCCGGGCTCGAGGTGGAGCGGCTGGCGCGGGAGGTCGGGCGGGTCTGCGCGGGCGATCTGCCCATCGTCATCGCCGGATATGCCCGGCGCCGGCGCTTCGAGGGCGAAGAAGGCCGGATTCCGGTGTTGGTGAAACCGATCTCCTTCAGCGCGCTGGCGGAGGTTCTGCACAGGATCTCCATGCGGCGCAAGCCGGTGGGCGAGCCGCGCGGCGTGATACCGCCCGAGCAGGGCTATTGCGAAGGGCGGAGGATACTGGTCGCCGAGGACGATCTGATCAGCGCGCGACTGATGAATACCTTGCTGAGCCAGCGGGGTTGTACGGTGGTGGTGGTCGAGAACGGCGAGGCGGCGCTGGAGGCCACGCGGGAGCAGTCGTTCGACCTGGCCTTCATCGATATTCACATGCCGGTGATGGATGGGCTGGAGTTCACCCGACGTTTCCGCGCCAGCGAGTCGGATGGCGGGCACATGCCGATCATCGCCCTGACCGTGCGCACTGACAACGTGATACGCGATCAATGCCTTGCCGTGGGCATGGATCGCTTCATGACCAAGCCCCTTGACAGCGATCTGCTGATCAAGACGTTGGTCGAGATGCTGCCATAACCTGGAAATTTCATGGATTCATGTGATGATCGCGCGGGGGATGGTTTTCACAAGAAACGGGCGAGGGCGACGAGTATGGAAATGCGCGGACATGCCAAGTCGTTGCTTTTTCATGGTCTGGGCTGATGTCACTCCCCGTCATGAGCGTTAGGATGGATGTGATCGAATCCTTGCGTGTCGGCCGTCGTCCGCTCTGGCGGCGGCGTTTCGCTCCGGCGGCCGCGCGCAACGCCGCCATCCTGGCGCGTTTCGAGTCGGTGCGTGAGCGTCCCGGGGTCGCTCGCAGCCATCTCTTCCACGGGCGCTACGAGAACCTCTATGTGCCGTTGGAACTTATCCCGGAACTGCGTCCGGTGTATGATTTCGTCGCGCATTCCATGGCCGCCATTCTGGGCCGGGACGACCTGCGCATGGGCTTTTGGTTCAATGACATGGGGCCAGGGCAGCTCACCACGCGGCATACCCACGATGATGACGACGAATGGCTCTCGGCGGTCTATTATGTACGCGCGCCGGCCAACAGCGGTCGCCTGGTGTTGTACGATGATGACCAACGCCTTGCGATCGAGCCGGAAGAGGGCAGCCTGCTACTTTTCCCCCCCGACCTGCCGCACGAGGTCGAGCCGAACCGCTCCGGCGCGCGCCGATTGTCGATCGCCTTCAACGCCGGAGCGGACGATCCAGGAGAACAAACCCCATGAGCCAGCCCACGATCGAACACTACATCGGCAATACCCCGCTGGCGCGCCTGCAACGCCTGGCGCCGGACAACGGCAACCGCGTGCTGGTCAAGCTGGAGGGCAACAACCCGGCCGGATCGGTGAAGGATCGTCCGGCCTTGTCGATGATCCGGCATGCCGAGGCGCGCGGCGACATCCGTCCCGGCGATACCCTGATCGAGGCCACCAGCGGCAACACCGGCATCGCGCTCGCGATGGTCGCGGCGATCCGCGGCTACCACATGGTATTGATCATGCCGGAGAACATGAGCGCCGAGCGCCTCGCATCGATGAAGGCCTACGGCGCCGAGATCGTGCTGGTCTCCGAGGAGGCCGGCATGGAAGGCGCTCGCGATCTCGCCGAACGTCTGCAACGCGAGGGCCGGGGCCTGCTGCTCGACCAGTTCAGCAACCCGGACAACCCGCGCGCCCATTACGAGGGCACCGGTCCCGAGATCTGGCGCGATACCAAGGGCGCGGTCACCCACTTCGTCAGCGCGATGGGCACCACCGGCACCATCATGGGGGTTGCGCGCTACCTGAAGGAACGCAATGACGCGGTGCGCGTGATCGGCGTGCAGCCGGCCGAGGGCGCCAGCATCCCCGGCATCCGGCGCTGGCCGCCGGAGTACCTGCCGGCGATCTTCGACTCCTCGCTGGTCGATCTCGAGATGGACGTCAGCCAGCGCGAGGCCGAGGAGACCGCGCGCGCGCTGGCCGCGCACGAGGGCATCTTCTGCGGCATCTCCTCGGGTGGCGCGGTGGCCGCCGCGCTGCGCCTGGCCGGCGAGCTCGAGAACGCGACCCTCGTCACCATCATCTGCGATCGTGGCGACCGCTACCTGTCGACGGGTGTCTTTCCTGCCTGAACCTCGCTTTTGCGCCGCGCGTCGCCGGCTGCGCGGCGGACTGCTGGCGGCCTCCCTGCTGCTGGTCCCGGTCGAGGGCGCGCAACAGCTGACGTTCGCTATCGCCAAAGTAATCGGCGATGGCTTCGTGGCGCGCGATCTGGCGTTGTCCTTGAGCCTTGCCGATGGCCACCTGCGCGCCACGCTGGCCGCTCTCGATGTCGGTGCCTGGCATGTCCGCGATCTGCTCCTCGATTGTCCCAAGGCGCGTCTCGAAGAACGCCTGCTTGCCTGTGACGACGGCGTCTTGCGCCTGCGTGAATCGCGTCTCGGCGCGTTGCGCGGCAAGCTCTCGTTTCGCTACGCCGGCGACAGCCGGCGTTGGCGCGCGGAACTGAAACTGCCGCGCCTGGCCGGCGGGCGGCTCGAGGCGCGCGTCGACGGCGGGTCCGCCCAGCCCTTGAACGCGCATCTTCATCTGCGTGGGTTGTCGGCGCGACGTCTTGCTGCCTGGTTTCCGCTACCGGGGACACGGCCCGGCGATGGGCGCGTCGACCTCGGGCTGGACTACCGCCAGCGGGGACCGACGCAGGCGCTGACCCTGGTTCTGGGCTGGCGCGGGCTCGGCTTCGAGCGCGATGACGGTCTCCTCGGCGAGGGCCTGGGCGGCGTGATGCGCTTGCGCCTGAAGGGTGGCAAGCAGCTGCGCGGTTCCTTGCGGCTGGACCTGAAGCAGGGCGAGCTGTTGACCCCCTGGGCCTATATCGGCGCCACGCAGCAGCCGCTGAGCGCGCGCGCCGAAGTCACGTTGACCCCGGCGCGGGCGCGTCTGCGCCTGGACCACGGCCGTCTTGAGCATGCCGGCGCGCGCCTCGCCTGGGAGGCGAGATTCGACGCGCGCGCCACCCGGCCGCTGCGCGCGCTGCATGTGCAAGGCCACGCGCTGCCGCTGGAGCGCCTGTTCGAGGCGGTGCTGACGCCGGTGTTTCCGGATCTGCCGGTGCGTCCCGGCGGGCGGCTCGGCTTCGAACTGGATCTCGATGCACGCGGTCCGCGCGCGTTGAACCTGCGGCTCGACGACGGCCGGCTGCGCGAGGCGCATGACGGCTATCGGCTCGACGGGCTCGCCGGCGTCCTGTCCTGGACACGGGGCCAGGGTGGGGAGGCGGATCTGCGATGGCGCTCCGGCAAGCTCTACGAGCGCGTGCCGATCGGTCCGTCACGGCTGCGCCTGGCGCTGACGCATGACGCCGTCCGCGCCCGCGACAGCCTCCGCGTGCCGGTGTTCGACGGCGAATTGGTGCTCGACGACCTCGCGGTCACCGGCCTCGACAAGCCGGTGCCGGAGATCGCTTTCGACGCGGTGCTCACCCCGATCGATTTGCGCGCCATCAGCCAGGCCCTCGACTGGCCGCCATTGAACGGTCGCCTGTCGGCGGTGATCCCCGGGGTGCGCCTGCGCGACGGCCGGCTGGAGGTGGCCGGCACCTGGCTGGTGCGCGCCTTCGGCGGTCGCCTGCTGATCCGCCACCTGCGCCTGCAAGATCCCTTCGGCGCGCTGCCGGTGTTGCAGGCCGATATCGAACTGCGTGGACTGAATCTGGAAGAACTGACCGATACCTTTCAGTTCGGCAAGATCACCGGCACCCTCGATGGCGATATCCGCGGGTTGCGCCTGGAAGGCTGGAAGCCGGTCGCCTTCGATGCCTGGTTCCGCACGCCGAAGAACGACCGCCGTCGCCATCGCATCAGCCAGCGCGCGGTCGAGAACCTCTCCGATCTTGGCGGCGCCGGGGTTTCCGGCGCGCTGTCGCGCTCCTTTCTGCGCGTGTTCGAGGACTTCGGCTACGCCAGGCTCGGCATCGGTTGCCGCCTGCGTCATGGAATCTGCGAGATGCGCGGTGTCGAGAACACGCCCCAGGGGTATTATCTGGTCGAGGGCGCCGGCATCCCGCGCATCGACATCAAGGGATTCAACCGCCATGCCGACTGGGAACTGCTGGTGCGCAAACTCGTCGAAATCAGCAACAGCGGTGGCGCGCCCGTCATCCAGTAATCTCGCGAGGAAAACCGAACATGAAGAAGATCCTGTTGTTTCCGGCCGCTTTGTGGCTGCTTACCGCCTGCGTGACCATCAACATCTACTTTCCGGCGGCGCAGGCCGAAAAGGCCGCCGATCGCATCGTCGGTGAGATTCTCGGCGAACCGAAATCGAAGACGGATGACAAAAAAGCGACCCAGAAACCCGGGCTGAAAGGCGACAAGGGCGCCTTGCGGCTCCCGTTGGACGCGCCCGCGCCATCGTTGGCCGTGCGTCTGCTCGACCTGCTGATACCAGCCGCCCGGGCGGCGCCGAACTTCTCGGTCGACACGCCGGAGATCCGTCGCCTGAAAGCGCGCATGAAGCAGCGCAACGCCGAGTTGCGCCGTTACTACGCCAGCGGCGCGATCGGTTTCACCGCCGACGGGCGGGTCGCGATGCATGACGCCAAGGCCGTCTCCCTGCGTGAACGCAACCGCCTGAAACAGTTGATCCGCGACGAGAATGCCGACCGCGTGGCGCTGTACCGCGCAATCGCGCGTGCCAACGGCCATCCGGAATGGGAATCCGACGTGCGCGCGGTGTTCGCGCGCAAATGGATCGAGAAGGCCGGGCCGGGTTGGTGGTACCAGACCGCCGACGGCCGCTGGCGGCGCAAGTGATCGGCTTCCGGAAAGCGCCTGGCACGGCAATTGCTTGACAGGGATCGTCTCCACGCGAAATGCGTGGTCGAGACGATTTCTTGACGCACCACCAGGGGAGAACCGCCATGTCGAGCGCCGTGGCAGAAGAGATAGTCAACGAACCGGTCATGCAGCTGGTCACCTTCCGGCTGGACGATGAAACCTACGGCATCAACGTCATGCACGTGCAGGAGGTGCTGCGAGTGTCCGAGATCGCCCCGGTGCCGGGCAGCGAATCCTGGGTGCTCGGCATCATCAACCTGCGCGGCAACGTGGTCACCGTGATCGACACCCGGCTGCGCTTCGGCCTGCCGATGGCCGAGACCAGCGACAGCAGCCGCATCGTCATCATCGACGCCAACGCCCAGGCGATGGGCATTCTGGTCGACAGCGTGGCCGAGGTCGTCGAGCTGCCGGAGTCGGAGCTGGATACCGCGCCGGCGGTCAGCAACGATGACGCCTCGCGCTATATCCTCGGCGTCGCTTCGCGCGAGGAGGATCTGCTGATCGTCGTCGACGTCAACAAGATGCTCGACGAAAACCCCGCCGGCGGCGGGGATGCGCTGTTCTGATCGCGATGAAAGCGCCACGCGGACTCCCGCCCCCGGTTACGCCGGTGCCGCGCGTGCCGGCTCGCGGCGACGAGCCCGGGCCGAACGATCGGCCGGCGCTGTCCCGACCCGCGCCGAATGACGACGAAGACGGTGCTCCCGGTGGGATCGATGAGTTCGTCTGAACTCGCTCTTGGACTCGCCGTGGTCGTACTGGCGCTCGCGGGGGGCTGCGCGTGGCTGTGGCGGCGTCTGAACCGGTTGGAGCGCCGCGCCGCCGATCTGGATGGGCGCATCGAGGCGCTGCAAGGCGATCTCCAATCCCTGATCCTTGCCGGTGGCGGCATGGATCAACGCCTGCATGGCGCCGATGTGCGCTGGCGGGATCTCCAGACCCGCATCCAAAAGCTGGAAGGACAGCTTTCTTCGGAACGAGCGTACCGCGAGGCCATCGAGATGGTGCGCAAGGGTGGAGACCCGCGCCGCCTGATCAAGGAGTTCCAGCTCACCGAGGGCGAGGCGCAGCTGATCTCGATGCTGCATGGCGAGCGCGCGCAAGCCGGTTGACGCTCGCCGCGGTGACGGAGGCGTGCCGCGCGACCGTTGCCGCGGACCCATGGCATGCCGAATGCCCCTGTCGACCGAACGGAAAAGCCAGGGTTGCAAGAGGAAGTTGGTTCTGCTAGGCCGCGCCATTCATCGCCATCCATGTAAACAACTGTTTCATTTTGCGAATGAAAAGAGAATTCCATCCGGGGCATCTCACGTTATCCCTTTGTATTTTAAAGAAAAACGAGAAACAAGACTTGGTTCTCAACAGGGGAGGGGTGGCTCGCAAGCGTTTGCCTGTGGCCTTGGCATATGGTTCAATCCTGATAGAGCCCAGGGCATTGTTTCGCCCCGGAGCAGCGGTATGATATCTTCGGGAGCCGGTCTGTCCAACGGGAGAAGCCGTGGCCTGCCGCGAGCTTCAAATTCCCAGGATAGCCCGGTACTACAGGATCTGGATGCAAATCAGTGCGTATAGCGATACTTGAAGACGACGAGGCACAGGCAGAGCTGCTGGCCGCCTGGATTGAGGAAGATGGTCATTCGACCTCGGTTTTTTTTACCGCGGACGATTTCCAGGCCAAGTTCTCGCAGCAGGCCTTCGACCTGCTGATTCTGGACTGGATCCTGCCGAAATCCTCCGGCCTGCAGGTCTTGCGCTGGGTGCGGCAAACCGTGGAATGGCGTATCCCGGTATTGTTCCTGACCCGGCGCGATGCCGAAACCGACGTGGTCCAGGCGCTGGAGGCCGGCGCCGACGACTACATGGCCAAGCCGGTCTCGCGCGCGGTGGTGCTGGCGCGTCTGCATGCCCTGGCGCGCCGCGCGAAGCTCTCGGAGGATCTCACCCGCACGATCGAGGTCGCCGAGTTCCGCGTCAACCAATCCGAAGGCGTGCTGACGCGCTTCGGCGAGCCGGTAACGATGACCGAACGCGAGTTCCGTCTCGCCTATATGCTGTTGTCCAACATCGGCCGCGTGTTGTCGCGCGAATATCTGCTGAAAACGGTGTGGGGCAAGCAACCGAACATCGCCACCCGCACCGTCGACACCCATGTCAGCCGGCTGCGCCAGAAGCTGGGTCTGACGCCGGAGCACGGATGGCTGCTGAAGGCGGTTTATCAGCACGGCTACCGGCTCGAGCAGCTGTCGAAGCCTTCCGCGCAGGGCAAGCCGCAATCGAGCAAGGCGTCGGCGTAGAGCGGGTCGTTTTCTTCCGCCCGGGCCAACTCGATGAGTGACCTGGCGGTGCTCGAGATCAGCGCGTGGCTGCTTTCCGCGCTGCATCTGCTCGGCCTGTTCGCCGCGGTCGACGCCTTGTTCAAGGCGCGTACCGCGCAGGGCGCCATCGCCTGGCTGCTGGCGCTGTTGTTGCTCCCGCTGTTGTCGCTGCCGGCCTACCTGCTGTTCGGCACGCGCAAGTTCCAGGGCTATACCAACGCGCGGCGGGTCGATGATGCGCGTGTGCGACGCCTGACCCGCCGCATCGACCACGAGCTGGTGTCCCGCGTGCGCGCGCCGTTCGACAGCCGTCACCCCGAATACCATACCTTCGAACGGCTGGTGCGCCTGCCGTTCGCGCGCTTCAACCACTGCGAGCTGTTGATCGACGGAGAAGCCACCTTCTCAGCGCTGTTCGCGGCCCTGGAGCAGGCGCGCTCCTATGTGCTGGCCCAGTTCTACATCGTGCGTGACGACGCGCTCGGCCGGCGCTTCGCGGCGGCGCTGATCGCCTGTGTCCGTCGCGGCGTGAGCGTGCGTCTGCTGTATGACGCGATCGGCAGTCATGCGCTCCCGTCGGCCTATCTGCATGACCTGCGCGATGCCGGAGTGAAGCTCAGTGCCTTCGGCGGCGCGCCGGAGCGCAAGCGAAAATCGTGGCGTTTTCAGGTCAACTTCCGCAATCACCGCAAGGTCGTGGTGATCGACGGTCATACCACCTTCGTCGGTGGGCACAACGTCGGCGATGAGTATCTTGGCAAGGACCCGTCGCTGCGGCCCTGGCGCGATACCCATGTGATGGTGCGCGGTCCGGCGGCGCTCGGTGCCCAGTTGTCGTTCCTGGAAGATTGGTACTGGATGACCGGCGAGGTGCCCTCGCTGCGCTGGGAGTTCGAACCCAGCGAGGCCGTCGGCGACCAGCGTGTGCTGGTGCTGCCGAGCGGTCCCGCCGACGATGTCGAGACCTGTAGCCTGATGTTCATTCAGCTGATCGACGCCGCGCGCGAGCGGATCTGGATCGTCAGCCCCTACTTCGTGCCGGACGAAGCGGTGATTGCGGCGTTGCAGCTGGCGGTGTTCCGCGGTGTCGATGTGCGCATCCTGCTGCCGCGCCGGCCCGATCACCGGCTGGTCTGGCTCGCCGCCTTCGCCTATCTGGAGGAAACCGTCGGTCAGGGTATCCGGGTGTTCCGTTATCTCGATGGTTTCCTTCATCAAAAGGTCGCGCTGATCGACGATCGTTACGCCGCGGTCGGCACCGCGAACCTGGACAATCGCTCGTTCCGGCTGAATTTCGAGATCACCCTGTTGTTTGCCGATGGCGGGATGACCGGCGCGGTGGAACGGATGCTGCGGCGCGACTTCCATCGCGCGGTGGAATTCCGGCGCGAGGAGATCGACCGCCAGGGCGCACTGTTCCGCTTCGGCGCGCGGCTCGCGCGCCTGTTCGCGCCGGTGTTGTGAGGACTCAGGCGGAGCGCGCGCTCCAGTCGATGGCGAACTGGCGCGCCACGCGACCGCTGCGCGAGCCGCGATGCAAGGCCCATTGCAGCGCCGCGCGGCGGGTTTCGGCGGCGTCGAAGGGCCGTCCGCTCTTTTTCAGCCAGTGGTGGACGATGCGCAGGTATTCTTCCTGGCTGAACGGGTAGAACGACAGCCACAGGCCGAAGCGCTCGGACAGCGAGATTTTCTCCTCGACCGCTTCGCCGGGATGCAGCTCGCCGTCGACGATCCGGCCGGCCTGGTTCTCGGACTGGTATTCCGGCAGCAGGTGGCGGCGGTTTGAGGTGGCGTAGATCAGCAGGTTCTCCGGAGCGGCTTCGAGGCCGCCCTCGAGGACCGATTTGAGCGCCTTGTAGCCGCTGTCGTCGGCCTCGAACGAGAGGTCGTCGCAGTACAGCAGAAAACGCTCGGGGCGCGCGCGGACCAGCGCGATGACCGCGGGCAGCTCGTGCAATCCGTCTTTATCGATCTCGATCATGCGCAATCCGCTGTCGGCGTAGCGGTGCAGCAGGGCCTTGATGAGGGTGGATTTTCCGGTGCCGCGCGAGCCCCACAGCAACAGGTTGTTGGCGCCGCGACCGTCGAGAAACTGGCAGGTGTTGCGGTCGATCTCGGCCTTTTGACGATCGATGCACAGCAGATCGTCGAGCTCGACCGCCTGGGGATGCGCGATCGTCTCCAGCTCCCCGCGCGGTCGGTCGGGCGTGGCCGCGCGCCACCGATAGGCACTGTGGCTCCAATCGGTCGGCGCGGCGGGCGGCGCCAGGCGGTCGGCGATGCGCTCCAGCGCCAAGGCGATGCGTTCCAATGGATCGGCCGCCGGCGGGGTTTCGTCCATCGCCATTCACCTCATTCCAGGCTGAGGATGAAATCCCACTGCCCGGCGGTCAAAGGCACGATCGATAGCCGGTTGCCCTTGCGGACCAGCGGGGAATCGGCGAGCGGGCCATCGGCGTATTCCTTCAACTCCTTCAGCGTGATGGTGCGTTTCAGATCGCGCACGAAACGTACATCGACCATGTACCAGCGCGGGTTGTCCGGATCGCTCTTCGGATCATAGTATTTCTGCTCCGGGTCGAAGGCGGTGAAATCGGGATAGCCTTCCCGGACCACCTCCATGATGCCGACGATGCCGGGCTCGTCGCAGTTGGAGTGATAGAAGAAGACCTGGTCGCCCATCTTCATCTGGTCGCGCATCATGTTGCGCGCCTGGTAGTTGCGCACTCCATCCCAGTGCTCGGTCTGGTCTGGCATCCGCTTCAGATGCTCGATGCCGAACACCTCTGGTTCGGATTTCATCAGCCAATAGTTCATCGCGATTCCGCCATGTGAATGAGATTTTCCAAACGCCTGGGATGAATCCTGCCTTCCGCAACCGCCTTGCGCAAGGCGCAGCCGGGCTCGTGGGTGTGCGTGCAGTCACTGAATCGACAAGCGCCGAGGTAATCTCCCATCTCGATGAAACCGCGTTCCAGCGTGGCGCGTTCGAGCCGCCCGAGGCGAAAGCTGCGTACCCCGGGGGAGTCGATCAGGCGGCCGCCGAAGGGCAGGTGATAGAGGGTGGTGCTCGAGGTGGTGTGACGACCATGCCCGGTGCTCGCCAACCGGTCGGTCTGGACCTCGCGATCCGGTAACGCGGCGTTCACCAGCGATGATTTGCCGACCCCGGACTGGCCGACGAGGATGCTGGTCTGATCTTTCAGACGATCGAACAGCGGTTGCAGCCCATCGTTGCGCTTGGCGCTGATCTCGATCAACGGGTAGCCGATCGCCGGATAGAGGTCGCGGATATAGGCCAGCTCGGCGTCGCTTTCGGCCTCCTCGAGCAGATCGCTCTTGTTCAGCGCGATGAGTGCGCGCACGCCGATGGTCTCGGCGGCCACGAGGTATTGGTCCAGCAGATAGGCGAGCGGACGCGGGCGCGGCGCGATCACCACCACCAGCTGATCGATATTCGCCGCGAGCGGCTTCTCGTGGCCGTTGAAATCCGGGCGCGTGAGCAGCGAACGACGCGCTTGCAACGCGGTGACCACACCCTCATGCTTGCCGGTCGGCTGCCAGATCACCGAGTCGCCGCACACCACATGGCCGATATTCTGGCGGAACAGGCAGTGGAACAGCGCGCCGGATTCGTCTTCGACGGCCAGATGATTCCCATGGCGGGTGACGACCAGGCCGGGGCGGGGGGCATCGGCAGCCTGCTCCAACAGCGCGTCGGCGCGGCGCGCGCCGTTTTCACGGCGCAGCCGCTGGATGCGCTGGATACGCGCTTTCTGGCGATCCGTCAGGCGTCGACGCGACATGCGCTGCCGGAAGCCCGTGGGGAAACTAGCGCGGGAAGTGGTAATAATTGGCGTCGAGGTACTCGGCGACCGCCGCGATCTCATCATCGAACCACTTCGCGCCCGCCGCCATGGTGCAACGTCTCACTTGCTTGAGCAACTGAGGCTTGCTGCGAATACGATGATTGGGGCGGGTATAGACCTCGCTGCCGTGGCACGAGGTGCAGCTTTGCTGGTGCAACTGCGCGGCATTCGGCGCGGCCGGGGCCGGCGATGCCAGCGCGGAGAGAGCAAGGGTGAAAAACAGTGGAACACGCATCGGAACTTCCCGGTTATCATGGATCAGAAATCGATGACCATCATTCTATACGAACCGGCCCGGGAATAGCAGTATGGTTCAGCCCGAGACTATTACGCTGTCCTGGTTTTCTCCGTCTGCCAGAGCCAAGGTATCCACTATTCACCCACCACGATCAGGCGCGCGGCGTCCAGCCGGATTCTGGCCCCGGCGAGGGAGGCGGCCAGTTCGTCGGCTTCGGCGCGCAGCGCCTGGATGTCGCGTTCTCGAATGTTGGGGTTGCGGCGCGCCAGTGCGCGCAGGCGTTCGAGTTCGTCGT
>JALVEB010000048.1 GCA_027008705.1 Sedimenticola sp. | reverse complement strand
GGCTGTCCTCGCCCTCGAGAAAGCCCGACACCTCGGTAACCCCGTCGGCGATCGAGCCGAGCATGATCGAACGATGCGAGATGGATTTGTCGCCCGGCACCCGCGCCGTACCGCGCAGGCGACCGCCGGGCTCGACGAGAAACTCCAGGTTGGACATGGCATGACATACCGAAGTATAAAAGGGGTCGGAAGCTTACACCATCGTCGCCGCGCGGTCATCCGCGCCGCGTCCTGATGCAGGGAAATCGCGCTTATGATGAGTTGACTTAAGACGTCAGGCGCGGTTTCGCCGCACTGCCGTAGCCGGTTCCGCTGCGCTTGAAAAGGACCTGCCTGTAGGTAAGAGGCCGGCTGGAAGCCCCCGAGGGGAAACGGGTTATCGTCTGTTACGACTACCTCATGACATTCCGTCTCCTGTGGTTGACATGAAGTTTATTGTCGACTGCCCGGTCACGGTCGCAGTGGCCGAAGATTCATGGGCGACGAGTATAACTGAAACTATAAGATAGGGCGGCGATCTCGGCCTGAGACGTCTCGAGAGCTGGCTGGAGGGAGCGGATGACAGCGGCGGAATCGGCCTCTTTGAATGCCTTGTTTTTCGCTGTGTAATCCGTCACTTGCATGCGGACAATGAGACCGCAGCGGCGCACCGAAGCCAAGTCGATGCCCTCCATGATCCACTTCAAGTCGGTACAGCTCAATGCCTGTTTGTCCTTGCCCTGGGCATTGAAGTGAAAACGTCCTGCTTCCAGACGCTTGCCCCACACACAGTAGCCACCCGATCCGAAGTAGAGTACCTTCAGTTGGGTGCGGCAGCGATTGATGAGCACGAACAGCTGGCCGTTGGTGGGATCTTCAGCCAGCTTCTGCCGCACCAAAGCCGAGAGTCCATCGAAAGGACTTACGCATGTCCGTGGGCGGGACTACAGCCACACCCGGACACCGGACTCGGGAGTAGGATGGCCAGCTCTGAGGCAGCCGCAGGCAAAGGTCATTACCCAAGCCCAGCTCAATCTGCCAACCGCGGCCAGAAGGCAGTCTCTAGGTCTGCAGCTCGATCCAGTCGGCCAGGGCGTCCGGTTCAGCAGCGTGTCCGGTTCGATGTGGCGGGAAGTTCGGCCCGGAGCTTGCGCTTCCAGTAGCCGAAGGTGGCCAGGGGGGTCCCACGCTGGGCACAGAAGGTCTTTTGGTTCCAGCTACTTGCCGCCTGCTCGTCGATCAGTGCTTGGCATTCGGTCCTGCTGCGTCGCTTGTTCCTATCCTGTTCCTGTTAGTGAATGCAAGAGCAGGTTACGAGGAAAGAATCGGCTCGGGAAGAACGATGTAGATTGAACGGCTACTTGACGATAGCCTGGAAACCAATGGAGGCAGCACAGTACAAGTGGCAACGACTCCGAGACTACAAACTACTGGCCGATGTGATCGAAGGAGTGAAATTCAAGAATGACGAACGAATAGAAGATCAGCCACAAGATACGACAGGGACCGACTTACACCAGATTTGACAATAGCTCAACCACTGAAATTGAGCAGTTACAAAATAACCAAAATAAAGCCGACAACAACCGATGTCGGCTTTATGTAGCTTAAAAACATTGTAACCACTCAGCTACCGCTCATGACGCGGGGTGACATCGGCCCAGACCATTAAAAAATCAACGGCTTGGCATGCTTTCACATTTCCATCTTCGCAGGCCGGTTCAAGTACCTCGGAACCGGCTGCAACAGTGCCGCGAAATTGCGCCGCTGCCCGTCCACTACGCTTGATCGGGCCTACGCCTTATCAGATCAATACCATTTCGCGGTTGGCTGAGTAGTTACAAAACATTTACCTAATGCCAGCCCCAGCTTTCATGAAACTTTCAACATCACGCTTGACAATGCTGACAAACTCATCAAAGCCATTCAGGTTATGGCGATCAACGATATACCGGAAATCGTTTGTGGTAACATTTACACTCCCGTCATCGTCCTCCCAAACCAGGAATTTTAACGGAAGATCTATACCTATCCGGCGCTCAGCCTGAATCAACAAGGGGGTGGCGCCATTAGGGTTGCCAAAACCGATGACGATAGGACCCCGACTTTCTTTCCGATGCCTGTCGTCTTTCCGGCGCCGATTGTAAAATCTGTATTTATCTTTGTGTTGCTTTTCACCATAGTCTATGACAAACGGCAATCTGATTCCCGGCACAGAGAGAATAGCTTCTTGCAAAGCAGCAGATGTTTCTTCCACCGACCGGTTACTTTTCAAGGTAATAAAACCTCGATCTTCCTTACCAAATTGCTCATTGAATTTATCCAACAAACGGGCTGCCCTACCGCGAGGCGCGATATCATGCCGGTCAAATAAGTATCCAATGCTATTTGTCGCCAGTCTTACCTTACCATCCTCGTCTTCGTAGACATGAAACTTCATTGGCAAATCAAGACCAATTGTCTTACTCTTTCTCAGAAGCCGTCGCTCAATGTTACGTGGAGGCCTTGCGACGATGACGACATTTGGCGGGAAAATAACATCTGCTGTTGCCGCACCTCGTGCGTGATCAATAACAACCACAATATCAAAACCCTGCCGCTCAAGCTTAGAACGAACCAGATCAACACCTTCATCAACATTGTTGACAGAGTCTAGGACTACACTATCTGCGCTTTTTGGCTGTAATGGAAAAGGTATTTTTGTGACAGGTTCGCTTGGCGTAGGGACGGTAAAGTCAAATACAGCGCTGGCGTTGGTAAAAGGCCCCTCACGCACCAGAAACCCTGGTAACCCATCGGGGTTGGGAGGGTTGGTAGATATGCCATCCACAGCGATGAAACTGGTAGTTCCATCCCCATTGTCAATAACGTCCCAGACCATAACTACATCGATGTCCTGGAAACCGTTCCAATCTATGAGCATGTGTGCGCCAACCTGACCTTCATCGACGACCACACCTTCGTATGGTTCAGGTGAGGTGTCACCATTCCGATTATTTTTAGCGGTATTAAATGAATAGGTACCAGGCCCAAAAAGAAGTCCGGAATGTGTTTTATATATGGCGCCAAAAAAATCTTGGGTGGTTGAAAAAAAGACCTTGCCGTCACCAATAGTCCCGATAACCCCAGGAAAATCGCCACCCACGATCCCGAATCTAGGATCATCGGCTACTTTTAAAGTCCCGTCCAATATAGTCACAGACTGTGCGCTTGCGGAAGTTGCCCCAAGGGACAAGGAAAACAAGGCAAGTAATACGGTAATTTTTAGCCTTATTGCGCGAGAAGCGCAGAATAAGTTTTTCATATTTCCTCCTCACACCTTACGGTGGATAAATTAATAACCAACTTTGATTCAGCCAAAGCCAAAGCCAGTATGTTTAACCCTCATGACGTCAGCACGGCGACACCCAGCCCATGAAAATCAAAAACTTAGGCATATTCCCACATTACTAAAGCAGGACATCCATCAACATACCTAAATTTCCAGCATCCACTTCAATTTATGATCTTTTTCGAAGCACTACCATACAACGCCATGAGGTTAGGATTGTAAACTAAAGATTCTTTTTCCGCAAGGAACAGATTCTACTTGTGCTAACCCAAAGCTGTAATGTCTCCTATGTACTACCTCCTTAATATAAAGATCCAAATAGCCCCTCAAAATCAACAGCTTACCAATTTGGTTTGACTGAATTATTCCGGCTCATGCAGAAAAGGAGATAGGTGTCAAGAACCTCGGTTCCGAAGGCTCCGAACAACTCATTTGCGTCGAACGGCGTTTCCTCAGGCTATTCAGGCAGAGGTATCTCTTTGACCAGGGAACGCTTCTGTTTCTCGCCCCCTACCGGATAGGCCCCAATACCATCGCCATCGTCACGACCAGGGCAAGCCCCACGCGGGTCTTTATCTTGGCTTGGCCACGAATGAAGTATCGTTCGAAGTCAAAGCTGCGCTCGATCCTGTTGTTGATGCGCTCCAGGGCGCTGCGCCGCTTAATATACTCGTCACCCATGAATTTTCGGCCACTGCGACCACCCCTCGCGCCCGTGGCGCTGTTGCGGAAACTCGCCATAGAATGGGCCTTAACAGCTATGACTCGTTTCCGCGGCTGGCCCACGGGCACGAGGAACGGCCTTGAAGGCCGAGAATTCATGGGTGAGTATATTCAGGCGCTTTTCCGAGCCTATGCCGCCCCGGCCAAACTTGGATGACGGGGCCTGCCGGGTCTATGCGTCAGCGTCGAAATGCTGCTGACGCTGTTTCTCGTGTTGATCAACCGTCCGGAGTAGCAGGCGCCCCGTATGTAACAGAGATCAGGATAACGAACGGCGGAAATCTGCCATGAACAAATGGGGCACCCACGAACACGTCATGGCGCGGCTGCAACGCCTGTGGCGCAGCGGTCGCCTGCTGGCCGACCGGTTGGAGGCGTCGAGCGTCCTGTTTTCGCTGCGCATTCCGCTGAAACACCCCACCGCCGCCGAGTTGAGCACACAGTTCGATGCCGCGCGCGACTGGATCGCCGCGCTACGCGAGGCCAGCGCCCGCCACGGCTATGCGCTGAAATGGAAAACCATTCGTCACCGCCAGTTGGGCGAGAACCGTTTGCCGGTCGCAGCCATCGTCGAAACCCCGGAAGCGGCGCTGGCGATGTTACGCAAACAGGCAGAGGCCGACCGCTTCGACGCCATCGCCGGATCGATCCGCGAGCGCTTCCCCGAATTGCTCGACTGGTTGTCACGCAAGCCATTGAAAGCCCTGGAGCACGCCGACGACTGGCCGCGTCTGCTGGACATCATCGACTGGCTGCGCGCCCACCCTCGCCCCGGCTGCTACCTGCGCCAGATCGACCTGCCCGGCGTACACACGAAATTCATCGAAAAACGGCGCGGACTGCTGAGTGAACTGCTGGACATCGTGCTACCAGAAAACGCCATCGACCACGATGCCACCCGCGTTCGCCATTTCGAGCCGCGTTACGGCTTCCGCGCCAAACCCAAGCGGATCCGCTTCCGCCTGCTCGATCCACGACAATTCATCGAAGGGCTGGATGACCTCAGCGTCCCGCTGGAAAGTTTCCGCAAACTGGCGCCGCCCGCGCGACGCATCTTCATCACCGAAAACGACATCAACGGCCTCGCCTTTCCCCACCAACGCGACAGCCTGGTGGTCTTCGGCCTGGGTTACGGACTCGATACACTGCGGGACATCCCATGGCTGAGCGATCGCGAGATCCATTACTGGGGCGACATCGACACCCACGGCTTCGCCATGCTCGACCAACTTCGGCGGCACTATCCAGAAGCCCACTCCCTGCTGATGGACGAGGCGACTCTGCGACAACATCGCGCGCTCTGGGGAAGCGAACCACACCCGATCCAGCACGACCTGCCTCGCCTGCGCGGCGCAGAACAGGATCTCTACGATGCCCTGCGCGAAGACCGCTTCGCGCCCAGACTGCGTTTGGAACAGGAACGCATCGGCTACCGACACCTCGAGCAAGCATTGATGCGACTGGAATAGTATACTCGGCCAGGGCCACGTCATCTAACCCATGGCGAGTTTCCGCAACGACGCCCACGGGCGCGAGGGGCGGTCGCAGTGGCTGAAAATTCTTGGGCGACGAGTATGCCATCCCGGCCCAGATTCAGGTGACGGCACGCGGCTCCCAATCCCAACGGAGAACCTGATGCGCTCCATCGTGATCGACGACGACTCCACTTCCCTGAAGGAATCCTTTGCGCTGATCAAGACCCCGCGCCGCAATCGCCAACGTTTCCCGGAAGGCAATGTCGAACTCGTGGCCGACGCCGGGACCGCGCTGGCGCGCGCCGATGCCAGCCGCAACCTCCATGCCGCTCGCGTCTATGGTCCGTCACCATCGTCGGAGAATGTACGTATTTACTACTTGGTGGAATGGCTGGAAGAAGCAGATAATTAACGCAGATCAATGACGAACCGCCCACCGGTTCGCTATGTTGCGCCGATCGACCCATCCATTCAGGAGACCGCCCGTGGCCGAAGAAGAAGTGGACGACAACCCACAAGCACCGCACAAGATGACCTTCCGCGAGCGCATCCATAAGATCTTCTATGGCGTCCGCGACGACAAAGAGATGGAGAACTGGTTTCTCACATTGACCCCGATCGCGGTCGCATTCATCTTTTTCTTCATCTTCATGATGCCTCTGCGGATCGAAAACAAGGACTTGATCCTGGTGATCGGCGCGGGCGCCGGACTTGCCGGTTTACAAACCTACTGGATCTACCGGGGTTGGATCCGTGGCGATGGCATGACCCTGCTCCAGGGCCTGCTCGGGCTCGCTGCCGTGCTCGGCGCCACCTGGGCCTATGTCGAATACCTGCGGGACTGGTTCATCAGATAACCACCGCGCAATCACGATCGACCCGCTTCGTGGATATACTCGCCGCCCATGAATTTTCGGCCACCGCGACCGCCCCTCGCGCCCGTGGGCGTCGTTGCGGAAACTCGCCACGAAATATCCGCGCCTGGCCCACGGGCGCGGGGAACGGTCTCGAAAATTGCGGGCAGGCGTTCGCTTTTGAGGCGCCATGCTAGAATTCATCCATTCCAAGCCTTCCCGACCGGAGCTGAACGATGGAAATCTCAGAGATCGAACAAGCCCTCGACCGCGAGGCTGGCGGGTGCGCCTCGTCGGAACCTTTTGCGTTGCAGGTGCTCGGCGACAGCATGGAGCCGGAGTTTCCGGACAAGTGCATCATCATCATCGACCCGGCGAAGTTCTGCGGTAACGGGGCCTATGTCTTCGCCGAGGTCGAGGGCGAACGCTGGTTCCGCCGGTACGTCAAAACCGCTGACGGCGAGGAGAAGCTGGTGGCATTGAACCCGAACTATCCGGAGATCCCGCTGAACGGGCGCGCCTGGCAGGTGCACGGGATCATCGTGCAGCGCAATGTGAAGCGCAAGATCAAGCACTACACCAACTACTGACCAGCGTGAGATCGCTTGCCTGGCTGCTGCTGGCCGCGCTGTCGCTGGGCGCCTGCGAGCGAGCGCGGGAACCCGCGCCGACCGCCCGGACGCATCGGCCGGCCCCGTCGCCGCACCGGGTGGAGGTGATCGAGGTCGCGCCGATGACGGTGGCGTTGCAACGCGAGTTCAACGCGACCATCCGCGCGCGCCGCGTGGCGCATCTGTATACCGAGGAAGCCGGTCGCATCGTCACGTTGAACGGCTATCCGGGCGATACGGTGCGCGCCGGCTCGTTGCTCGCGCGACTCGACGACGCGCTGCTCCAGGCCGAGCTGAAGAAGGCGCGCGCGACCACGCGGCTGGCGCGCCTGGATGTCACGCGCCTGCGCAAGCTGGTGCAACGCGATGTCGCTTCGGAGGACGAACTGGCGCGCGCCGAAACCGCGCTGGACATCGCGATCGCCGACCAGCAGCTGTTGAGCATGCGCCTTGAGCGCACCCATCTGAAGGCGCCGTTCGACAGCATCATCAGCGAACGTCTGCACGAACCCGGCGACGTGGTCTCGGCGAACAGCCACCTGCTGACCCTGTTCGATCCCGCCTCGCAGTACGCCGAGGCCGGGATCCCGGGCCTGCTGCTGCCGTTCGTGCGCGAGGGCGCGCGCGCGAACCTGCGCATCGACGCCCTCCCTGGCAAGGTCTTCGCCGGCCGTGTCACGCGCATCCATCCGACGCTCGATCCGATCACCCGGCTCGGCGCGATCGAGATCGGCCTTGACACGCTACCCGCCGGCCTGAAACCCGGTCAGTTCGCCCGCGCGCGCCTGTCACTGGCCGCCGCCGCGCGCATCCTGGTGCCGTTCACCGCGTTGCAGCGCGATCGGGACGGCCCCTTCGTTTATCTCTATCGCGATGGAAAGGCCGTGCGCCGAGCGGTGCGCACCGGCGCCCACCTGGAACACGCAATCGAGATCCGTGATGGTCTTGCGGCCGGAGACCGGGTCATCGTCCGGGGGTTTCTCGGCCTGCGCGCGGGCAAGGCGGTGGAGGCAACGCCGGCGCGCGACGGCGCGGCATGAACGAGCGACGCACGCACCTCGCGGCCGGCCTTGCCGGCTGGTCGATCCGCCACCCGGTCGGGGTGGTGATGCTGACGCTGGCGCTGATGCTGCTCGGCCTGTTTGCGCTGGAGCGCCTGCGGATCGATCTGTTGCCGCATATCATTTATCCCGATGTGCGCGTGCGCGTGTCGATGCCGGGCACGCCGGCAACCGTCATGGAGGACGAGGTCACGCGCCAGCTCGAAGAGCAATTGGCGATCACCGAGGATGCGATTGCGGTCGAGTCGCGCACCCGCGAGGGACGCAGCGCGGTGGATCTGTCGTTTCGCTACGGCGCCGACATCGACAAGGCGTTGCGGGACGCCAGCAGCCGCCTCGACCGCGCCAAGCGATTCCTCCCCGAGGATATCGAGCCGCCGGTGATCTACAAACGCGATCCGGCGCAACGTCCGGTGGCGGAGTATATCGTCAGCTCCGCGTGGCGCGGCCCGGTGGCGCTGCGCGAATGGGTCGACGACCGTTTCGGCAAGTGGTTGCTGAATCTCCCCGGGGTCGCCGCGGTCGAGACCGGCGGTGGGCTGCGACGCGAGATCCAGGTGCTCGCCGATCCCTATCGCCTGGCCGCCATCGGGATGGATCTGCCCGCGCTGCGCGATGTGATCGCCGGCAACAACGTCGAGACCCCGGCCGGACGGCTGGAGATGGATCGCACCGGGATCGTCACGCGCACCGCCGCGCGCCTGGAGAACGCCGACGCGCTGCGGCGCCTGCCGCTGCCCGAGGGCGACGGACGTCCGCCCGCGCTGCGACTCGGCGACATCGCCGAGATCGTCGACGGCGCCGAGCGCCAACGCCTGCGCATCCGCCTGAACGGTCGCCCGGGGGTCAAGGTATCATTGCAGAAACAGCCGGCGGCGAACACCGTCGCGGTGGTCGACGCGGTCGACGGCGAGATCGCGCGATTGCGCGCCGACGGCCTGGTGCCCGAGGATATCGTGCTGCGCAAGGTGGACGATCAGGCCCACTATATCCGCCAGGCAGTGAACAATGCCGCCGGCGCGGCGCTCAGCGGCGGCGTGCTGGCGATGCTGGTGGTCTATCTGTTCCTCGGCGACGTCCGGCGCACGCTGATCATCGGCAGCGCGATCCCGGTCGCGATCCTGGTCACCCTCGCGCTGATGGCGGCCGGCGGCCTGACGCTGAACATCATGACCCTCGGCGGCCTCGCGTTGGGCATCGGCATGCTCGTCGACAGCACCATCGTGATGATGGAAAACCTTTCACGCCACCAGCGTGCCGGCGACGCCGACTGCGAGCAGGCCGCCGCCGAGGTCCACAGCGCAATCGTCGCCTCGACCGCGACCAACCTCAGCGCGGTGCTGCCGTTCCTGTTCATTGGCGGGCTTGTCGGGCTGCTGTTCCGCGAGCTGATCTTCACCGTCTCGGCGGCGATTCTGGCATCGATGCTGATCGCGCTGACGCTGGTGCCGGCACTCGCCGCGAGGATCGACGGCGAGCGCCGGGAGAGACCGTTGCAACGCGTGATCGACGGGCTGCTGGCACGGCTCGCCGGCGGCTATGCGCGGCTGCTCGAGCGGCTGTTGCGCCCGTTCGCGACGGCGCTGGTGATCGTCACCTTCCTCGCCGCGCTGGCGGCGACGCTGCCGTGGCTGCTCGACGCCCGCCAAAGCTTTCTGCCACGCCTCGACGAAGGCCGCGTATCGATCCTCATCCGCGCCGACCGCGGCATCGACCTGGATGCCATGGACGAGCTGACCCGCCGCGTCGAGGCCATCGTCGCCGCCCAACCCGAGGTCGATACCCGCTTCACCACGGTAGGGGGCTTCGTCTTCGGCCGCTCGCAGTTCGAGGCGCCGAACTTCGCCAGCATCCAGGTCGCGCTGCGGCCGGCCGACCCGCGCAAGCTCTCAACCCGTGCCTGGATCGCGCGGGTGAAACGGCGGATCGATGCCGAAGGCATCGTCGGCGCGCGCATCAGCCTGCGCAGCCGCGGCCTGCGTGGCGTGCGCACCAGCCGCGGCAATGATGAGATCGCATTGCGCATCACAGGCCCCGATCTGGAACGCCTGACCCGCCTCGGCGACGCCGTTGCCGAACGCCTGAAATCGGTAGACGGGCTGAGCAACATCGAACACAGCGGCGAGGAGGTCACCCAGGAATTCGCCCTCCATATCGACCGCCAACGCGCCGCCGCTCTTGGCCTCGACGCGCGCGACATCGGCCGCGCGGTGCGTCTCGCCGTCAGCGGAGAACGCGTCGGCAGCCTGGTCGTCGACGACCGCCGCGTCGACATCCTGCTGCGCGCCGACCGCGCCCACATGAACAGCCCGGACGACCTCGAATCCGTCCTGTTGTTCAGCAAGGACGAGACCCGCGCGCCGATCCACCTCGGCGATCTCGCGCGGGTCGAACTGGTCAGCGCGCCGGCCAGCATCTGGCATGACCGCCAACAGCGCATCGTCGAGATCACCGCTTCGCCGACGGGCGACAGCGACATCGAGAACGCGAGCGCGCGCGCCCTCGCCGCCGCGCGCGAGGTCGCGCTACCCCCCGGCTATGTGCTCTATGAGGCCGGCAACCTGGAGACCTTGAAAAAAGGTCGCGACACCGGCCGCCAACTGCTTGCGCTGGCGCTGTTCCTGGTATTCGTCGCAATGGCCGTGCAATACGAATCCTTGCGCAACCCACTCATCATCCTGCTCGGCGTGCCCTTCGCGCTGACCGGCGTGGCGCTCGGCCTGCACATCACCGGCCTGCCGGTCTCGATGCCGGTATGGCTGGGCCTGATCATGCTCGCCGGCATCGTCGTCAACAACGCCATCGTGCTGGTCGAATACATCGAGCTGCTGCGCGCGCGTGGCCACCCCCGCCACGCCGCGATACTCGCCGCCGCGCGCCTGCGTCTGCGCCCGATCCTGATGACCACATTGACCACCGTGGTCGGCATGTTGCCGCTGGCGCTGGCACTGTCCGAGGGCGCGGAACTGCTGCAACCGCTGGCGGTGACCATCGTCTCCGGCTTGGCTTTCTCGCTGCTGGTTTCGCTGCTGCTCATCCCTCTGCTGTATGCATGGCTCGGCGCGCAACAGCGCCTTCAACGGAAAATCACGGCCGCTTCCGCGCTATAATCCTCGCGAAACCTGAATCTTGCGGAGATTTCCATGCGTTTGCCACTCATCGCCTTCCTGCTCCCCGCCTTTTTACTGGCAGCCTCTTCGACGCGCGCCACGCCGATTCCGCTCTTCGACGGCAGCCTCGGCACAACCCCGGACGCGCAGGGCTGGCTCTATCTGACCAGCCCGCTGATCGGCGCCACCAGCACACGGCAGGCCAGCGGCAACGGCACGCGCCTGGTCTCGCCGGTGGCCGAGCAGGCCGGCTGGTTCTCGACTCTCCACCCATCGATGCCAGTGCTTCCGGTCGGCGCCGCGATCGATCTCGACTTCGGCCTGCAACTGCTCAGCGAAACCCATGCGAGCGACAATCGCGCCGGCTTCAGCCTGATCCTGCTGAATCAAGCCTCGCGCGGCATCGAGCTGGCGTTCTGGAACGACCGGGTCTGGGCTCAGAACGATCAACCGCTGTTCACCCACGGCGAGGAAGCCCTGTTCGACACCACCCGGCTCACCGACTACCAACTTCGCTTCCGCGCCGATGGCTACGAGTTGCGTGTTGATGGCAACGCGCTATTGACCGGCGCGCTGCGAGACTACTCCGCCCATTCCAATCCGGTCTATTCGAGCGCCAGCTTCCTGTTCTTCGGGGACGATACCAGCTCCGCCGGCTCCGACAGCCTGCTCCAACAGGTCCGCATCGAGGTCGCCACGGTACCGACACCGGGCTTGCCGGCGTTACTGGGCATCGGCTTGCTTGGATTGCGCTGGCGAACCGGCGAATCGACCGGGACAGGCGCCGTATGATCAAAATCCTGCTTCTGGCGCTTGCCGCCGTATCGCTGACCGCTTGCACCACCATCGAGGCGCCCCGCCCCGCCGGCGCGCTGCGCGTCGCCCCGCGCGCGGTCACGGCGGAGCCGGACCGTTATCTTGGCAGCCTGGTGCAGTGGGGCGGCAAGATCATCGCCACATACAACCGCGCGCGCGGCAGCGAGCTGGAGGTGCTGGCCTATCCATTGGACCGCCACGGAAAGCCGCGCACCGACGCCCAACCGGAGGGCCGTTTTCTGCTCGTCTCGCGAGCTTTTCTCGATCCGCTGGAATACGCCAGCGGGCGTCTGGTGACCGCCTCCGGGCGCGTCCGGGGGCTGGTCGAGGCACGCGTCGGCGCCGCCCGCCATGCCTATCCGCGCCTCGATGCCGACAGCGCGTTCCTGTGGCCGCGGCAAGAGACCAGCCTCTCCCCCCGCCCCACCATCCATCTCGGCATCGGCAGCGGCGGAGCCTGGGGCGGCATCGGCATCGGTTTTTGAATGGAACGAACAATGAATGCCTTTTCGTGGATCTTCCTGTTTTTCCTTGCCGCAAGCGTCGCCGTCCAATGGTGGCTGCTGGCGCGCCAGGCGCGCTATGTGGCGGCTCATCGTGACCGCGTGCCGGAAGCCTTCGCCGAGCGTATCCCGCTGGACGCCCATCACAAAGCCGCCGACTACACCCTGGCGCGCGCCCGCATCCAGCGTTGGGAGCTGTTGCTGTCGCCGCTGGTGCTGTTGGCCTGGACCCTGGGGGGCGGTCTGAACCGGCTGGATGGCTGGCTCGCCGGATTTGGCCTGCCGGCATTGTGGCACGGTGTCGCCCTGGTGTTCCTGGTGGTGTTGATCGGCGCGCTGATCGAGCTTCCGCTTTCCATCTACAACACCTTCGTCATCGAGAACCGTTTCGGCTTCAACCGCATGACGCCAGGCCAATACCTGCGGGATCTGGCATTGCAGGCGGTGCTCGCGGTGGTGCTCGGCGCGCCGCTGGTGGCCGTGATGCTGTGGCTGATGATGCGCGCCGGCGACTACTGGTGGCTGTGGGCCTGGGCGGTATGGATGGGTTTTCTGCTGCTGATGCTGTGGGCCTTTCCGGTGTTGATTGCGCCGCTGTTCAACAAGTTCACGCCACTTGAGGACGCCGAGCTGAAACAACGTCTCGAACGTTTGCTTGATCGCTGCGGCTTCCACAGCAACGGTATGTTCGTAATGGACGGATCGAAGCGTTCGTCGCACGGCAACGCCTACTTCACCGGCTTTGGGCGCAACAAGCGCATCGTGTTCTACGACACCCTGCTGAAGGGCCTGACGCCGGAAGAGATCGAGGCGGTGCTGGCCCATGAGCTGGGCCATTTCAAACGCCATCATGTGTTGATCAACCTGGCGTTCTCGGCGCTGATGTCGCTCGCCGGCCTGGCCCTGCTCGGTTGGCTCTCGCAGCAGGCCTGGTTCTACCACGGACTCGGTGTCGAACATTCCAGCCCGGCGCTGGCGCTGGCCTTGTTCCTGTTGGTGACGCCGGTGTTCACCTTCTTTCTGCATCCGCTCGGCGCGATGCTGTCGCGCCGTCATGAGTTCCAGGCCGATGAGTTCGCCGCGCAACAGGCCAGCGCACGGGCATTGATCAGCGGGCTGGTGAAGATGTATCGCGACAATGCCGCGACATTGACGCCGGACCCGCTGTACTCGGGTTTCTACCACAGCCACCCGCCCGCCTCGATCCGCATTCGTCACCTACAGGCGCTATGAGCGCGGCAAGCGCCGCCACGCCGGACGCGGTCGAGCTACAGGCCCGGCAACTGCTGGCGCTGATCCAGCCGCTGCTCGATGCCATGGGCGACCATCCGCTGGCACAGGCGGCGGTCGTGATCCTCGCCGGCCTGGTGATCGCCGCCGGCGCAACCTGGCTGCTCGGCCGCATCGCGCTACGCCTCGCCCGCCGCACCGATTTCGCCTTCGACGACGAACTGGTGCGCCTGTTGCGCCCACCGCTGTTCTATACCCTGCTGCTGATCGGACTGCTGATCGCCTTGAACATCGTCCCGCCCGGCGCCGCCTGGACCGATACCGCGCGACTGGTTCTGAAAAGCGTCAGCATCCTGATCTGGGCGGTGTTTCTGAGCCGTTTCCTGCGCCTGCTGATCCGCTCGCTGGCCGAGCAGCCCGACCGCGCCGGTCTGATCAGCCTGCACACCCTGCCGCTGTTCACCAATCTGGCCAGCGCGCTGGTCATCCTCTTCGCGGTCTACCTGCTGTTCGCCACCTGGGGCATCGACATGACCGCCTGGCTGGCCTCGGCCGGAGTGGTCGGCATCGCCGTCGGTTTCGCCGCCAAGGACACCCTGGCGAACTTCATCTCCGGCATCTTCATCCTGACCGACGCGCCGTACAAGATCGGCGACTACATCGTGCTCGACTCCGGAGAGCGCGGCGAGGTCACCCATATCGGGGTGCGCAGCACGCGCATCCTGACGCGTGACGATGTCGAACTGACGATCCCCAACTCGGTGATGGGCAACTCCAAGATCATCAACGAATCGGGCGGCCCGTACACCAAGTACCGCATCCGCATGCCGATCGGGGTCGCTTACGGCGAATCCGTCGCCAAGGTCCGCGAGGTTCTGCTGGAGGTCGCGGACCGCAACGAGAACGTCGTCCGCTCGCCCGCTCCGCGCGTGCGCTTTCGCGCCTTCGGCGCCTCCAGCCTGGATTTCGAGCTATTGTGCTGGGTCAACGATCCGCGTCTGCGCGGGCGGGCGATCGACAGCCTGTTGGAACAGAGCTACAACGCCTTCAATGAAGCCGGAATCGAGATTCCCTACGCGAAGCAGGATATCTATATCAAAGCTTGGCCGCCACGCCGATAAAAATCCTTATATCAACAAATAGTTATGTAATAACATCCCGTTTTTTCAAAATCGATGAAACTTTTTCGATCCCGGCGGGGTCTTATTTTCCGAGCGTTACGTAGCGTTTGGGCCGCATGTTTCCCCTCCAAGTACGGCCCATGATACCCAGGTCCCCCAAGCTGGGTATCGTTTCTTCAGCCGGTGTCCCGACCAGAGGCACCGGCTTT
>JALVEB010000047.1 GCA_027008705.1 Sedimenticola sp. | reverse complement strand
ATGGGGAAAAACACGGCGCAAACCCGGACCGATGACCCGGGACAGGCCAACGGGAGGAGGGGGCAGCCGATCCGGTCAATCCCGATCCGGCAGCGCGATATTGAGCTCGAGAAACTCCTGGTTGCCGTCGCTGTCGAGCGTCACCTGTACCTGATCCGGGCTGATATCGACATAACGGCGAATCACCTCAAGCAGGTCTTCCTTCAGGCGAGGCAGGTAAGAAGGGGTTCGATCGCGCGCGGAGCGTTCGTGCGCGACCAGTATCTGCAAGCGTTCCTTGGCAAGCGACGCGCTCGCTTTCTGATTCCTGCGAAAAAGATCCAGCAATCCCATGGTCAACCTCCGAACAGGCGGCCGAACAAGCCCTTCTTGCGCGCCTCGAGAAAACGGTGCGGCACCTCGTCGCCAAGGTATCGTGAGATGACGTCGGCATAGGCCTGACCGGCATCGGACTGTTGGTTCAGAATGACGGGTTCGCCTTTGTTCGACGCATCCAGCACATCAGCCGACTCGGGGATCACGCCCAACAGCTTCAGCGACAGGATTTCCTGGACGTCGTCGACGCTGAGCATCTCGCCCTTGGCCACGCGCTCCGGCGCATAGCGCGTCAACAGCAGGTATTCGCGAATCGGCTCCTCGGCATTCTCGGCGCGGCGGGACTTGCTCGCCAGGATGCCCAGCATGCGATCGGAATCGCGTACCGAGGAAACCTCTGGGTTGGTCACGACGATCGCATCATCGGCGAAGTACATCGCCATCGTGGCGCCATGCTCGATGCCCGCCGGAGAATCGCAAACGATGTAGTCGAAGGTCTTTCCCAGTTCATCGAGCACCTTGGCCACGCCTTCGCGCGTCAATGCGTCCTTGTCGCGGGTCTGGGAGGCCGGCAGGATGTACAGATCATCGCAGCGTTTGTCGCGGATCAATGCCTGATTCAGCGAAGCCTCGCCCGTGATGACGTTGACGAAGTCGTATACCACGCGCCGTTCACAGCCCATTACCAAGTCCAGGTTGCGCAGGCCGACATCGAAATCAATCACGGCGGTGCGGTTGCCGCGCTGGGCCAGGCCCATGGCAATGGCCGCGCTGGTGGTGGTCTTACCCACCCCACCCTTGCCGGATGTTACTACGATGGTTCTTGCCACGATTTCTCCTCCTAGAAGATTGCTTGGCGAACGCTTCCCGACGCGCCCGCCGGGAATTCAAACCGGCTCGACGATCAAGCGGTTGTCGACCAGATAGATCTGCACGGTATCGCCCCAGTGCTCGCGTGAGATGCTGTCGCTGACCTTGTAGCGCCCGGCGATCGAGACCAGCTCGGCATTGAGCTTACGGCAGAAGATCCGCGCCGAGGCGTTCCCATTGACGCCCGCCAAGGCCCGTCCGCGCAATGCCCCATAGACATGGATATTGCCGTCGGCGAAGAGCTCGGCGCCGGAACTGACCGCCGCGGTCACGACCAGATCGCCGCCGCGCGCATAGAGACGCTGCCCGGAACGCACCGGGCGGGTGACGAGCAGACCGCCGGAGCCGTTGTCGCCATCGCCCGCGTTGGCTCCGACGCGGGGCTTCGGCTTGGGCCGGGGGCGGGTCTTGCGCTCCCCGCCATTGCCGAGGATCGCCAGCTCGAGCATCTCGGCCGCCTCGTTTTGCAGCTCGTTGCCGCCCTGAACACCCACCGGAATCATGCCCATGCCGCGAATCAGGCCGACCAGCAGGGCGAAGTCCACGGTGGCATCGCCGCTTTTCAGGGCCGAGAGGTCGATGACGATCGGCGCGTTGTGGAAAAAATCCGGCGCTTGGTCGATCTTGTGCGAGAGTCGCTCACCGATGCGGTCCATGTCGGTATCGAACAGTCGCAACACCGGCAGGGTGATCGCGCTGGCCTTCAATTCAAAAGGTTCATTCTCGGCGGGCTGGATGGCGCTCATCGGCTTGGATCGACTCGGGGGTTGCGAAGCATGGCGTATTTTGGCGGTTAAGGCTTCGCGAGGCAAGCCGCGCCGCACTCCCGGGCACGCGTCTGGGTGGAAAGCGAGCGATCCCGCCGGCCCCACGCTTTGCATGGGGCCGGCCAAGACGCAAACCCGCCGTGCTATAGTGACGGGGAACGACTTCTCCATGGCGTTCCAACGCCATGGCTGCTCGTCGCCCATGAATCTTCGGCTACCGCGGCCGACCTTCGCGCCGTGGACCTGGCGGCGACAACGCCTGTCGGAGGGAAACGTGGTTACCATTAGCGCTCATGACGCGGGGTGACATCACCCCGGGCCATGAAAAATCAACGACTTGTCGTGCTTGCATATTTCCACCTTCGCAGGCCGGTTCAAGCTGATTTCATTACGAACGGAGCGATTCCAATGCCCTTTTTCGTCTACCGCATTACCGGCGAACGTCAACTCGAACAACTCGATGTATTCGACAAGTACCAGGATGCCAAGAAGCTGGTGCGCGAGCGGCGCGCCAACGCCGACGACAACGACGTCGCCACCTACCGGATGATGTTCGCGAAAAGCGCGCTGGAAGCCGAAACCCTGCTCACCGCGCCGCGTGACGATCGCGTCATCGGAGAGGATTGAGCCACACTGCCGACGCTTGGCCGGCGCGCCGCCCACCACAGACGGAAGCGCAGTCCCAGACCACTGGTATAGCCCACTTCACGAAAGCGGATCCGCCCCGTGCGATCGATGATCAGGCTTGCCGGCACGCCGTGTACGCCCCACGCCCGCGCCAGGCGGCCGTCATCGTCGTCGATCACTGGGAAATCGAGTCCACGTTCCGCCAGATAGGCGCGCAACTCTTCTGGCGCCCCCGATTGCAGCGCCACGCTGACGACCGGGTAATCACGCGCCAGCGCGGCGATGCTGCTCTCCTCGAGCTTGCATATTGGGCACCAGGTAGCCCAGAAATGCACCAGGATCGGCTTCCCGGCGCGCGCGAGGTCGAAATCCCCACCGGCAAGCAGCGCGCCACGCAACGGCGGCGCGGGCCCTTTCGGTAAATCGGCCGCGCGCCAGGCCTGGATTGCCAGGAAGACCGCGAGCAAGCCCGCAATCTGCCACAATGCCGCCTTCCAACCCGCTTTCGCGTTTTTCATGCCCAAACCCTCGATCAGTATTCTGCTGCCTTTTCGCAATGCCGCCGACACCCTGGCGGAAACCCTCGATTCAGTGCTGGCCCAGGATATCGACGATTGGGAACTGCTCGCGATCGACGATGCCTCCAGCGATACCAGCGCCGCGCTCATCCGCGCGCTGAACGACCGCCGCGCGCGTCTGATCCGCAACCCCCGGCCGGGGCTGGTCGCGGCGCTGAATCTGGGACTGGCGCATGCGCGCGCGCCATTGATCGCGCGACTCGACGCCGACGACCGCATGCATCCGGCAAGACTGCGCCTGCAAGCCGCCGCGTTTGCGCAAGACCCCGGGTTGACCCTGTGTGCCAGCCGCGTGCGGCTGTTCCCCGCGCAGCGGATCCGCGCCGGACTGCGCGCCTATATCGAGTGGCAGAACCGCCTGCTGACGCCCACGCAGATCGCCCGCGCCCTCTATACCGAATCCCCGTTCACACACCCCAGCGTGATGTACCGGCGCGATGCGGTGCTCGCCGCCGGCGCCTACCGGGAAGGGGATTTCCCCGAGGACTACGAACTCTGGCTGCGCCTGCACCAGCGCGGCGCGCGCATGCGCAAACGGCCCGAGCGGCTGCTCGACTGGCGGGACCATCCCCAGCGTCTGTCGCGTACCGACCCGCGCTGCCGACGCTCGGCCTTCGACCGCGTCAAACTGCGCTACCTGATGCAAGAACCGCTGTGGCGCGCCCACCATGGGCGCTTCGTCTGCTGGGGCGCCGGACGCAAGACCCGGCGTCGCTCGGATACGCTGCTCGCCGCCGGCTTCCGCCCGCGCGCATGGATCGACATCGATCCGCGCAAGATCGGCAATCGCATCGACGGCATCCCGGTGGTGGCGCCGGAGTGGCTGCGCGCGCATCCCGGTCATCTGGTGCTGTGCTGGATCGCCAACCATGGCGCGCGGGAAGGCATCCAGCGCTTTCTGCACGGCCTCGGCCTGCGCGAGGGCCGGGAGTATCTGCTGCTGGCCGGCTACTGAGTCCGCATCCGGCGGTAAACCCAGGGCAATCGCGCTTCATTTCGCTTGAGGTTTCCTGATTTCAAAGGCTTGGCGCCATCGCCCGATCCGCCAGCTCGCCTCGGCACCGTGTCCACATGGCAATAAAACCTTTGTAGGCCGATTCAAATACCGCGGAACCGGCTGCGGCGCGGCCACACAATAGCGCTGTTGCCCGATCCGCTGCGCTTGATCGGGTCCGCGCCTTGTCAGGTCGATGGGATGGAAGCGCGATTGCCCTGGCCAGGGCAATCGCGCTTAATTCATCGCAAGCACCTTGAGCAAGTAGCGCTGATCCCAACCGGCCTTGGCTCGCTTGGTTTTAACGCCCACCTTGGATGATCGTTCATCCTTGATGAGGTTCAGGGCGATATGCCGGATAATCGAGAGATTGGCGGCACCCTGGCCTTTTCTTGTGCGGTTTCTGTCTTCATCGAACGCCA
>JALVEB010000046.1 GCA_027008705.1 Sedimenticola sp. | reverse complement strand
GATCGCGGTCGCCAAGGCGCTGATTCGTGGAGAGGCGGACATCGGCTTTGTGCTTGCCGACGCCTTCGACCAGTTCTCGACCCCGGTCAAGAAGCAGCTCCGCCCCCTGGTCCGCAGCCAGATCCAAGTGGTCCATCACAGCCTGATGGCCTCTCCCAGACTACTCGAAGTCTGCCCGGATCTTGTCCGGCTGCTCGAGGCAATGCCTACCACCGAGCAGGGTCGCGGTGTGCTCGAAGCCTTGAACTTCGAAGCCTGGACCTCACTGGGCGACGAAGACACCGAGTTCATGATCGATCTGATGGATACCCTGTTGATCCGAGAAGATCATTGAACCGCCCGGTCACAGACCGCCCGCAGTGCGGTCACCTTGTCGAGGATCGAGGCATGAACCGGAACCAGACGCGTCATATCCAGGGCGTCGAGCACCGCGCGCCCGCCATGGTCCTCGTGCATGCCGAACAAGCGGTCGGCGATGCGCTGGCAATCCCCCTCGAGACCCGGCGCAAGCACGAAGCTATGATGGATGCAGCCGTCATCGCTCTCGTCCAGAACCCGCATCATGCGCTTTCCCAGGCGACTGAGACCATCGAAGAAATCCTTGTAGACAAAACCGAACGGGGCCTCCTTGCGCAACACCGCATTCATTACCGCAAGCCAGCTGTCGCGCGCAAGAACCGCCGCCGGGCGGATTCCCCGCGCTCCCAATCGCTCCAGCGCCAGGCAGGTAGGCAGCATCGAGGGCACCGAGGCCACGGTACGCCCCTCCAACGCCGCAACCGACAGGTTCGGCGCCGATTCCACCATGCCTTGGTTGGCGATGATCACCACCTCGTCGAACAGATTGGCCGCGCGCGCGATCGGCTGGTAACCCCGCTCCCGGCATAGATGGTGGGTATCCTGAGGATTGGCGTAGATCAGATCGGCCGATGCCATCCGCTGGTGAAAATCCTCGAAACCCAGCGAGGGCGAAAAGACCACGCGTGGCTCCTCCAGCTTGCGCGCAAGATACTGGGCAAAAGCGAACCAGCGTTCCGGTCGCTTCGCCGTGTCGTGCGGACAGACCATCAGCGACAATTTGTTCATGCCATGAGGTTACCTGGTCAACGAATGGGAATCCGGGAGAATCGAACACCGCCACGGAGCGGAACCCAACTCCTGTTTCCCGGTAACGATAGCATTGAATATCGGCCCCGCCGCCCGATTCAATTCATTCTTTTTTACATGGTTTTTTCGCGTGGGCGGCTTGAACCCGCCGAGCAGTCATAGCATAATCCGGCGTCCCCTATCATCAAGTGCTGATATAGCGTAATATCTCACTGATTCACTCAGTTATTCGATGCGCGACAACTCTATGAAAGCCACTGAATCCGATTCACCCCAGCACGCCATCGCCGATGTCCAGGGCAGCCATGACTCGCGTGAGATCGCGATCGACAAGGTCGGCATCAAGGACATCCGCCACCCGGTGCGCGTCAAGGATCGCACTCAGGGAGAACAGCATACGATCGCGACCTTCAACATGTTCGTATTCCTGCCCCACCATTTCAAAGGCACGCACATGTCGCGTTTCGTCGACATCCTGAACCGGCACGAGCGGGAGATCTCGGTCGATTCCTTCAAGGACATGCTGGTCGAGATGAGCGAACGGCTCGACTCGGACGCCGGCCATATCGAGATGCGCTTTCCCTATTTCGTCAACAAACGCGCTCCGGTCACCGGTGTCGAAAGCCTGATGGACTACGACGTCACCCTCACCGGCGAGCTCCGCGATGGCCGTCCGGAGATGTATACCCAGGTCGTGGTCCCGGTCACCAGTCTGTGCCCGTGCTCGAAGAAGATCTCGGCCTATGGCGCGCACAACCAGCGCTCCCATGTCACGGTCAAGGTGCGCACCCATGGCTTCGTGTGGATCGAGGAATTGATCGAGATGGTCGAACAAGAAGCCTCGTGCGAACTCTACGGCCTGTTGAAGCGACCCGATGAGAAACACGTCACCGAGCGCGCCTACGACAACCCAAAGTTTGTCGAGGACATGATTCGCGACGTCGCAACCCGCCTGAACGCCGATACACGGATCGATTACTATCTGGTCGAAACCGAAAACTTCGAATCGATCCACAATCACTCGGCCTACGCCTTGATCGAATGCGACAAGTCGAAGGCCCTGGGCTGACCCCGCCGCTTGGAAACCACGCGGGCAACTGCTATCGTTGGCGATCCGTCCCGATGCAGACAAGCGTAAGATGAAAATCGCCTATATCTTCTCGACCCAAGGTCACACGGTCTCGTTCAAACTTGGCAAGATGATCCTGCCACAGCTGGAGAGCGATGCCCACGGCGTCGAAGTCGTCGGCATGTTCTTCTTCGAAGACAACAACTATGTACTGGTGAAAGACAACCCGATCGGTGAACGCCTGGCCGCGGTCGCGCGTGACCACGGCATGCTGCTGATGGGCTGCGACCAGTGCTGCGACGAACGCGAGATCAGCGACAAGCTGGTCGACGGCGCCGTCGTCGGTTGCTTCCCAGACCTCTATGCCGCGCTGGCCGGCAACCCGCCGGACCAGGTCATCACCCTGTAGCGCGATGCGCATCGGCACCCCGACCGAGATCAAGGCGCAGGAGACCCGCGTCGGCCTGACCCCGGACGCGGTCCACGCGCTGAGCGGTGCCGGACACCAGGTCCTGATCCAGACCGGCGCCGGGCGCAACGCCGGCTTCCGCGACGAAGACTACCGCGCCGCCGGCGCCATGCTCGTCGCCGAGGCCGAATCCGCGTGGGCGGCCGACCTCGTGGTCAAGGTCAAGGAACCCCAGGCCGGGGAAATCGGCTTCCTGCGCGAAGGCCTGCTGCTGTTCACCTACCTGCACCTCGCCGCGCTGCCGCGACTGACCCACGCCTTGCTCGACAGCGGCGTGACCGCCATCGCCTACGAGACCGTCACCGATGACCGAGGCCGCCTGCCGCTGCTGACGCCGATGAGCGAGGTCGCCGGCCGCATCGCCACCCAGGCCGGCGCTCACGCACTGCACAACATCCACGGCGGGCGCGGCGTTCTGCTCGGCGGCGTGCCCGGGGTCGAACCCGGCCGCGTGCTGGTGCTCGGCGGCGGCGTGGTCGGCCTCAACGCCGCGCGCATCGCCCTCGGCATGGGCGCCGACACCACCCTGATGGACCGTGACCCGGAACGCCTGCGCGCGCTCGACGAAGGTTTCGGACCGGCGCTGAAGACCCGCCAGGCCACCGCCCGCGCAATCGGGCAACTCGCGCGACGCTGCGACCTGCTGATCGGCGCGGTCCTGATCCCCGGCCACAGCGCGCCGAAATTGATCCACCGGGAGACCGTCGAACGAATGCGCCCCGGCGCGGTCATCGTCGATGTCGCCGTCGATCAGGGAGGCTGCGTCGAAACCACGCGGCCGACCACCCACGCCGAACCGACCTACCTCGAAGCCGGCGTCGTCCACTACGCCGTGACCAACATCCCCGCCGCCTGCGGCCGCACCGCCACCCAGGCGCTCGTCAACGCCACCCTGCCCCGCGTGCGCAAACTGGCCGACCAGGGGCTCGACGCACTGCGCCGCGACGCCGGCCTGCGCAGCGGACTCAACGTCCACCGCGGCCACCTGACTCATCCCGCCGTCGCCGAATCGTTGGACCTGGAATACACCCCGCCGGAACGCGCATTGAACAAGCCCGACTCGCCATATACCCGCCGCCCATGAATTTTCGGCCACCGCGGCCCCTCCTCGCGCCCTTGGGCGTCGTTGCGAAAACTCGCCATGGAAAGGGCGATGACTCGTTTCCACGCCTGGCCCACGGACGCGAGCAACGGTCTCGAAAAACCGAAAATTCATGGGCGACGGGTATAATGCGCGGCCATACCGTATCCCGACTGGAGAACGTCATGCGAGCCCGAATCCTCGGCACCCTGCTGCTACTGACCACCAGCGCCCCTCAGGCCGGCCACCCACCCTGGCCGCTGGAGATCATCGAACGCTTCGACAGCGTCAAGATCGTCGTTTACGCCAAGCAGGACGACATCGCCGCGTCGCCCGAGTGGTATCCGGAGAACGGCGCCCCGCCGCTGACCCTGGCCGGATTGCTGAAAATCGTCGCCCAATGGCGCGCGCGGCTTCCGGCAATGGCCCATGCCGCAATCCACGGCATCGAGCTGAAACCGATCGCGCACCATGAACGACAGCACCGCTGGTACTATCTGGTGCAATTGAAAGACCGCCCCGAAAGCCGCCATCCAACCCACTATCTTGGCGTATTGATGAACGGCAAGGTGCTGCCGGTGATCGAGGAACCCGCGCCGCTGAAGTAAGACCCACAGCGTTCAACGCCGCCAGAACTCCGGCATCATCAACACCAGAATGGTGAAGATCTCCAAGCGCCCGAGCAGCATCGCGAAGGCGGCGATCAACTTGCCGCTGTCGCTGACCGTGGCGAAGTTGCTGGCCACCTCGCCAAGGCCGGGGCCGAGATTGTTCATGCTGGTGGCGATCGCCGAGAACGCCGAGACCTGATCCAGCCCGGCATGCATCATCAGCAACATCAGAATCACGAACGACAGTACATAGGCGGCGAAAAAGCCCCATACCGCCTCCAAGGTGCGCTCGCGCAGCACACGCCCCCCCAGGCGCACCGGGATCAAGGCGCGCGGATGGATCAAACGCTTCACCTCGCGCAGCCCGATCTGCGCCAGCACCATGATGCGCAACACCTTCATGCCACCGGCGGTCGAACCGCCACACCCCCCGACGAAGCTGATGAAGATCAGCAATACCGGCAGGAAATCGGGCCAACGCGAGAAATCGACGGTCCCGAAGCCCGTACTGGTAATCACCGAAACCACCTCGAACAGCGCGTTGCGCAGGCTCGACATACTCGTATACTCGCCGCTGGCGCGAAGCATCAGGCTCACCAGCACCACCACGACGAGCACGAAGAGCAGGAAGAACCGGACCTCGACATCCTGCAGGTAGGGCATGGGACTGCGCCCGCGCAGCGCCAGGAAATGCACGCTGAAGTTGATCCCGCCCGCCAGCATGAACACCACCGCAATGCCTTCGATCAACGGACTGTGGAACCAGCCCAGGCTGGCGTCATGGGTCGAGAAGCCGCCGGTGGAAACCGTCGACAAGCTGTGCGCGATGGCATCGAACGGCGTCATGCCGGCCAGCCAGTAGGCCAGTGCATTGGCCACCGTGATGCCCAGATAGATCACCCACAGGGTGCGCGCGGTCTGCGCCAGGCGGGGGGTGAGCTTCTCTTCCTTCATCGGCCCGGGCGCCTCGGCGCGATACAGTTGCATGCCGCCGATCCCGACCAACGGCAGGACCGCGACCGCCAACACGATCATCCCCATGCCGCCGAACCATTGCAGCTGCTGGCGGTAGAACAATACCGATTTTGGCAAAGCCTCGATATGGGTGATCACCGTCGCGCCCGTGGTGGTAAAGGCCGAGACCGCCTCGAACAGAGCATCGACGAACGAAAGGTGCGCGCCCAACAGCAACGGCAAGGTGGCCACCGCGCTGATCCCGGCCCAGAAGATCGCCACGACAAGAAAACCGTCGCGCGTCGCCAGATCACCGCTGGCCTTGCGCCCCAGCCATGCGAATCCCATGCCCGGCAACAGGATCACGAACAGCGCGGTCAGGAAATGGTGGGCCTCACCGTCGCCATACCACAACGACACCGCAATCGGGATCAGCATCGTCAGGCTGAAGCCCATGCTGAAGAAACCGACGATGCGAAGAATCGTGGCGCCGCGCATCAGTTTTTCGGAAACGGGATCAAGCGCGGATTCAGCGCAGCGTCACCGCGGTGCCACTGACGCTGACCATCAACATGCCGCCCTGGGAACCGACGGTTTCATAGTCGATGTCGATGCCGACGACGGCGTTCGCGCCGAGCTCGCGCGCCTGTGCGGTCAGCTCATCGAAGGCAATAGTCCGCGCCTTCTTCAACTCGTTCTCATAGGCGGCGGAGCGCCCACCGACGATATCGCGCACGCTGGCAAAGAAATCCTTGAAGAGGTTTGCGCCGAGAATCGCCTCTCCGGTGACGACACCGAGGTAGGCGCCCACGGCGCGGTTCTCGACGGACGGGGTGGTGGTCAAGATCATGCGCTATCTGTCCAGCTTGGCGTACAGCGAGGTGATATGATCCATCCTTTGCAGGATGTTGTCCAGCGAACGCACCACCAGCGACGGCACATAGCGGTTCTTTCCCACCAGCCGACTCAACCCGAAGAGTCGCCACTGCTGCTCCACCTGATCCAACTCGCTACCAATCCGCGCGGTGTTCTCGGTCGAGTTCTGTAGTTCGTTCAGGCTGTTCTGAAACTGTTCCACGGCCTCATCGAAGGCCTGACGGTAAGCCGGCTGGTCCAGACCCCAACTCAGAAACAGGTAATACTTGGCCATGCGTTGGGTCAGCATGCGTTGCCGCCCGGACAGGTTGGTCAAATGACCGGCGTGTTTCGAGGAACGCTTTTCCAACAGGCCGACGAAATGATCCGCTTCCGTCAACACCGCCTCCGCCAGCCTGTCGAGCGACGCGACTTCGGACTTTCTGGGCTTGCCATCGAGTTTTCGCTTGAACCGACGCCACAACCGCGCCACCTTGTTCAGACTGGCCTTCTCCTCCGGTGTCGCGGCGATGGTTTTCAGGGTTTGCAGTTGATTGTCGAAAAGCGCGATCGCGGCATCGAGCTGGTCATAGCCGCGGCCGATGCTGACCCGCTGGCCAATCATGGCGTAGGCCTTGACCATGCGCTGCGTCAGCATGCGCTGGCGTCCCGCCTGGTTGATCGCCTCTTCCAGCGTGATCGTTTCCGCCCAACAACGACCATGACCCGACAACAGCACAAGCAGTAACAGCCACGCGGAAAGGAATCGATATTTCTTCAACGTTTTTTCTCCTCCATAAATCAGGCGCTACGAGGGCCTCCTTATGCTCCGTAGTGTTACAGATCATCGCGCCGGATGCCATCACCGGGCGAAAGATTTTCTTGCGGTTCCGCCATAAAAAAGGTTTCGACCCGCCACATTGGCGCAACAAATGCGCAATCATCCCGCGCGCCGGCTTTAATAGGCGTTAGCGTTTCATGATATAATGATTGAAACTGTACGGTTTCCCCCTGCCCAATTCATCAACCAATACGATCCGGGATAAAAATGCAACAGGATTTCTGGCGCTTTCTGGCTGGCTTTCTCCCCTTTCTAAAATGGTGGCCGCTGGTCAACCGCACGACGCTGAAACGCGATTTTCTCGCGGGTCTCACCGGCGCGGTCATCGTTCTTCCCCAAGGCATCGCCTTCGCGACCATTGCCGGGCTGCCCCCGGAATACGGCCTGTATACCGCGATGGTGACACCCATCATCGCCGCCCTGTTCGGTTCCTCCCGTCACCTGATCTCCGGCCCGACCACCGCCATCTCGATCGTGGTGTTCTCCGCCATCAGCCACCACGCGGAACCCGGCTCGCCGGAGTTCATCAAGCTCGCGCTGACGATGACCTTCCTCGCCGGCGCCTACCAGTTCGGCTTTGGCGTCGCGAGGCTCGGCAGCCTGGTCAACTTCGTCTCGCATACCGTGGTCATCGGCTTCACCGCCGGCGCGGCGTTGCTGATCGCCACCAGCCAGATGAAACACGTGCTTGGCATCGAGGTGCCCCGGGGCGAATCCTTCGCCCACACCTGGGCCCAGATCGGCAGCAGCATCGGCGAGGCGAATCTCTATGTATTCATCGTAGCCATCGTCACGCTGCTGACAGCCATCGGAGTGCGCAGGCTCTCACCCAAGGCGCCTCATCTGCTGATCGCGCTGATCGTCGGATCGCTTGTCGCGCTGGTGCTCGGCGGCGAGCAACATGGCATCCGTCTGGTCGGCGCGATTCCGGCTCACCTCCCGCCGATGTCAATGCCGGATTTCTCGATGGATACGATCCGCCAGCTTGCGCCGGAAGCTTTCGCGGTCGCGCTGCTCGGCCTGATCGAGGCGGTCTCCATCGCCCGCTCGGTGGCGGCCAAGTCCCATCAGCGCATCGACGGCAACCAGGAGTTCATCGGCCAGGGCCTGTCCAACATGGTCGGCAGCTTCTTCTCCAGCTACGCGGGCTCCGGTTCCTTCACCCGCTCCGGCATCAACTATACCGCCGGCGCGGTCACCCCGATGTCGGCGATCTTCGCCGCTGTGTCCTTGATGTTGATCGTTCTGTTGATCGCGCCGCTGACCGCCTATATCCCAGTCGCCGCGATGGGGGGGGTAATCCTGCTGGTCGCCTGGAACCTGATCGAATTCGGCCAGATCAAGCATCTGGTGCGCGCCAGCCGCTCCGAGGCCGGGGTGTTGGTCGTCACCTTCCTCGCCACCTTGTTCCTCGAGCTGGAATTCGCAATCTACCTCGGCGTGTTGCTGTCACTGGTGATCTTTCTCAGCCGCACCTCGACACCGGAGATCGTCCTGCTGGCCCCGGATCCCGACGACCCCAAGCGCAAGCTGATCAATGTAGAGAGCAAACCCATCGCGCAATGTCCGCAATTGCGCATCATCCGCATCGACATGTCGATCTATTTCGGCTCGATCAACCACATCCAGAGCAAGCTCGCTGAAATCACCGAGGTGCAAGGCATCAAGCACATCCTCATCATGATGCAGGGCGTGAACTTCATCGACGTGGCCGGCGCGGAGGTTCTCACCCAGGAGGCCAAGCGCCTGCAAGCCCTCGGCGGCGGCCTCTACTTCGCCGGCATGAAGGGCAAGGTCTGGCAGTTCATGGCGCAGGGCGAATTCATCCGCGAGATCGGCCCGCGCAACTTCTTCAATTCCAAACCCGAGGCGATCCACGTCATCTACCAACGGCTCGATAAAGAGATCTGCGCTCACTGCTCGGCGCGCATCTTCCAGGAATGTCGCAGCGACCCCAACCTGAAGTCGGTCACCAATGCCTGAAGCCTCGGGCGATTCGCTACAGCAGCTAAACGCGCGCCTGCTCGAATTTGCGCGCCGTCGGGATTGGGAGCAATTTCACTCACCCAAGAACCTGTCGATGGCGTTGATTGCCGAATGCGCGGAGCTGGTGGAGCATTTCCAATGGCTTAGCGAGGAACAGAGCCAACACCTCGAAGGCGGGAAAAAAGAAGCCGTGGCGCTCGAGATGGCGGATATTCTGATCTATCTGATCCGCATCGCCGAGCGCCTCGACATCGACCTGATCGCGGCCGCGCAACGCAAAATCGACATCAACGAGGAACGCTACCCGGTGGAACGCGTGCGCGGCGACGCCCGCCGCGCCGAGGAATACGAAAACGATTGAAGCCCCTTTACTCGGCGGCCTGTTCGCGTGACAAGCGCTTTCTCGTCGCCCGGAAGCGTTCCAGCGCATCGGCCTGGCTGGCGATCAACAACGCCTCCGGCACCGCATGCTGGATCACCTGGGCCATCTCCAGGCAAAGCCCGGGGGCGGGGCGCACACTCACCCACAGCAGATTCAGCTTCAGGTTCAGATCGACGAATGCCACGGCCTTGCCATAGCTTGCGAATACCCGTTCCAGCGCATCGATCACTTCCTGCTGCCGTGACCGGGGCGCTTGTCGCAGACGGGGAATCAGCATCATGAAATCATGGTATGGACGCCCGTCGGGCATGCGCGTCGGCACCCGCCGCCACAACGGCGTGGCCGGCAACAGCCGCGAAGCCGACTGGAGTCCCCGAGGTTCTTCATCATTCTTCATCCCGAGACTATAGCAGGCCCAGGGAAACCGATGCAGCATGCTCTGCTGGACATTTGTCGTTCCGGGCGTTCCATTGAGCGCCGATACCGGGCTCCAGAACGAAGCAAGCCGCCGATCGAGTCACCCAAGTCAACGCCAAACGAGGACATCAACAAGATGTGCAATTTGTGCTGGAAACTGTCGTCCGCCGACAAAGCGAACGCGCTCGAACGACTCGCTACCTTGCGACGTAAGCGCAGGGCCGCCCCGCCCCGATGAACATTCGCCGCAAGCGCCTGCTCGCCACCCTGCTGCTGGCGGTTCTGCTCGGCATCGCCATCGCACTGATCCTGATCAAGGGTCCCTTGGCGCCGGTGCGGGTACGAACCGCGCCGGTCGAAACCGGCACGCTGCATCCCCGGGCATTCGGCATCGCCACGATCGAAGCGCGGCGCCGCTATGATATCGGACCGAACCGGAGCGGCCGGTTGCTGGAGCTGCGTGTCGACCACGGCGACCCGGTCTCGCGCGGCGAGGTGATCGGCGCAATGGACCCGGTCGATCTGCGCGACCGCCTGCGCGCCGCCGGCAACGCCGTCGAAGCCGCCGAGCATACGGTCGAGGCAGCGCAGGCGCGACAACGCGAACTGGCCCAACGGGTGCAACTGGCGCGTGACGAAGCCCACCGCTATCGCACGTTGTTGCGAAAGAAGCAGATCAGCCGCGAGGCCGCCGAGGCCAAGGCGACCACGGCAGGCGCAATTGCCGAGCAATACCATGCCGCCGGGGCCGATGTCGAGGCGGCGCGGCGCCAACTGGACAAGGCGCGCGCCGAGCGCGACGGCATTCAGGCTTTACTCGACGATCTGCTCCTGCGCAGCCCGGCCGATGGCGTGGTCATCGAACGCCGCGTGGAACCCGGCTCGGTGGTGATGGCCGGCGCGCCGGTGGTTCGGATCATGGACCCGGACACATTGTGGGTGCGCACGCGCATCGACCAGCGGGCCGCGCGGCACCTGCGCCTAAGCCTGCCGGCCCACATCCGGCTCCGCGGCAGGGCGCGCACCCTGCCCGGCAAGGTCGCGCGCATCGAATGGATTGCTGACAGCCTGACCGAGGAACGCTGGGTGGATGTCGCCTTCGACGCCATCCCGGATGATCTTGCGATCGGCATGCTGGCCGAGGTCAGCATCGAACTGCCCATAATCAAGAACGCGCGCTGGCTGCCGGCGGCGGCTCTCCACTGGCGTGAAGGACAAGCCGGCGCTTGGGTGCTGAAAAACGGCAAGGCACGTTTTCAGGCGCTGAAGATCGGCGCGCGCGATGCCGACGGCAAGATCCAGCTCACAGGCGGACTCACCGCCGGCGAGCGGGTGATTGTCTACAGCGCGCACCGCCTGCGTGATGGCGACCGCCTGGAGGCGCGGTGATCAACCTCGCCTACCGCGACATCGCCGACGGCTTCGGCCGTTATCTGGCCACCGCGCTCGGACTCGGCCTGCTGATCGGCGTGACCCTGACGATGGCCGGTGTGTTTCGTGGCATGGTCGACGACGGCAAGGCGCTGCTACGCGCCAGCCGGGCAGACATCTGGGTGGTGCAGCAAGATACGCTTGGACCCTTCGCCGAGCCGTCATCGCTGCCCGACGAGATGCGCCGGGGGCTGCTCGCACTGCCCGGCGTGGCGCGCGCCGGCAACGTTGCCTACCTGACGATGGAGGTTTCCGACCAGGGACGGTCGGTGCGCATCCTGCTCGCCGGCTACGAGCCCGGCGCCGGCGGCGGCCCCGAATACCTGGTCGCCGGCCGGCCGATCCTGCGCCCGCACTATGAGCTGGTCGCCGACGAACGCACGGGATTCGCGCTCGGCGACCGCATCCATATCAAGCGCCACGACTATACCGTGGTGGGGCTGACCCGCGGCCTGCGCTCACCGGCCGGAGACCCGGTGGTCTTTCTCCCGCTGAAAGACGCGCAACAGATCCAGTTCCTGAAGGACAATGACGCAATTTTCCGGGAGAAGCGCCGTCTCGCCGGGAACCCGCTGTTCAATCCGCCGTCCAACCCCGCGCTGCTCGCCGCGATCGAAGCCAATCAATTCGCGAACCACCGCGTCAACGCCGTGTTGGTGCGCGTGCTCCCGGGGTACGACGCGCATGCCGTGGCCGCCGAGATCGAACGCTGGCTACGCCTTACGGCCTACACCGACGAGCAGATGACCACCATCCTGATCGGCCAGCTGATCGCCATGGCATCGCGTCAGATCGGCCTGTTCCTGGCCATCCTCACACTGGTCAGCACGGCGATCATCGCCTTGACTATCTATTCGATGACTCAGACCAAGTTGAAGGAGATTGCGGTACTGAAGCTGATCGGCACACCGAACCGCCTGATCGCCGGGATGATCCTGCAAGAAGCCCTGGGACTGGGCTTCATCGGTTTTATCGTCGGCAAGCTCGCGGTCACCTACTGGGCGCCGCTGTTCCCGAAGCACATCGTGATGCTGCCATGCGACACCCTGAGCGCGGCCGGCGTAACCCTGGTGATCTGCGTGCTCGCCAGCCTCGCCGGCATCCGGGGTGCGCTGCGCGTGCCCCCGGCCTCGGCGATCGGAGGCTGAACCTTGGGCAGCGCAGCGATCCGCGTCGAGAATCTGAGCAAGACCTACGGCCACGGGGATTCCGCCGTGCGCGCGCTGAAGCGTGCCAGTCTGGAGGTGCAACCCGGCGAGGTGGTCGGCCTGCTCGGCGCCAGCGGTTCGGGCAAAACCACGCTGCTGCAATGCATAGGCGCCATCATCGACCCGAGCGGCGGACGCATTCGACTCGACGGAAAAACCGTCTACGACAACGGATGGAAAACCACGGACCGCCGCGCCCTGCGACGCGATCACATCGGCTTCATCTTCCAGCGCCCCTACCTGGTGCCATTCCTCGATGCGCTGGAGAACGTCGCCCTGCTGCCGATGTTGCAAGGTCGGAGCGATGCCAAGGCCCGGCGCCGCGCGCTCGAGCTGCTGACCCGGCTCGGCATCGCCGATCGCGCGACGATGCGCATCGAACAACTCTCCGGCGGCCAGCAACAGCGTGTCGCGATCGCCCGCGCGCTCGCCAACCGCCCCCCGGTGATTCTCGCCGATGAACCCACCGCGCCGCTCGACAGCCACCGTGCCCTCTCGGTCATGAGCTTGCTCTACGAGGTCGCCAGAGACTTCGGCACCGCGATCATCGTCGTCACCCACGACGAAAACATCATCCCGCTGTTCCAGCGCCTCTACCGGCTGCGCGATGGCGTGTTGCGGGAAGAAGCCGGAGAAGGACGACCGATCTTCCCGGAAACGCGCGGCGTTTAAATGAAACAGCTCATGATAGCTGGCATCCGGATTATTGGTCAGGCCATGCGATCCTCCAAGAAGCAGCATCAGGTTCACCTGCGCCGGATCGGAACAATCATGCCACTCCGAAAGCTGGAGGCGCCCGCGACCCGCGCCGCCCAACGCGCTGCCAGCGTTGGCTTCGACGAAGCAGCGCGAGATCCCTTGCGCGCGCGGCATGAAATTCATGGGCGGCGAGTATACCCTTCCGAACCGGCGCCTCGCGGTAGAGAAAACGCCGGTTCGGGGGGCTTGTGACTGCGGCTTACACGAACAGGTTCACGTCCGCTTCCAGAGCGCGCGGCAGAAAGCTCGCCGCACCGACCCACTCGGTGACTTCCGGGATGAAGTCATCCTGCTGGTATTCGAACAGGTCAACGGTCATTTGACAAGCGATCAACTTGACATCAGCCTCTATGCACAGTTCGCGCAACTCCGAGATCGACGCGACCCCCTTGCCGTCCATGGTTTGCTTCATCATCCGCGTGGCCATCCCGTCGAAACCGGGAATCAGCGTCATCAGCGAGGTTGGAACCGGCAGTTCGCGTCCTTTCAGCCAGGCCGGGCCTTTCGGCAGCTTCATCGGCATCGCCGGATTGCCAAGCGGCGTCACTTTCAAGTCGAGCTCCTTCTTCAGCAGGCTCAGTCCATAGAAAGTGAAGAAGATCGAAACCTCCCAGCCCAGGGCCGCCGCGGTACTCGCCAGGATGAATGGCGGATAAGCCATATCCAGGGTGCCCTTGGTGGCGATCAGGGTCATCGACGGCGTATGCGCGGCTTCGCGTTCGGCCATCTTCTCCTCAAAACGCTGGTCGAACCAAGCGTTCAATGCATTTTCATCAGTCGGCGTATCCAGCCGGATTGCAGTATCCATCATCTACTCCTCCCCGTTCAGACCTTGCGAATAACGAAGATACAGGCATCTCGGCGTTCGCCGCCCAGCAGCTTCAGCGCCTCGCCTGGAGACGGTTTCGCGATGGTTTTGCGGGTCTTCAGGACCGGAAGCGGAGAGTTCGGTCCGCACACATCCAGGGTTTCACATGCTTCATTCATGGTGTTCTCCTTGATGATTCGACCGGATTGACCGGTCGTTCGGTTAAGGCGTTGAATAAGCCTCGCGGCAGTTATCCAGCGCAGTGGCCACCCGGCAAAATAGACCGGTCGGTTAAGGCGTAGGCGAAAAAACCTCAGTTAACGCCACCCCGTTCGATGCGCAAGGTCTTGATCGCCGGACCGAGCCTCAAGACGACATCCGGATCATTGCGCGTCTTCGCCAACAGGATGACGCCTTCAAGGTAAGCCAGCATCGCCTCGGCTGTGGCATGCGCGTCCAACGGAGGAACCATGCCGTTCTCCACGGCTTCATCGAGGGTTTCCTCGAAACGTTCCCGTGCATGCTCGAAAACAGCCTTGAGCTTGGCGCGCAAAACCTCGTCGCGGGTGCTGATCTCCAGTGCCAGATTACCGAACAGACAGCCCGGCACACGTCCGTCGATATCGTGCGCGGCCTTCTGCCAGTAGTAAGCGGCATCGATCATATAGTCGAGCCGCTCCATCGGCGGGAGTCGCTTGTCGAAGGCCTCGGCGACAAAGCCATGCGCCCAATCCTCCGACATGTCATTGATGACGGCCATCGCCAGATCGCGCTTCGATGGGAAGAAATGATAGAAACTCCCCTTCTGTACCTTCGCTCCGTCACAGATCTCCTTGATTCCGACATCGGCATAGCTACGCGAATGAAACAGCTTGCGCGCGGTGGCAAGGATGCGACTGCGGGTGTCGAGATCGCTCTTCATAAGGCTCAGTTTACTTGACCGACCGGTTAAGTCAAGTGGCGCGACACCGAATACCCGCGAATTTACTAGAGCAATCACACTTAAATACCATTGACCCGACAGGGCGCAGGCTCGATCAAGCGCAGCGGATCGGGCAGCGACGCAGTTGCGCGGCGCCGCCGCAGCCGGTTCCGCGGTACTTGAACCGGCCTACAGCGGTTTTTTTGCCATATGGGCGTAGGTTCGATCAAGCGAGCGGATCGGGCGACAGCGCCAAGCCTTTGAAATACAGGAAACGTCAAGCGAAATGA
>JALVEB010000045.1 GCA_027008705.1 Sedimenticola sp. | reverse complement strand
GAATCCTGCGCGAAAGCGGCGGTCGAACAATACGTCGAACGCCTGGAGTTCGCCGACTGAGGCGGCCTTGCCGGAGAACTCAGGGGCGGTCGTCGACCTCGGCCCCTTCCTTCGGCACCGGCATCAGATCGGCCTTCGAGATGCCCATCTCGAGCACGCTGGCGCTGGCGATATAGATCGATGAGTAGGTGCCGACGATGATGCCGATCATCAACGCCAGCGCAAAGCCGTGGATGATCTCGCCGCCAAGCAGAAACAACGCGATCACCACCAGCAAGGTGGTACCCGAGGTGATGATGGTGCGCGACAGGGTCTCGTTCAGCGAGATATCGATGATGCGCTCTGACGTGCCTTTGCGGATCTTGCGGAAGTTCTCACGCACGCGGTCGAAGACAACGATGGTATCGTTCAGCGAGTAACCGATCACGGCCAGGATCGCGGCCAGCACCGGCAGATCGAACTCGATCTGAAACAGGGAGAAGACACCGAGGGTAATCAGCACGTCATGGATCAACGCGATCACCGAACCGAACGCAAAGCGGTATTCAAAGCGCATCGCGACATAGATCAGGATGCCGATCAGGGCGTACAGCATCGCCAGACCGCCGTCCTCGGTGAGTTCATCACCAACCTGCGGCCCAACGAACTCCACGCGGCGCAGCTCCACCTTGCCATTCACCGCCGCGCTCAGGGCGGCGAAGGCCTTGTCACTGAGCTTGGCGGCCTCGACCGATTCGTTTGGCGCGAGCCGGATCAGTACATCCTTGTCGCTACCGAAGTATTGCACCACCGCATCGCCGAAACCGCTTTTGGCCAGGGTCTCGCGGATCGCGCCCAGATCGGCTGCTTGTTCGTAACCGACCTCCAGCAGGGTGCCGCCGGTGAAGTCGATACCAAACTTCAAGCCCTGGACGGCCAGCGAGAGCAGCGAGATCAGCAGCAACGCGCCAGAGATCATGAACGCCAGCCGGCGTTTGCCCATGAAATCGATATGGGTATTGGTCAGGACGGGCATCTCAATAGCCTCCAATCGGAACTTGTTTCAGGCGATGCTTGCCGCCCCAGATCAGGTTGACCAGCGCGCGCGATCCGATCACCGCGGTGAACATCGAGGTCAGGATGCCGATGAACAGCGTCACCGCGAAGCCCTTGATCGGCCCGGTGCCAAAGATGAAGAGCACCGCCGCGGCGATCATCGTCGTGACGTTGGCATCGACGATGGTCGAGAGCGCCTTGTCGTAGCCCGCATGGATACTGGCCTGCGGCGTATTGCCGTTGCGCAGCTCCTCGCGGATGCGCTCGTAGATCAGCACGTTGGCGTCCACCGCCATGCCAACGGTGAGCACGATGCCGGCGATGCCGGGCAGCGTCAAGGTGGCTTGCAACAGCGACAGGATGCCGACGATCAGCACCAGGTTCATCGCCAACGCGACATCGGCGATCAGGCCGAACTGGCGATACCACACCGCCATGAACACCAGCACCAGCAGGAAGCCGACGACCACCGAGCGAAAACCCTGATCGATGTTGTCCTGCCCCAGGCTGGGGCCGATGGTGCGCTCCTCGACGATTTCGATCGGCGCGGCCAGCGCGCCGGCGCGCAGCAACAGCGCAAGGTTGTGCGCTTCCTCGGTGGAATCCAGCCCCGTGGTCTGGAAGCGGCGACCGAAAGGTTCGAGGATATTGGCGACGCTGATCACCTCTTCCACCCGCTCCTTGCGCTTCACCGGCTTGCCATCGACCATCACGGTTTTGGTCCGGTTCTCGATGAACACCACCGCCATCGGCTTGCCGACGTTCTCGGTGGTCATGTTGCGCATGCGCCGCGCGCCTTGCGAATCGAGCGTGACGAACACCGCCGGCGAGCCGCTGCGCTGGTCGAGGCCGGAGGAGGCATCGGTGATCTGGTCACCGGTGACGATCACACGCCGTTTCAACAGGATCGGCTGACCGTTGCGTTCATGATACAGCTTGGCGCCCGGCGGCACCTTGCCAGCGACCGCGTCCGCCACACTGTGCTCGGTATCGACCAAGCGGTACTCCAGCGTCGCGGTGGCGCCCAGGATCTCCTTCAGGCGACCGGGGTTGGCCGCGCCGGGCAACTGCACGACGATGCGCCGGTCGCCCTGCTGCTGGATCACCGGCTCGGACACGCCGAGCGCGTTGACGCGGTTGCGCAGGGTGGTGATGTTCTGCTGCAACGCGAATTTCTTGATCGCGAGTTCCTCGCGCGGGGTCAGGCGGGCATGCAGCAACGGCTTGCCGCTCTTGTCGTCCGCCTCGATCAAGAGATTGCGAAAGGCCTCCTCCAGTTTCGGCAGGGCCTGATCGCGCGACTTGATATCACGAAAGCGCACGGTAATGCCGCCGTTCTCCACGCGGGTGCCGAGATAGCGGATCTTCTGCTTGCGCAGGTAGCTGCGGATATCGCTGGAATAACGCTCCAACGCCTGCTTGATCGCGGCATCCATATCGACATCGATCAGCACATGCACCCCGCCGCGCAGGTCCAGGCCCAGATACATCGGCTCGGCGCCGAGGCTCTTCAGCCAGCCGGGCAGATTCGGCGACAGTGTCAAGGCGGTGGTGTAGTGGTCACCAAGCCTGGCCTCGAGCACCGCCTGCGCCTTCAGTTGCGCCTCGGTCGACGAGAAGCGCACCAGCAGCTTCTTCGGCTGGCGCTCGATGCCGACCGAGTCGACACCGGCCTGTTTCAAGGCCTGCTCGACCTGTTTTACCGTGGCGTCATCGATCTGCGCGCCGCGCAGCGGCGTGATCTCGATCGACGGGTTCTGTTCGAACAGGTTCGGCAGCGCGTAGAAGGCGCCGAGCAACACCGCGAACAGAATCAACAGATTCTTCCAGAGAGGGTATTCGTTCATTTCATTATGGGGCCTGGTTGACCGGTGGGAGCGAACGGGCCGCCGGAGCCTGCCGGCTCCCGGCGCGCCCGCTTCAGCGATACGGAAACGACGCGGCGATCAGAGTTCCTTCAGACTGCCCTTCGGCATCACCGCGATCACCGCCGAGCGGCGCAGCTTGACCACTACCCCATCGGCGATCTCGACGCTGACGAAGTTGTCGCCGAGCTCCACGATCTTGCCGAGCAGGCCGCCCTCGGTCTGCACCTCGTCACCCTTTTTCAGCGATTCGATCAGCTGCCGGTGTTCCTTCTGCCGCCGCATCTGCGGCCGGATCATGAAGAAGTAGAGGATGATGATCAGGCCGATCGGGAAGATCAGGCTTTCCAGCGCGCCGGGACCGGCGGCCGGCGCCGGCGCGGCGGCAAGGGCATCGGAGATAAGAAAACTCATTAGGTGCTTCCTGAGAGATGGGGAAATCGGTCGAATGCGTTATCCCGTCTATTATGCCATATCGCCCTCGCGGCGTAACGCGCGGAAACGAGCGACGAACTCCGTCAGCGCGCCGGCGGCAATCGCCTCGCGCAGATCGCGCATCAATGTCTGATAATAATAAAGGTTATGGAAGGTGTTCAGGCGCGCGCCGAGGATCTCGTTGCAGCGGTGCAGATGAGCCAGGTAGGCGCGCGAATAATTGCGGCAGACATAACAATCGCACAGCGGATCGAGCGGGCCGGTATCATCGCGATGGCGGGCGTTGCGGATGCGCACCACGCCGTGATGGGTGAACAGATGGCCATTGCGCGCGTTGCGCGTCGGCAACACGCAGTCGAACAGATCGATGCCGCGGCAAACCGCGTCGACGATGTCCTCCGGGGTGCCGACCCCCATCAGGTAGCGCGGCCGCTCGACCGGCAGGCGCGTGGAAAGAAAGTCCAGCACCCGCCAACGATCCTCCGGCGGCTCGCCGACCGAGAGCCCGCCCACCGCGTAGCCATCGAAACCAATCTCCTGCAACCCTGCCAGCGAGGCTTCGCGCAAGGCTTCATGGACCCCACCTTGGACGATGCCGAACAGCGCCGCGTCGTTGCCCTCGTGCGCCGCGCGACTGCGTGCGGCCCAGCGCAGCGACAGCTCCATCGAGACGCGCGCCTGCTCGAATGTGGCCGGGTACGGGGTGCATTCGTCGAAGATCATGACGATATCCGAGCCCAGCTCGCGCTGCACCCGCATCGACTCCTCCGGCCCCATGAAGATGCGGGCGCCATCGACCGGCGAGCGGAAGATCACCCCCTGCTCACTGATCTTGCGCAGCTCGCCGAGACTGAATACCTGGAAACCACCCGAATCGGTCAGAATCGGCCGCTCCCAGTGCATGAAATCGTGCAGATCGCCGTGTTTGCGGATGATCGCGGTACCCGGACGCAGCATCAGGTGGAAGGTATTGCCGAGCACCACCCGCACCCCCAACGATTCCAACTCCTCCGGCGTCATCGCCTTCACCGTGCCATAGGTCCCGACCGGCATGAACGCCGGAGTCTCGATCTCGCCACGCGGAAAACCCAGGCGGGCGCGCCGCGCCGCGCCATCCCGACCCAACAGGGAGAACCGCATCCGGCTCATCGCGCCGTCCTCCCGCCGGGAAGAACGAAAAACAAAAATCGGCTTGACATTCGAATCACTATATTAGAAGATAGCCATGTACTGAACAACTCGTTCGGTACAACCTCCTCCATCCTCCTTTGGTGGAAACTTTGGCGCGACATCCCCCCCGTCGCGCCTTTTTTTTACCCGCGTCTCAGGCATCGGCGCGCTCCAGGAACATCGCATCGCCATAACTGAAAAACCGATACCCCTCCGCCACCGCGTGCGCGTAGGCCGCCATGATCCGCGCATGACCGGAAAAGGCCGAAACCAGCATCAATAAGGTCGACCTCGGCAGATGAAAGTTCGTGAGCAGCGCATCGACCGCCGCAAAACGGTAGCCGGGACGGATGAACAAACGGCTGTCACCGCGAAACGGCGCGATCCCGCCACCGGCCGCGGCGCTCTCCAGGCTGCGCACCGTGGTCGTGCCGACCGCCACCACCCGCCGTCCCGCCGCGCGCGCGGCACGCACCGTCTCGACGGTGGCCTCGCCGACCTCGACATACTCGGCATGCATGCGATGGGCGTCGAGTTCTTCGACGCGCACCGGCTGAAAGGTTCCCGCGCCGACATGCAACGTCACCCACGCCATCTCGATGCCGCGCGCGCGCAACCGCTCCAGCATCGCCTCGCTGAAATGCAAGCCAGCGGTCGGCGCCGCCACCGCGCCATCACGCGCGGCGAACACCGTCTGATAGCGCGCCTCGTCCTCGGCCGCGTCGGGCCGGGCGATATAGGGGGGCAACGGCATGTGCCCATGGCGCGCCATCAGCGTGGCGAAATCCAGCGCCGGGCTCTCCAGTTCGAACAACGCCTCGCGCCGCCCGCGCACCCTCACCTCAACCCCGCCATCAAGCACCAGCACCGCGCCCGCGCGCGGACTCTTACTGGCGCGCACATGGGCCAGCGCCCGCCGCGGCGACAACAAGCGCTCGATCAGCACCTCGACCCGGCCACCGCTGGATTTATGCCCGAACAGGCGCGCGCGCATCACCCGGGTATCGTTGAACACCAACAGGTCGTCATCCCGCAACAACCGGGGGAAATCGGAGAAATGAAGGTCGCACGGCCCGCCCTTCGCCGGCAGGTGCAACAAACGGCTGTCACCGCGCCGCGCCGGCGGATGCTGGGCAATCAGCCGCTCGGGCAGATCATAATCAAAATCAGACAATCGCATGGCGCGCCATGCTAGCAGACTGCCTGGACCAAGAGGGAGTCATTCAGTGCCGCTGCCCGGTCCGCTACCCTTGATCGGGCCTACGCCCGCTCCGGCCATATCGTTTGAAACGCGACTATCCGGGCAAAAAACCGAAGGCTTCCAGCCCACCCGCCAAACCGGTATACTACTGCCTCCAATCAAGCCGGGGTGGTGAAATTGGTAGACACAGGGGATTCAAAATCCCCCGGCCTCACGGCCTTGCGGGTTCAAGTCCCGCCCCCGGTACCACATTCGCCATCTCATCAGGAGAAGCCCGCCCCAATGGAAGCCCCCAATCCATTGCGGAAACTGCTCGGCCTACTGCTACTGCTGTCCACCGCCGGACTGGTTCCAGTGATCGCGTTGTTTCGGGCCTTGTTCGGCTGAATCCAAGCCGCCGGCCCTGCCCATACCTGCATGGCAAGCAGACGAATGCCCCGCGCATAGTCTATCGGATTCAAGAATCATCTGCTGCGGCGACAGCGAACCGCCGTCTGCTGGGTTCTTGCCCGGCAAGATCCCAGCAGGAAGGTTGGCGAAGCCGGCACCGCGCGAGTTCGACGTAGTACGCATCAGAACATCACGCGCCTAGTCCGCATTTCTCACCAGCGTTCGTAGTGCGTCATGGGTGACTTTCGCGACCGAGGAACGCGCAGGCATAGCCGACACGATGTCGAGCACTCCGACCGAGCGAAAGCCAGCCATCACGCGCTATTGGGTCGTCGCAGTAGAAGGATGGTGAGAAGTGTGGGCCAGGCCAATCGCTGGCGTCATCCCATAATCACCCAGGACGACAGGTGACGCCCCGACTCCGTTTGAAATTCCGGCATTGCCGACAACAAGCATTGATCCGTCATATCACTCTTCCTTCCTGTTACTCGATGGGTGCTATACCTGCTGTCCGTCGGTTCTCGGTTCATCTGAGACCGTTCCTTGCGTGCGTGACCCAGAGCCGAAACGAGTCACAACTCGGATCACATGGCGCGCCTCCGATTTATGGTCTACAAATCATTATTAAGAGATAGAGCAAAGAGAGAGTCCCCTGTCAAATCATGGAAAATATAAGGGGCGCATTTTGGCGGTTAATATGAAAATACCGTGTCCATTAGTTTTACGACCGCATTCAGCGCTGTTGCCTTTGCCATAGAATCAACCGGCTGCCCGGATGGCATGGCGCCGTGGAGGAGTAAAACATTATGTGCACAATCATTATCGATCCCGCCTCGGTTCTCGGGACATCCTCATCATCCGGCAATATTCCTCTCAACCTGACCGTATCAGGCAGCGCCACCGATTGCCGCAACGTCGTAGTGATTGCGAATGGAGCCGGCCCGCTGACCTCGGAAGTCGATGCGGACACGGGACGGTGGAGCGTGACGTTTACGCATGGAACGCATTTTAACGACGAGATTCGATGTGGCGAACCGCTAAAGGTAGAAGCGTTCTGCCAGAACAATCAGGATTGTAAGGATGGCTTCGACGTGGCGGCTTTACCCTGTCGACCCGACAAGCAACCCGAATGCCCGACGGTCACGGTAAGCGCCGGCACCCCCGGACCCTGCGTGGACGGCACGCGCACGGTCACGCTGAGCGTCGACTTCGGCGACGGTCCCGCGGTCGCATGGGCCTGGGACTTTGGCGACGGCAGCGGTTCCGGTTTGCAGTTCCCCGGTCAGTCGCAAGACATTCAACACGCCTACCCCGCCGACTCCGAGAACGATTTGCAGTACACCGCAACGCTACAGGTGGGCGCGCTCGGCTGCACGGGCGACAGCGCAACCATCCCGATTCCACACTGTCCCGCGGAGCCCGAGTGCCCCAGCGTCTCGGTGAGCGCGGGGACGCCAGGCGAATGCGTGGGTGGAATGCGCGCCATCGAACTCACGGTGAGTTTTTCCGGCGAGCCCCAATCGTCCTGGTCGTGGGATTTCGGCGATGGCCAAAGTTCAGGCCTGTTCTTTCCCGGCGATTCATTGACGATTGTGCATGAGTATCCGGCCGATCCCCTCGATTCGAGCGCATACACCGCCACGGTGGAACTCGGCACGATCGGATGCACAGGCGACTCGGTGAGTTTCGAGGTTCCACCCTGCCCGACCGAACCCTGCCCGGATGAAATCGAGATCGTGGTCGCCCGGATGGTGGCGGGCGGCCGTTTTCAAACGGTCGATCCCGAGACGGCAGCCTGTCTCGCCCCCGGCACTTACCGCATTCGCATCACGGCGCCCGACGCCGAGGGGTACGAATACGTTTTCAGCGTGGACGGAGTCCACGCTCAGATCGGCGACTCCGACAGCTTCGAAACCACACTCGATGAAGGCAACGAAATCACGGTCTCCTACACCGCTTCCATCGGGGATTGCCCACCGGCGTCGGGCGCCGTGACCCTTGCGGCCTGTACCGAGTGCCCGGTTCGAATGGCGCTGAGCATCGAACGCATCGATCCCGAAGGCAGTACGGAGTCGGTGAATCCCGGGGAGACGGAATGCCTGCCGCCAGGCCGCTACCGCATCACGGTAATCGAACCAACCGGCGCGCAGTACGACTATTCCTGGTCTCTCGACAGGAATGGGAATGGCCAAGCCGAGGTCCAGTCGGGCGAACTGAATAGGAGCTTTCTGTATTCTCTGGCTGAAAGCGAAACGATTACGATTACGGCCACGGCAGACGCACCGGGCTGCGTCGCGATCAGCGCGGCGGTAACGCTCGAAGCCTGCATATGTCCCGACAATCTAGTCATGACGGTTGTCGACAGCAACGGCGTCCCAGTCGATGCCGACGCCTGCGTCGTGCCCGGTACCTACACCTTCGCCGTATCCGGTGAGGGCGTCGATGCCGATCACACCGAATGGATGCGCGATGGCATGGCCATCGGCAACGGCACGGTGCGAACGGCCGGCGTAACCGCGTCCTCCGTTTCCTGCGCGGAAGTACAGGCTGGCACCACCATGAGCGCAACCGTGTCGCGCGCCGACTGTAATCCGATCACCCTGTCGCGGACCCTCGACGTGTGCGATCGTTTCGTATTCCGAAGTTGCTGTGAACTCCTGAGCCTGCTGGTTCTGATCGTGTTTGGGTTGCTCACGATCGCGGTGGCGATCCAAAGTTGCCCGCAGGTGCTGGTAGCACCCGCGGCCATCGCGGTCGCCGTGACGATCACTCCTTGGGTGATCGGCGCTTTGTCCGTCATGCTGCTCGGCTTGCTCTCCCTGTGGTTCTTCACCTGTCGGCCGACCCGGTGCGGGAAACTGTTACCGATGATCTGGCAGGCGCTGCTCATCGCCGGCATCGTGTTCATCTATTTCGGCAGCTGTCCCGCCTGCGGCGGTTTGATGCTGTTGTTCGGCGCGTTTCTGCTCTTGATCGGCGCCGGCCTCCTGATCTACTGGATCATGACCTGCGACCCAACGCGTTGTCAGGTGATTTGGGAACTCCTGCGACTCGGTCTTGCCAGCACCATCGTCGGCCTGGTGGAAGCCGTGATCACGGTGATCCCGCTCTTCCTTGGAGCCGCCATGTGCATATCGCCTTTTGCGTTCCTCTTCCTATGGGCGATCAACACCTTTCTGGACTCCTTGTTGCCGCTGTTGCCAGTGGCATGTGGCTTCAACCCGATCGCCGGCAGCACCGTGGCCACCCGCGTTCGCAGGCTCATGCTGCCAAGGTAGCCCCGATCAAGCGCAACGGATCGGGCGGCGGCGCAATTGCGCGGCACCGTCGCAGCCAGTTCCGCGGTACCTGAACCGACCTGCAGCGTTTTTTCCATAGGAGCATGAGCCCAGCGTGGTGGGCAGGGCAACAGCGCTAAGCCTTCGAAAGCAGGAAACGTCAAGCGAAGTCAAGCGCGATTGCCCCAGCCCTCACGGACGCTGCCGATTGACTAAGCCGACGCGCTCCACTAGATTGTTGGGATCACGCAGTCGAAGAACTCATTCCATGCGCCGTTGCCTGATTCTTATCTGGTTGGTTGCCTCGCTACTCGGTTACGGGTGGGCGTTGGCCGCCGATCTGCATGGCCTGGGCGGCGTCGGCTTCGATCCACTGATGCAGGTCGACGCCGGCGGCGACGCGCATCATGCCGACGGCGGTGCCGGGCCGGACTGCGATCACTGCTGTCACGGCTCCGCGCATCTGCTGGGCCTTGGCCGCGCGCTGGAGGCACCACGGATTCCACGCGCTTCGACTCCACGCGTGGTCCGCCACGCGCCACGGATTTCGTTCTTCTCCGCCACGCCGTTCCGTCCTCCCATTATCTGATTTTCCTGTCGTTCGCCGCGTGCTTGCGCGCGGCCTGTTGTCACCTTCAGGAAGTCAGATCATGTCTATATCCCATACCGGCGCCTGGTGGCGCCCGTGCCTGGCGCTGTGCGCGCTGCTGGCGCATTCCGTACTGGCCGAGCCGAATGGCGACGCCGAGGCCGCGGCGATCGTATCCCGCGCGCTGCAATCCCATCCCGAGATCCGCGCCGCCGAGGCGGCACTGGAAGCGGCCCGCGCGCACCTTCGCGGCGCGGGCTTGCCATTGAACAACCCCGAACTGACGGTCGAGGCCGAACGCACCGATATCGATACACTCCGCCTCGGCCTCAGCCAGACCCTGGACTGGCACGACAAGCGCGGCGCGCTCGAAGCGGCTGCCGAAGCCCGTCTGTCCGTGGCGCAAGCCCGGCTGGACGAGCTGCGACTGCGCCTGCGCGCCGAGCTGTTCGCCGCGCTCGGCCGGGTCGTCACGCAACGCGAGATCGTCACCTTGGCAACCCGCCGCGAGCACTTGATGCGCCGTTTCACGGATCTTGCCCAACAGCGGCTGCGGGCCGGCGACATCGCACCGACCGAGTTGGGCCTGGCGCGCTTGTCGTTGGCCCAGGCGCGGATGCAACGCGCCACCCGCGAGACCGCACGCATCACCGCGGAGCGTGATTTTCAGACGCTGGCCGGCGCGCCACTGCCACAACGGATGCGCATGCCCCAACCGCCCGCCGGCGGAGCGGGCAAGGCGCTCGACCTTGCGGCATTGGCCGATCATCATCCAGCGGTACGCGCGGCGCTGGCCGAGGCATGGCTCGCGCGGCGCGAGGCGCGCGTTGCCGATGCCACGCGCAAGGCTGATCCGACATTCGGGATATCCGCCGGTCGCGAGGCCGGCGACGACCTGCTGGCGTTGTCCTTGTCGCTTCCGTTGAACCTGCGCAACGATTTCCGCGCCGAGGTCGATGCCGCCGCTTTCAAGGCGCTGGCCGCCGAGCAAAACGCCCACCAGCGCCGCCGCGCCCTGCTTTCCCGTCTCCACGCCGCGCGCGCATCCTGGAAGATCCTCGATGGCGCCTGGCGCCAATGGCGAGACACCGGTCTGAGCAGCCTGAAACGACGATTCCGCCTGCTCGAACGCCAATGGCGCGCCGGTGAGATGAATACCAGTGACTATTTGATTCAGGTTCAGCAGACGCTGGCCACCCGCATCGCCGCCATCGAACTGCGCGGCGAGCGCTGGGCGGCGTGGAGCGAATGGCTGGCCGCATCCGGGAGAGAAACCCAATGAACATACAACCTTCCCCCCTGCTTGCGCTGTTACTCGCGCTACCACTCGGCCTGCCGCTGGCGGCCCGGGAACAGGCTCATTCTGCGGCTGAGGGCAACCATCAGGAAGCCGGCGGCGAACAGGAGCACGATCACGAAGATGAAAACCGCGTGCATCTGGATGCCAGACAACAACGCGCCGCCGGCATCCGCGTGGAGGTACTGACGCCACGCCCGCTCGCCGAGCAGATCGAGGCGCCCGGCGAGATCCGCCTGAACGCCTATGCCACAAGCCTGGTGACGCCACGTATCGCCGCGCAGATCATCGCCCGCCACGCGCATCTTGGCGACCGCGTGAATGTGGGCCAACCGCTGGTCACACTATCGAGCGTCGAGATGGCCGAGGCTCAGGGCCAGTTTCTGGTCGCCGCGCGCGAATGGCAGCGCGTGCGCAAACTCGGCAAGAAGGTGGTCTCGGCGCGGCGCTATCTGGAAAGCCGCGTCGCTTACCAGCAGGCGCGCGCGCGGCTGTTGGCCTATGGCATGACCCGGAAACAGGCCGACCGGCTCGCGCGCGGCGGCAAGACCAGCCTTGCCGATGGCCGCTTCGAGTTGCTCGCGCCCCAGGCCGGCACGGTGATCCGCGATGACTTCGTCGTCGGCCAGCGGGCCGAACCGGGCCAGGTGTTGTTCGAGATCAGCGATGAATCCAGGCTGTGGGTCGAGGCGCGCATCGAGCCTCGCTGGCTGGAGAGGATCCGCGTCGGCGCCGCCGCGCGCGTGCGCGTGGATCAAGGCTGGTTGCCGGCGAAAGTGATCCAGATCCATCACAAGCTGGACGAGACCACACGCACCCTGGGCGTGCGACTGTCGTTGGACAACCCCAACGACCGCCTGCATCCGGGCCAATTCGTCGAGGTCGCGATCGACAGCGACCGCCATGGCGACCCGGTGCTCAGCGTGCCCTTGCGCGCGCTGATGCGCGGCCCGGATGGCGATTGGCAGTTGTATCTGGAGGTCGAGCCGGGCGAGTTCGAGCCGCGCGAGGTGCGCGTCACGCGCCAGCTCGGCGGGCGTGCGCTGATCGACGGCATCGAGGCCGGCGTCCGCGTCGTCGTCGACGGCGCGTTCTTCGTTCAGTCGGAGCTGGCGAAGACCGGCTTCGCCGTCCACAACCATTAGGAGAAGGCCATGCTCAACCGACTCATCGATTGGGCGGTCGCCAACCGCCTGCTGGTCGCGCTCGGCCTGGTCGGCGTGCTCGCCGCCGCGGCGCTGCTGATCCCGAAGCTGAACCTGGACGCCTTCCCCGATGTCACCAACGTGCAGGTGCAGATCAATACCGAGGCCGAGGGGCTTGCCGCCGAAGAGGTCGAACAACTCATCACCTACCCGGTCGAGGCGGTAATGTACGCCCTGCCCGATGTCGAGGAGGTGCGCTCGATCTCGAAGACCGGGCTTTCATCGATCACCGTGGTGTTCAAGGAAGGCACCGATATCTATTTTGCCCGCCAACTGGTGTTCGAGCGCCTGCAAGACGCCCGCGGCCAAGTGCCCGCCGGCGTCGGTATGCCGGAGATGGGGCCGAACACCTCCGGGCTCGGCCAGATCTATCAGTACATCCTGCGCGCCGACGATCCCAAGAAGTACGATGCCATCGCCCTGCGCAGCTTGAACGATTGGGTGGTCAAGCTGCTGTTGCTGCCGGTCGATGGCATCACCGATGTGCTCTCCTTCGGTGGCGAGGTGCGTCAATACCAGGTGCGCGTCGATCCGCGCCGCCTGCTCGCCTACGATATCCAGATCGGCGACATTGTCGAGGCGATCGAAGCCAACAACCGCAACGCCGGCGGCTGGTATCTGGATCGCGGCGCCGAACAACTGGTGATCCGCGGCATCGGCTGGGTGCGTTCCGGTGAACAAGGGCTGGCCGATATCCGCGCAATCCCACTCAAGAGCGCCGATGGCGTGGTGGTGAAGGTCGGCGATGTCGCCGAGGTCGCCTTCGGCGGCGAGATCCGGCAGGGCGCGGTTACGATGACCCGGCGCGGCGCCGACGGCCGCCCCGAGCATCTCGGCGAGGTGGTCGCCGGGATCGTGCTGAAACGGCTCGGAGCCAACACCAAGGCCACCATCGACGCCATCAAGGCACGTCTGCCGGCGATTCAGCAGGCGCTGCCCGATGGCGTCACCATCGAACCGTTCTATGACCAGGCCGATCTCGTCGAGCAGGCGGTGGATACCGTCACCCGCGCCCTGCTCGAGGCCTTTGCGCTGATCGTGGTGGTGCTGTTGCTGTTTCTGCTCAACCTGCGCGCGACCCTGCTGGTGCTGCTCTCGGTGCCGCTGTCGATCGGCCTGGCGCTGGCGTTGATGAGCTACTGGGGGCTGTCGGCCAATCTGATGTCGCTGGGCGGACTGGCGATCGCGATCGGCATGATGGTCGATGGCTCGGTGGTGATGATGGAGAACATCTTCAAGCACCTGAGCCGGCCCGATGAGGAACACCTCGCCGAGGCGCGGGTGCGGCTCGCCCCGGGCGACCCGGATCCCTACGACAGCGCCCATGACCGGCGCGGCATCCCGCTGCGCATCCAGGAGGCCGCGCGCGAGGTCGGCCGACCGGTGTTCTACGCGGTGATCATCATCATCGTGGTGTTCGCGCCGCTGTTCGCGTTGCAGGGCGTGGAGGGCAAGCTCTTCCAGCCGATGGCCATCTCGATCGTGCTCGCGATGCTGGCCTCGCTGGTGGTCGCTCTGGTGGTGATTCCGGCGCTGGCCACCTTCTTCTTCCGCAAGGCGGTCCGGCACCGCGAAAGCCCGGTATTCACGCCGCTGGAATGGGGCTACCGCAGGCTCCTCGGGCTGGCGCTGAAAACCCGCTGGCTGGTAATCCTGACAGCGCTGGCGATGTTCATCGGCGCGCTGACGTTGCTGCCCCGGCTTGGCACCGAGTTCGTGCCCGAGCTCGAGGAAGGCACCATCAACCTGCGCGTGACCCTGGCCCCGTCTTCCAGCCTGGATACCGCGTTGGCGGTCGCCTCACGCCTGGAAGAGCGGCTGATGCGCTTTCCCGAGGTCACCTACGCCTCCAGCCGCATCGGCCGCGCCGAGGTCGGCGGTGATCCCGAGCCGGTTTCCAACATCGAGATCTACATCGGCCTGAAGCCGGTCGATGAATGGACCAGCGCGCACGACCGCGCAAGCCTGCAACAACGCTTCGAGGCCGTCTTGTCCGAGCACCCCGGGTTGCTGTTCACCTTCTCTCAGCCGATCGCGACACGGGTCGACGAACTGCTCTCCGGCGTCAAGGCGCAACTCGCGATCAAGCTGTTCGGGCCGGATCTGGCGGTGCTCGCGAAGAAAGGCAAGGAGATCGAGGCGCTGGCGCGCCGCGTGAACGGCACGCGGGATGTCGAGATGGAGCCCATCGCCGGCGAGGCGCAACTGACCATCCGTCCGAAACGCGAGCGGCTGGCGCGTCACGGCATCCCGGTGGCGCGGGTGATGGCGCTGGTCAGCGACGGCATCGGCGGCGCCAATGCCGGCCAGGTCATCGATGGCAACGAGCGCTACGACATCAACGTGCGTCTCGCGCAACGCTTCCGCAACGATGTCCAACAACTGCGGCGTCTGATATTACGCTCGGCAAACGGCGCCTGGGTGCGGCTCGGCGAGGTCGCCGACGTGCGCATCGAATCCGGCCCGCCCCAGATCCGACGGGACGACGTGCAGCGCCGCGTGGTGATCCAGGCCAATGTCGAGGAGCGCGACATGGGCGGACTGGTGGCCGAGCTGCGCCAGCGCATCGCCGACGAGATCGACCTGCCGCCCGGCTACTCGGTGGTGTTCGGCGGCCAGTTCGAGAACCAGCAACGCGCCCAGCGCCGCCTGATGATCGTGGTGCCGCTGTCGCTCGGGCTGATCTTCCTGCTGCTCTACTTCGCCTTCCACTCGATCGGCCAGGCGCTGCTGATCATGATCAACGTGCCCCTGGCGCTGATCGGCGGCATCATCGCGCTCTACCTGAGCGGCCAATACCTGTCGGTACCCGGATCGATCGGCTTCATCGCGCTGTTCGGCGTCGCGGTGCTCAACGGCGTGGTGATGGTCAATGCCATCAACCACAACCGCGCCGCCGGCCAGGCGCTGCGACAGGCGGTGTTCAACGGCGCCTTGTCACGCCTGCGCCCGGTATTGATGACCGCCGCGATCGCCGCGCTCGGCCTGATCCCGATGCTGCTTTCCAGCGGCGTCGGCTCCGAGGTGCAGCGTCCGCTCGCCACCGTGGTGGTCGGCGGATTGGCCTCGAGCACCTTGCTGACGCTGTTCGTACTGCCGGCGCTGATGGTCGCCACCGGCAGGGGCGGGAAAAGGCCGGAATGAGCGGCTCAGCCGCAGGGACGCGGCAAGCCCTCCCCCGGCCCCTCGTCGAAAGACACCAACTCACGCACCAGCGCGGTGGCGAAACTGCCCCGGGGCAGTGTGAAGGAGAGACGCAAGCGGTCGTCCTCGATGGCCCACTCCAGGTCGGACACGCGCGCGCGCAACGGACGGCGATCACTGGCGACCCGCGCCGCCGCCAGGCCGGCGCGCCATTCGTCCCAACCGGCCAGCGCCTGCTGCTCCACCGCCAGCGCCTCGTCACGCGCGCGCGACGGGCCATCCCCCGGCAAGGGCCCGCTGGGATGCAGATCGAAATCGGCCAGGCGGCGCGCGATGACCTCATCCGGCTGTTCGACGACGAAACCGGCATGCGAGCCATCCAACGCCAGATAGTCTCCGGGGATCGCGCTGGCCCAATCACCACGCCGCACGCGCTCGGCCAGCACCTGGTTGAACAACAGCGAACGCGCCGCTGACAGCATCATGCCCGCGCGGTTACGCTGACGCGGCCGCCGGCCCTCGCGAAACCAGCGTAGCGCGCCTTGCAGGTTACTGCCACGTCGGCCGAAGCGCTGCGCGCCAAAGTAATTCGGCATGCCCAACCGTTGCAACCGCTCGATGCGCTCCGCCAGCTCACCGGCATCCCCGTCGAAATCGCGCAGCACCAGGGAAAAGCGGTTTGCGCGCAACGCCCCGCGCCTGAGTTTGCGCCCATGACGATGCGCCTCGAGCAGCTCCAGGCGATCATCGTTCAGCGCCGTCCAGTCCGGCTCCGGCCGGTTCACCAACCACACGCTGAACCACTGGCTGGTCACCGCGATACGATCCTTCTGTCCGGCGAAACCGACATCCCGAGGCTTCACCCCCGCCAACCGCGCCAGGCGAGCAACCACATCCTGGGTATTCAGACAGGTCTTGCGAATGCGCAGCAGCACATGCTCGCCCTTGCCATCCGGCGTCACAGGCAAATGCTCATCAACGCGAAAATCCTCCGCCGCGACCCGCAAACGCCCCCGCGCACGCGGCGCGCCACAAGCGCGCGGCAATGGAGAAACCACATCCTCGAAAGCATCAGGCCGGCTCATGATCGAAAAAAACAGAGGAATCGAAACGGAGCGATTGTATACCTGCCGCTAATGGGTTTCCGGTTTTGTATACTCGTCGCTCAAGAATTTCCGGATTTTCGAGACCGTTTCCCGCGCCCGTGGGCCAAGCATTGAAAACATTAGAAACCTTATTGTTTTCATTAGGTTTTTTCTTAGTGTGTTTCCACATTAACCCCTGGGGATCTTGAGAATCTGCCCGACCACGATTCGATCGCCACGCAAACGGTTTTCACGGCGCAATCGATCGAGACTCACCGCGTAGCGCGCGGCGATCCCGGAAAGGGTTTCGCCGCGCCGGATACGATGGCGGATTGGTTGCTTGCGTCTTGCCAGCAAGGTACCTTCGGGCGTGTGCTGGTCGAAATAACGCTGGATGCCTTTCAGAATCGCCGAAGCCAGCCGCTTCTGGTGGACGGGGTCGGCCAGCTTGCGTTCTTCCTCGGGATTGGAGATGAAAGCCGTTTCGATCAACATCGACGGGATGTCAGGCGATTTGAGCACCACGAAACCCGCCCGCTGCACGCGGCTTCCATGAATCTTCCCGATCGAGCGAAGTGATCGGAACACCTCGCGCGCAGCGAGAATGCTGTCACGCAAGGTGGCGCTTTGAGAGAGATCCAACAGCACCTCGGCCACCGCCGGCTCGCGCCCGTCGAGCCGCACCCCCCCGATCAGGTCCGAGGCGTTCTCCTTCTCGGCGAGCCAACGCGCCGCTTCGCTCGACGCTCCCCGTTGCGACACCACATAGACCGAACTGCCGCGCGCGCGCGGGTTGCGGAAGGCGTCCGCATGGATCGAAACGAACAGGTCCGCGCCCTGCTTGCGCGCGATCTCCATGCGCTTGCGCAGGCTGATGAAATAATCCCCGGAACGCACCAATACCGCGCGCATGCCTTCCACCGCGTCGATCTGTCGAGCCAATTCCCGCGCGATCGCCAGCACCACCTGTTTCTCATGGGTACCATGCGGTCCGATCGCGCCCGGATCCTCGCCGCCATGGCCGGCATCGATCGCGATCACCACATCACGGGCGCGGGAGGCTTCCGGCAACGCGGTCATCACCGGGCCCCGGCGCGGTCGGTCGGCGGCCCGAAGATCGACCACCAGGCGATAGCCCCGACCTTCCACCGGCGACAACAAAAAGCTCTTGGGCACCACGCGCTGACGCAGATCGAACACCACGCGCAGATCGCCACCCTTGCGCGCCGCGCTGCGAATACCCTTCACCAGCGGGTTCGAGGGCAACGCGGGCATGCGACCGCTCAGACGGGTCTGTTTCAGGTCCACCACCAAGCGCTCGGGCCGGCTCAACGCGAAAACACGGTGCTCGATCGGCGCCGACAGTTCGAATACGAAACGCGTATGATCCGGCGCCACATGCGCGCGCACCTCGCTCACGGAGGCCGCCGCCACATCGGTGGCGAAGCCCGCAAGAAGGCCGAACAGAAGCCATGAAAACAGCGCGGAGCGCAACGGGTCTGGCAGTTTCACGCGGAGTGATCCCAGCATCCTATCTGAGAGAGCGAGTATAGCAGAAACCCAGGAAAGCGCTGACGCTTGCCCTGGGCCAGACACTTGGATCAGCCGAGCGGCATCCAGGCCCCAAGCCGACGATACGGGGGGAACGATGCCAGCACCTTGGGCGATCGCCTGGCCTGCCTCACGATCCCCCGGTCGGCGCGAGATGCCTGATGGGCGCGCTGCCGCCAACCGCTTCCAACAGGATCGGCGTCGCCAACCCGATGCCCTGGTCCGCGGCTTCCTCTATGACCAGTCGCAGGATCCGCTGGCGGTTCGTCAGAATCGAGCGGGAATCCTTGGTGAAATAGTAGAAGCACCACTCGATGGCATGGTCTCCGGCCTCGCGCGGGAGGGTCTCATGGCCGTGCTGCGCCTCGATGGCGATGGCGTCGTCGGCGACCGCGCGCGCAAAAACCCGTTCGAACAGTATCTCTACCCGTTCCGGCGGGACCTCGTAGCCGATCTTGAAGGACAGGGATTCCCGCAGTCCGCGCGCCGAGGCGAAGCGGGAATGGTTGCGCACGATCATTCCGCGGATACGGGCGTTGCCGATGACGATGCGATGCTGGTTGGCGAGATCGAGCAGCTCGCTGTGGAAGACCTTGGTCTTGAACACCACGCCGAGAAGGTCGCCGGCCTCCCCCAGCTCGACGACATCGCCTTCTTCGAACAATCGGCTGTTCAGGATCACCAGGCCGCCGATGATGTCGGGCGCCCAGGCGCCCTGGGTGAGCGCCAACAACACGCCGATGAAGCCGATCACGCCGCCGGCCTGCAACAGGCTGGTATAACCGAGGATCTGAACCACGCCGATGATGCCGATGATGGCGATCAGGACACCGGCGAGCAGGGTCAGCACGCGCGAGTTGTAGGTTTCGACCCAGACTTCGCGGCCCTCAATCTCGCGCTGTCGGCCGAAACGACGCTTGATGAACCAAGCCAGCACATGGAACAGCAGATAGAAGATATAGAGCGCGACCAGGACCGCGATCAGACGGGTCAGCGACGAGTGGCCGATCAACGGCAACAGGATCTTGCTGAACAATAGAATGAGCAGAATCAGCAGGTTCAACGCGCGGAAGATGTGCACGCTGAGGCCGCGCGCCTCGCCACCGAGCAGACGCACGACCACCGGCGCGAACGCCATCAGCAACAGGTTCAAGCCGATCAGCAGCCAGTAGGAGACGCCGAGTTGCTGAATCCCGGCCCACAGATGGTCCCAAATCATCACTGTAGCCCAAGGCGCTCGAACCAGCGGCCGAGCAGCGTGCGATGATCGGAGGCATCGTCCATCGCATAAGCCAGCGCGTGCTCGTTGAGCAGAGTCCATTCCATGCGCCGGCGCGCTCGGTAACGACCGGTGAAGAGCAGTTGGTCGCCGTGCCGCAGCGGAGTGTCGGGCGATGGCATGGCCTCGCGGCTCTGCTCGCGCGCCAGCAGCAGCGGCACGCAATCGAGCCGTTGGTCGCGATCCCGCGGATCGCGCAGCAGATGGTGCAGCAGCGGCCGGTGTCCCCGGCCGATGTGCTGGTAGACCGCGTGCGCCTGTTCATCGTCGATGGTGACCTCCCAGACTGCGGGCGCGCGCTCGCCGATGACGCCGGAGATCCGACTGACGACCCGGCAAGCCCAGGCATCGTCCTGGTTGCTGGCGAGGCCGATGAACTGGCTCAACAGCGGCGTGACCAGCAGTGAACGGATGCGGTTGGCGACGATCGAACTCGGGTACATGACGATATCGGCGCCGACACGATGAGCGATGCGCTCGTTCTCGGCCAGGTTCTGGCGCAGAATCACGAACAGCGACGGATTCAGCGCCTTCGCGGTCATGATGATCGAAAGATTGTTGACATCGTTGTCGGTGCCGGCGACCAGGCCGACGGCATGCGCGACATGGGCTTGCTCCAACGTCACCGCCTCGGTGCCGACGCCCTCGATGAAACGGCCCTCGCTACGCCCGGTCAGCTCTGGAGCGGCCTCGACGACGACCACATCGATACCCTCCTGACGCAGGCGCCGATAGACCGCCTTGCCGAAGCGACCGTAGCCGCACAGGATCCACTGGCCCTCGCGCGGCGGATAGATCGGCTCGGAAAGCATCTCGTTCTCGTGACCGCTGAGCCATTGCTGCAACAGATAGAGACAGGGCGCCTGCAATGCGGTACTGAGGTGCAACGCGAAGGTTTCGAACGGATCGATGATATGGTCGGTGCCGAACGAGGCCATGTTGGCCTCGACCTCGGCCGACTCGGCGCGGCACACCACCGGTGTGTCCGGGTTCAGCAGCTTCGCGGTCAACGCGATCTTCAGGTTCGCCCAACTGTCGTTCGTGACCGCGATGACGCCATCGCACTGATCCCGTTCCAACCCGGCCTCGACCAGCGCCTGGGGAATGCGCGCGTCGACCGCCAGGGCCGGCACATCATCGCGCAGGTTGGCCATCTTGGTCATGTTGATGGCGTCTTCCGAGATATCCAGCACCACCACATGCCGCCCACGATCGGTCATATCCCGCGCCAGCGTGCCGCCGGTCTCGCCGTAACCGCAAATCAGGTAGAACGGCTCGCTGAGCTTGCGGATGTGCTTGGCGAAGCGCAGCTCGGTCAGGGCCTGTTTGAAGGCTTTGTCCTGCAACAACGAAAGCAGGGTGCCGATCGAATACAGCCAGCCGATCACCGAGACATAGATCACCAGCGTCACCCAGATGCGCTGGGCGTCGCTGAACTCGTGCGGCACCTCGCCGAAGCCGATCGTCGTCGACATGAAACTGACGAAGTAGAAGGCGTGGAAGATATCCATGCGCCACGGCGTGCCATCCGGAAGCCGGCCCGGGATCGTCAGCAGACCGATGATCGCGACCGCATAGATCACCACCAGGGTGATCAGCGGCCGCCGCATGCGCCGCAGGATCAGGAAGATGACATTGTCCATCATCGGCGCGTACCGGACCGCGATCAGCGGCGCATCATCACCGTTTCGATCACCAGCAGCACCACCGAGACCACGTTGGCGAGCATCGCGCCACCGGACAACGAGACGATGCTCGACATCACCGAGGCGGTGATCACGCGCTCGCCGGTATGCGCGGCGATGGTCCAGATCACCGCCGCGGCGACCAGCTGCAACACCGCGACCAGGCTGGTGGCGAGCAATACCGCGCCCATCTGGGTCTTGTCGCCGAACTTCAGAATGGTGGCGATGATGTTGACCACCACCACCGCGAAGAATTCATAGACATGATGATGCTCTGGGTTGTCGAACTCGCCGACGAAGAAGCCGAAGTTCAATGTCAGGGCAAGCACGATGAAGAAACCGAAGACGACCTTTTCCGGATTCACGAGATTCTCCTCCGACCGAACAGCTGAATCACGCGCGACGGACCCTGGTGCAGCCGTCCCTCATGGATGTCCCGCGCGATCGCGCGGCGGACCGTGAAATCGACCCCGGGGAAGTCCTCGTCCACCTCCTCGAGCGCATAGAGCATCCCGAGGTCGCGCGGACCACCGGTGCCGAGCTCGAGCTGCTCTTTCGCGTACAGCTCGGCGATCAGCGCGCCGCCCGGGCGTAACGCCGAGAGCAAGCGGCGGTAACCGGCGCGGCGTCGCTCCGGCGGCAAGTGCAGAAAAATGATGCCGACGGCATCATAGGCGCCGGCCTCGAGCGCGTATTCGTCGAGCAGGCAGCAACGAAAATCCAAAGTCACGCCGTGGCGTCCGGCCAGTGCGCCCGCCTTGCGCCGACCCTCTGGACTGGGGTCGAAGGCATCGACGCGCCAACCATGTCGCGCGGCATACACCGCATTGCGCCCCTCGCCCTCGCCCGGCAGCAGCAGCCGGCCGGGCGGCAACTCGTCGATGCAGGCGCGGAACCAGGCGTTCGGCTCGGTGCCAAAGGCGTAGGCCTCGTCACGGTAGCGCTCGTCCCAGAAGGCGCCGATGTCACAAGACGTTCCGCCGCCTGCTTTGCATTCATCGCCCATTCGTTTCTCCGTTCAGCTCGATCAACACCAGCAGGCTATTCTGGAGCAGCGCCTCGTTGTTGTCACTGACCAGCAGATAGCGATCGGCATCGAGCCGCGTCAGGCCCTCGAAGTTATCCAGGCGCCAACCGTCGCCCGTGCTCCACGCCGCCAAGGATTCGACCCGGGTCTCGCCACCCTCGGGCCGTTCCAGCAGGTACAGCTTGCGCAAACCGATATGGACCGGCGACGGGATGCCGGCCCAGGCGCGCTCCAGCAACAACAGATTGCCATCCGCGGTCACCTCGATCGCGGTGATCGCCGCCTTCTTGCGCCGCCATGCCGGAAAGCGCCAGGAGCGGCCATCGAGCGAAAACACCCGCTGAATGCGCTTACGGTCGCGCTTCAGCGCCCGCTCGGCGGCGGTCAACACGCCGAATCGCGGATGCCAGGCCAGCGCCTCCAGCTGATGATTCTTGCCGCGATACGCCTTCGCGCGGCGTAGCGGCTTCGGCAGACGGAGGCGCTCCAGCCAGCGGCCCTCGGCGGAATAACGCAGGATCCGGGCGCCATGCTCGAACGATACCAACAGCTCCGGCTCGCCGCGCGCGTCCCAGCCGGCGATCGCCAAACCCTCGGCGTCCGCCGCGTCGCCACGCAGCGCGCGACCGCGCCGGTCGCGCAAGCGATGGGCGGCGACGAAACGCAGCGACTTCAGACGGTCCCGCTCGAACGCGACGCGCGCAACGAACAGATAGCCATCATCCGAAACCAGATACAGGCGGCGGTTGCGCCGATCCCAGGCGAGATCCGAGAGTTCCACCAGCGGCAGCCCATCGACGGCTTCGCCGCGCAGCAGCAGGCTGTCGAGCACGCGCGCCGCACCGGCCTGTTCGCCATCGAACAGGGTGAAATGGGTGGTTTCGTCGCGGCTCCCGGCAGCGCAGGCGGCCAGCGAGACCAGCGCCGCAAAAGCGCACGGAAAGAGTCGAAATCTCATAGCGACCATGGTCCCACAAACCCGTCCCACGGGTAAACGGAAACCAACGCCGCTCAGGAAACCCTGTAATTCCCTTCGCGCAGGTGGTTCCGGGGCGCCCCTCATGCAATGCTATAGTCCTCGACCCATCCATCCGGAAACACCCATGGAAATCGAACTCCAGGAGATCCGCGACTTCCTCGCCGGAGTGCCGCCTTTCGACGAGTTGCCCGACGAGACGTTGGACAGCTTGCCCGAACAACTCGAGATCCGCTACCTGCGGCGCGGCGAGACCTTCCCGCCGAAGGGCGCCGGCGCGGCCTTGTGGCTGCCGCGCAGCGGCGCGATCGAGCTACGCGACGCCGCCGGCCGCCTGCTTGCGCGGATCGGCGAGGGCGCGACGATCGACGACTGCCTCGCTCCCCCGCCCCGCCCCACGGGCGAGGCCATCGAGGACAGCCTGCTCTACTGCCTGCCCTGCGCGGCATTGCGACGCTTGGGCGAACACTACCCGACTCTCGAGCGCCATTTCAGCATCTCGCCGCGTGAGCGCATGCGCCGCGCGCTCGAAACCGCCGGACAGGATCCCATCGGCATCGATGACGATCTCGGCGCCGAGGTCGCGACCCTGCTGAAACACCCCCCGGTCACCATCGATGCCAGCGCCAGCATCCAGCAGGCCGCGCAACGCATGAGTGAAGAGCGGGTTTCCTCGCTGCTGGTAATGCGCAACGAATGCCTGGCCGGCATCGTCACCGATTCCGATCTGCGACGCCGCGTGGTGGCGCCGGGACGCGATCCCGGCGAGCCGGTCGGGGAGATCGTCTCGAGCGATGTCCATTCCATCCCGCCCGATGCCAGCCTGATGCGCGCGATGCTGACGATGACCCGCCTGCGCGTGCATCATCTGCCGGTGATCGACGGGGACGGCCGTCTCCTGGGCTTGCTCAGCGACGGCGACATCACCCGCCGCCAGACCATCAACCCGGTGTTTCTCGCCTCCGACATCGCGCGCGCGGATTCGCTCGATGAACTGATTGCGGCGAGCCGCGCGCTACCCGAGTTGCAGTTGCGTCTGGCCAGCGCGAACGCCAGCGCGCGCCACATCGGCGAATCCATCTCCTGCCTGACCGACGCCATCTGCCGCCGCCTGCTGGAACTCGGCGAGCAGCGTTTCGGCGCGCCGCCGGCGCCCTATCTGTGGCTGGCCGGCGGCTCCCAGGCGCGCGGCGAGCAAAGCGCCCATTCCGATCAGGACAATGCGATGATCCTGAGCGACGCCACGCGCGCCGATGAGCTTCCATGGTTCGAGGACCTCGCGCGCTTCGTCAGCGACGGTCTGAACGCCTGCGGCTATGTCTACTGCCCCGGCGATGCGATGGCCACGAACCCCGAGTGGCGTCAGCCGCTGGCGACCTGGCGCGGCTATTTCGACCGCTGGATCGGGCATCCGGAGCCCAAGGCGCTGATGCTTTCGAGCATCTTCTTCGACCTGAAGCCGATCCACGGTGACGAATCCCTGTTCGAGAGCCTCCATGCCGAGGTGCTCGAGAAGACCCGCGCGAACACCATCTTCATCGCCCACCTGACGGCCAACGCGCTGAGCCATCGGCCGCCGCTGGGTTTCTTCCGCAACTTCGTGCTGATCCACGACGGCAAGCACGATGACACCCTGGATATCAAGCATCGCGGGCTGGCGCCGATCGTCGACATCGCGCGCATCGTCGCCCTCGCCGAGGGTCTCGCGCCGATCGCCACCGACGCACGCCTGCGCGCCGCGATGGGCAGCCCGTCGCTGAGCCGCGAGATGGGCCGCAACCTGCGCGACGCGCTGGAATTCATCGCCCGTCTGCGTTTCCGCCACCAGGCGCGTCAGATCCGCGCGGGCGTTGTGCCCGACAACTACCTGCCCCCGGCGGAATTGTCCCAACTGGAACGCAGCCATCTGAAAGACGCCTTCCGCATCATCCAGTCGATGCAGGAGCTGCTCGAACACCGCTACCAGGTCGGCCGGCTCGGATGAAAGCCCTCAACCCCTTCGGCCTGACCGCGCGCCGTCGACGCGCGGCGGCGCGCGCGCGCGGACCATTGCGTGACTTCCTCGCCGCGCCGCTGCCCGACCCGTCCGCGCCGCTCGAGGCGGTCGAACTCGTCGCGCTGGACCTGGAGACCACCGGGCTGAACCCACGCCGCGACCGGATGCTTTCCTATGGACTGGTCGAATTGCGCGGCGGCGCCATCCCACTGCGCGGCGCGCGCCACGGTTTGATCCGATTCGACCACCGGATCCCCGAGGCCGCGGCGGTGATCCACCGCATCACCGACGATCAGGCCGCCGCCGGCGCGCCGCTGGAAGAGGTCTTGCCGATGCTGCTCGAAACCCTCGCCGGCAAGGTATTGCTGGCGCACTTCGCGCGTGTCGAACAGCGCTTTCTCGATGCCGCCTGCCGGCGCCTCTACGGTGGCCCCTTCCTGATCCCGACGATCGATACCCTGCGCCTCGCCGAACGTCTGTTCCGTCTGCAAAACCACGCCATCCAGGCAGCCGATCTGCGCTTGTTCAACCTGCGTCCCCGCTATAAACTGCCCCGCTACCGCGCTCACAACGCGCTGTCCGACGCGCTTGCCTGCGCGGAGCTGTTTCTCGCCCTGGCCGCCGAGATCCAACCCGATCCGGCGCGTCGCCATCTGGCCCATTTTCTTTGCTGAAGCGGAGCCCCGATGCGGAACCCCCTCTACAAACGCCTGCTGCTGCTCGTGATCGTGATCGCCCCGATCTTCTGGCTGGTGTTCACCAAAGACGGCCAGCGCCGCTCCGACGCGGTATTGCTGTGGCTGCTCGGCAAGGATGAGTTGCGCATCAATCCCAAGGCCTTGTCGCCTGCGCTGACGCGCAACGCGCTGAAGAAGCTCTACGCTGACATCCACTGGCGCTGTCAGCCACGCCGCAGCGCCTTCGGCGACAGCTTGTGCGCGGCGCCGATCGGGCTCTACAACGACATCCCGGCAAACTACGCCACCCTGTTCTTCCGTGGCGATCGCCTCGCCGCAGTCAAGATCACATACCTCGCTCATTACCACGAGCAGATACTCAAGCAGCTGCATCGCCAACTCGGTCCTCCGCAAAGCGACGAAACCGTCTACCGCTGGCCCAGCGGCGGCGGCCTGGTAATCGCCAAGCGCCAGCTCAATGACGGCGATGAACCGGCCTTATTATGGATACCGGCGATGCTGCCGGAAACGGAAAATCCTGCCCGCCGCCCGTGAAATCACTCGCAATCGACGCGCTCGACGATCAACTGCACGCCGCGCCGGCCGCGATACTGATTGACATCGAGACGGTAATACAAGCGCGCCTGCTCTCCGCGCAACAGCTCGGAATGCTGGAAGGCGATGGCGTCGATGAAGGCATCGTCCGGCGCATCCAGCGGGCGCAGCAACAACTTCAGATGGCGCTCGCCGACGATGCGCTGGGTGACGATCTCGAACCGCCCCTCGAACAACGGCTCGGGAAAACCCTGCCCCCAGGGGCCGGCGAAACGGACCGCCTCGGCGGTCTCCAGATCCAGCACTCCGGCCGGCAGCTCACCGTCGACCTCCAGCACCTCGCCAAGCGGCTCGCCGCCGAGCAGATCGCGCACGACCGCGTCGAAACGGCGCGCGAACTCGGCATAGCCTTCCTCCTTCAGGGTCAGGCCGGCGGCCATCGCGTGACCCCCGAAGCGCTCGATCAAGCCGGGCGACATCCGGTCGACGCGATCCAGCGCATCGCGCAGGTGAACCCCGGGAATCGAGCGCCCGGAACCCTTCAATCGGCCTTCCCCATCGCGCGCAAAGGCGATCACCGGCGCATGCGCCCGGCTCTTCACGCGAGAGGCCACCAGCCCGACGACGCCCTGATGCCAGTGCGGCTCGTACAGCGTAATGCCGAAAGCGCGCGCGCCGGAGGGTTTCAGCCCATCGAGGATGCGGCGCGCCTCCTCGACCATCCCTCCCTCGACCTCACGTCGGCGGCGATTCAGCTCGTCAAGGCGCCGGGCATGGCGCAACGCCTCACTGGAATCATCCGCCAGCAGGCAGGCCACGCCGATGGACATATCCTCGAGGCGCCCGGCGGCATTGATGCGTGGTCCGATCGCAAAGCCCAGATCGGAGGCCACCGCACGCGACGGGTCACGCCCGGCGACCTCGAACAAGGCCGCGATGCCGGGCCGGCAACGGCCGGCGCGGATGCGCCGCAAACCCTGGTCGACGAGGATCCGGTTCTGGTGATTCAGCGGCACCACATCGGCAACGGTGCCGAGCGCGACGAGATCGAGCAAGGCCGCGAGATTGGGCTCGGGCCGGCCTCGCCGCTCGAACCAGCCGCGCGCGCGCAGCTCATGTCGCAGCCGCATCATCACATAGAAGATCACGCCGACACCGGCCAGCGCCTTGTTCGGGAAATCACATCCGGGCTGATTGGGATCGACGATCACATCGGCCTCCGGCAGCTCCTCGCCGGGCAGGTGGTGATCGGTGACGATCACCTGCCAGCCGTTGCGCCGCGCCTGCCGCACGCCATCGATACTGCCGATGCCGTTGTCGACCGTCACCAACAGTGCGGGATCGAACCGTGTGGCGTGCTCGACCAGCGCCGGCGTCAGGCCGTAGCCCATCGTAAAGCGATCCGGAATCAACGACGACACCCGTTCGGCGCCGAAATCCCGCAGCGCGCGCCGCGCCAGCGCGCTGCTGGTGGCGCCGTCGGCGTCGAAGTCACCGACGATCAGGATCGACGCCTGGCGTTCCAACGCATCGGCCAGCAGCGCGGCGGCCTCGGGCACGCCCCGCATCGCCTCCGGCGGCGCGAGCGCGCGCAACGACAGCTCGGTCTCGTCGGCACGCACGCCGCGCGCGGCATACAGCCGCGCGAGCAACGGCGGCACGCCGCTGGCGTCGAGCGCGGCGACATCCGTCTCCGCGCAGGATCGATGTCGAATCTTCACACAAGGGTTCATAACGGGATCGAATCCGGCATAATCGGGGGATTATGCGCGCAAACCCCGCCACACGGAAACGCCTGCCGCACTTCAGCCGCTGGCCGCGATCCCATCCCCGCCGCCCACCGACGCGCGGCGCGGCACATCTATGGTTCATCCCGCTGGATCAGGCGGTCGACACCCACAGCCTGGATCACGACGAGCGGCAGCGCGCCGCGCGGCTGCACCCGATGGCGCGACAGCGCTTTGCCTGCGGACGCGTCGCGCTGCGCGCGATCCTCGCCCACTACACCCAGGCCGAGCCTGCCGCACTGCGCTTCCATTACAATGCCAACGGAAAACCGATGCTCTCGCGCCCCGCTCCGGCCTTCAATCTCGCGCACAGCGGCGATTTCGGCCTGCTCGCGATCGCCGTCGAGGAGCCGCTGGGCGTCGATCTGGAGATCGTCCGGCCGCGCGCGCGCATCGATGCACTGGCGCGGCGCGTGCTCGATGCCGATACCCAAAAGGCGTTACAGGCCCTCGGCGGCGAGCACCGACTGCGCCATTTTCTGCATGCCTGGACGCTGCTGGAGGCCACGATCAAAGCGCATGGCGACGGCCTGTTCAAGCGCACGCATTCACCCCAGCCACGGCTGGCGCGCATCAGTCTGGAGATCGGCGCCGTGGCAATCGGCGCACTCGCCACGGCGGAAGGCAGGCCGCCGGCCTTACACTGCTTCCAGTGGCGATGCTGATTCGCCCAGGGCAATCGCGCTTCGTTTCGCTCGACATTTCGTGGTTTCAAAGGCGTAGCGCTGTCGCCCGATCCGCTGCGCTTGATCGGGACTACGCCTTGCCAAGTCAATGGCGTTTATCCCGGATTTCTCACCAGCGTTCGTAGCGAGACGGATCAAGGGTGCGTCCTGGGTGGCTTTCGCGACCGAGGAGCGCGCAGGCACAGCCGGCCCTATGTCGAGCACCCCGACCGAGCGAAAGCCAGCCAGGGCGTGCCATTGGGTCGTCGCAGCAGAAGGATGGTGAGAAATCCGGGTTAAGCGCGATCGCCCTGCCAGACCATCCGCAACACCGCCCATTGCGTGTATACTCGTCGCCCATGAATTTATGGCGAGTTTCCGCAGCAACGCCCCCAGGTGCGAGGGGCGGTCGCAGTGGCCGAAAACTCATAGGTGACGAGTATAAGCCGGACTGGCTCCCAGGCGCTGGATCGATCGCGTGACCACGACTCCGCCCCGGCGCATGGGCGCCCCGACCCGTCTCGGGCGAGCCGACCGCCTGCCGCCGGTGGTCGGCGCGTTGCTCGTCAGCAACATCCTGATCTATCTGTCGGAACGCCTGCTCGGCGAGGGGATTTTCGATGTCCTCGCGTTGTGGCCGATGCAGCCCCATGTCATCGGCCATGCGCTGGCGCCGTCGCGGTTCGAACCCTGGCAGTTGGTGAGCTATGCCTTTCTGCATGGCAGCCCGATGCACCTGTTGTTCAATATGTACGGCTTATGGCTGTTCGGCACGCCGATGGAGAACGCCTGGGGGTCACGCCGCTTCGCGCTGTTTTATTTCGTCTGCGTGCTCGGCGCCGGCCTCACCCAACTGGGCGTGGCCGCGTTGAGTGGCGAGGTCTATCCGACGATCGGCGCCTCGGGCGGCGTCTATGGCATTCTGCTGGCCTTCGGCATGACCTATCCCAACGCGCGCATGCTGCTGTTGTTCCCCCCAGTGGTGCTGAAGGCCAAGTGGCTGGTGCTGTTTTTCGGTTTGTTCGAGCTATGGGCCGGGATCACCGGCAGCGAGGCCGGGGTCGCGCATTTCGCCCACCTCGGCGGCATGGCGTTCGGCCTGGCCTTACTGCTCTATTGGAGAACCCCCCCACCGCGACACCGCCTGGAGTAGGTCCGATATGAACGAAACCGCCGCCGACACACTGATACAGGCCAGCTGGATCGCGCCGGTCGCGCCCGGCGATGTACTTCGCGATCACACGATCGTGGTGCGCCATGGCCGCATCCTCGAGCTGCTGCCCGCGGCGGAGGCACGCGCCCGCCACCCCGGTGTCGAATCCGTCGAATTGCCAGGTCAGCTGCTGATTCCCGGGCTCGTCAATGCCCATACCCACGCCGCGATGAGCCTGTTTCGCGGACTGGCCGACGATCTGCCGCTGATGACTTGGCTGCACGAGCACATCTGGCCGGCCGAGGGCCGCTGGATCAGCGAGGCCTTCATCGCCGACGGCACCGCGCTGGCCGCCGCCGAGATGCTGCGCGGGGGCACCACCTGCTTCAACGATATGTACTTCTTTCCCGACGTCACCGCGCGAGTCTGCTCCAAGGCCGGGCTGCGCGCGGTGGTCGGGCTGATCGTGATCGATTTCGCGACCGCCTGGGCCGAGCACATCGACGATTACTTCGACAAGGGGCTGAAGGTCCACGACGCCTGGCGCGGCGACCCGCTGATCCATACCGCTTTCGCGCCGCACGCGCCCTACTCGGTATCGGACGCGCCGCTGCAACGGCTGCGCCTGCTCGCCGATGAACTGGACATCCCGGTGCATATCCATCTGCACGAGACCCGCGACGAGATCCGTCAGGGACTCGCCAGTCACGGCCAGCGCCCGATCGCGCGGCTCGACGGCCTCGGCCTGATCGGTCCGCGCCTGGTGGCGGTCCACATGACCCAGCTCGAAGACGACGAGATCGCGCTGATCGCCGAGCGCGGCGCGCGGGTGGTCCATTGCCCTGAATCCAACCTGAAACTGGCCTCGGGCTTCTGCCCGGTGGCGCGACTCGCCGAGGCCGGGGTCGAACTCGCGCTGGGCACCGATGGCGCGGCCAGCAACAATGATCTCGACATGATCGGCGAGATGCGCAGCGCCGCGCTGCTGGCCAAGGGCGTGGCCGCCAGCGCAACCGCGTTGCCGGCGCCCGAGGTGCTGCGCATGGCCACGCTGAACGGCGCGCGCGCGCTCGGCCTGGAGGCCCATATCGGCTCGCTGGAAGCGGGCAAATCAGCGGATATCGTCGCCGTCGACCTGAACGCCATCAACACCCAACCCGTCTATGACCCCGTGTCCCAACTGGTCTACAGCGCCGGACGGGAGCAAGTCAGCAATGTCTGGGTGGCGGGACGCCGGGTGCTCCACGATGGCCGCCTGACCACCCTGGACGAAAGCGAGCTGCGCGCCCGCGCGCAAGCCTGGCGCGCGCGCATCGCCGCGCAATGAGGAATGAATCTGGGTTATGATTCGTTGTCATAAAACCATACCAATCCGACAACCAAAACGAGGATCGACATGAAAACACGCTATCTGCTTCCCATGGCTTCCCTCCTGTTCGCCCTGTCGCAAGGCGCGCTGGCGTGGAACTGGGCCTATCAACAAACCCCGAATGGCATGCATCAGTATCGAAGCGGCGGCGCTTACTCGAGCAGCTTCAGCGTTCAACAGGTGATGCTGCCGAATGCCTACGGGGTACGCATTTACACCTCCGGTCAGGCGGCGAAGAATCTTTCGATCCGTGCCGAGAAGGGGCGTCTGCTGATCCAGACCCGTGAAGAAACGCGCAAGACCCTGCCTGGTGGCGGCTTCATTTCGATGGGCTCGTTCTCGCAATCGTTCGGCCTGCCGCCCGATGCCGATACCGCGAACATGAAGATCAACCGCAACGGTAACGTCATCGAGGTCATGATCCCGCGCAAGCGACGCACCCGTTGAGCCAGCCGGGCGGGCGCAGGATGCCCGCCCGCATCGCGCAGACGGAACCGCCCGCCTCCCACGGGACTGTCCGCTTGATCCACATCTATCCCGCGAACCGCATCGAAAATCTTGCCTTGCTGTTCGACCATGTCCTGCGCGTCAGCGGCGGGGATCCACTCGCCGCCGAGCGCGTGGTGGTGCAGAACCAGGGCATGCGCCATTGGCTGAGCATGCGTCTGGCGGAACGCTCCGGGGTCTGCATGAACCTGGAGTTCCTGCTCCCGAGTGAGTATTTCTGGCGTCAGATCAATGCCCTCGCCAACGACGATCCGCGCCCGGCCGCATCGCGTTACAGCCGCGAGGTCATGGCATGGCGGCTCGATGCCCTGCTGGGCGCTGAAAACACCTTGCGGCATCCACTGTGCGCGCGCCTCAACGATTATTGGCGCGGAAACGGTCGCGACGATCTGGCGCGCCGTTTTCAGTTGGCGAGTCAGCTCGCCGATCTGTTCGAACAATATCTGATCTACCGCCCGGACTGGATCAGCGAGTGGGAGCAAGCAGACGACGCCGGCGCCGACGACGGCTCGCCGCCCGCCTGGCAGGCGTGGCTGTGGCGTCAACTACTCGCCGGGGATCCCGACCACCCGCTGCGGCTCTACAAACGCGCGTTGGCGCGCCTGCCGGATGCACCCGCCCCGCCACGCGTGACCCTGTTCGGTCTCAATGCCCTGCCGCCCTTGTGGCTGGATTTTCTCGGCCGGCTCGGCGAGCGCACCCAGATCCATCTGTTCCACCTCAACCCCTGCGTCGAATACTGGGGGGATCTGCGTTCCGAGAAACAGCTCGCGCGCCAGTTCGCTCGCTGGGCCGACGACGACATCTGGGCGAACGAAACCGGCCATCCGCTGCTCGCCTCGCTCGGCGCCCAGGGACGTGAGTTCCTGAGTCTGTTGCAGGAACGCGCCAATACCGAGATCCCGCTGTTCGAAGCCCCCGCCGAGCTCGACGACCCCGCTCGCGGCACCAGCCTGCTGCACCGGCTGCAAAACGATATCCTCGAGCTGCGCGACGCGCGCGAGCACCCCGAACCATGCCAAGACGACAGCCTGACCCTCGTCTCGGCGCACAACGCATTGCGCGAGGTGCAGGGCCTGCACGACTGGCTGCTGCACCGCTTCGACGAAGACCCGACGCTGCGTCCCCGTGACATCCTCGTGATGTGCCCCAATATCGAGCGGTACGCGCCCTATATCGAGGCGGTGTTCACACGCGACCGGCGCGAGGTCGACGCCGATCCCCCACGCCTGCCGTGTTCGATCGCCGACCGCGTGTTGAAGGACGCCGAGCCGCTGGTGGCCGCCTTCGCCGCGCTGCTGGAGCTGCCCGACAGCCGCTTCCGCGTCAGCGAGGTGCTCGCCTGGCTGCGCCTGCCGGCGGTTCAGGCACGCTTCGGCCTGAGCCCGGCCGATCTGGAGCGCATTGCCCGCTGGCTGCGCCGCGCCGCTGTCCACTGGGGCCTGGACGGCGCGCACAAGGCCGACACCCTGCGCCTGGACAGCGACAACGCGCGCTTCACCTGGCAACAGGGACTCGAACGCCTGCTGCTCGGCTTCGCCCACGGGGACCGCGAAGCGCTCTACCAGGATCAACTGCTGCTGCCCGATGTCGAAGGCGATGACGCCATCGTGCTCGGACGCCTGATCCAGAGCCTGGACACCCTGCGCGCGCACGCGCAAGCACTCCGCAAGCCACGCCCCGCGGACGCCTGGCGACGCTACCTGAAGCAGCTGCGCGACGAGCTGTTCAGCGAGCTCCCGGAAGACCAGAACGGACAACGCATCCTGGCCCAGGTGATCGACGATTTCGGGGAATACACCCAGCTCGCCGACTACCGCGCGCCGATCCCGCTGGCGGTCGTGCGCGACTACCTGAACAGCCGCTTCGCGGTAGCGGAGCCGGGCCATCAATTCCTTACCGGGCAGATCACCTTCTGCTCGATGATCCCGATGCGCAGCATCCCGTTCCGCATCATCGCGGTGCTCGGCCTCAACGATGGCGAATACCCGCGCCAACGCCCGCCGCTAAGCTTCGACCTGATCGCCGAATCGCCTCGCCGGGGCGACCGCTCGCGCCGCGGCGACGACCGCTATCTGTTCCTGGAGGTATTGATCTCGGCGCGCGAGCGCCTCTACCTGAGCTATCAGGGCAATGACATCAAAACCAACCAGGAACGTCAGCCCTCGCTGATCCTGCAAGAACTGATGGATTACCTCGAAGCCGCTCACGGCTGGTCGTTCCGCGGGTCTTCCCGCGCCATCCGGCGGCTGCCGCTGCAAGCCTTCAGCCCGACCTCCTTCGCGCCGGAACAAGGTGATCTGCGCAGCTACGACCGAGGCTGGGCGCGCCTTGCGCGGCCCACCACGACCCTTCAACGCCGCCGGCCACTGGATGACTGGGAGCCCCCCGAGGACGGCCTGACCGTCGACTGGCTGATCGACACCCTGGCCCATCCGCCGCGGGCCTTTTCACGCGAGCGCCTCGGCCTCTGGCTCGACACCCAGGCGGAACGAGGGCCGGAGGACAGCGAACCCTTCGCCAGCGACCACTTGCTGCGCTATCAGTTGCAACAGCAATGGATCGAACAACGCCTGGGCGCCGAACCAGCGCCGCAAGCGCTGCGCGAAGCCTGGCTGCGAAGCGGCCGACTCCCGGACACCCCGAAGACAGAGGAAGAGCTGGATAGCTGGATCGAGCAGGCCGATGCCTTCGCCGCGCGGCTCATCGAGCTCGGCGCGCCTTCCCTTGCACTCGATATGGTCTCGCTGCATCTCGATGGCATCGCCTTGCATGCCACCCTGCCGCGGGACGAAAACGGCGACTTGCTGTTCCACCGACTCGCCGAACCCAAGGGCCGGGATCTGCTGACGCTGTGGCTGCACCACCTGATCGCCCAAGCCCTTGGCCGAGCAGCGACCACGCGCGGCCTCTATCGTCACAAGAAACAGCCGATGCATTGCCTGGAGCTGCCGCCGCTGACGTCCGACGAGGCCAGTCAACGACTCGGCGAGCTGTTGGCGCTGACACGCGCGGCGATGCGTGAACCGCTGCTGCTGAATGCCGACCTCGCGCGCGGGTTCCTCGCCGGCCAACTCGACGAGGCGCGCCTGCAGCGCCTGTGGCTCGGCGACCGCCACCACGCCGGCCTGGGCGACGATCCCTACCTGCGCTGGTTCTGGCCCGAGCCACCGACCCTGGAGCGATTGCCCCGGCAAGCCAATCAGCAGCTCTACCGACCGCTATTCGAAGCGCTCGAGGAATCCACCCCATGAGCGTCGATCTCCTGCATCCCGAAAGCCTTCCGCTGCGCGGCGTCCACCTGATCGAAGCCAGCGCCGGCACCGGCAAAACCTACAACATCACACGCCTCTACCTGCGCCTGCTGCTGCAACGCCGGCTCGGCGTCGACGCCATCCTGGTAATGACCTTCACCCGCGCCGCCACCGGGGAATTGCGCAAGCGCATCGGCGACGAGCTGCGCCGGGCGCTGAACCACTGGGACGAGCTGGTCGCAAGCGAACCCTTCTACCGCGCGCTCGCCGCGAAGCTGCCCGACGATGGCGACAACGAGCCGCAAGAGGCCGCACGCACACGCCTGCGCAACGCCTTGCTGCTACTCGACGAAGCCCCGATCCATACCATCCACGGCTTCTGCAGGCAGGCGCTGACGCAACGCGCCTTCGACAGCGGCATCGCCTTCAATGTGGAAATGGAAAGCGACACCGGCGAGCTCGCCCTGGAAGCCACGCGCGACGCCTACCGACGCCTCGCCCGACAAGACGCGGACGCCTACCGCGAGCTGAGCGCGCGCTGGCCCACGCCGGAAGACTTTCATGCCGAATTCGGCGTCCTGATCCAGCACCACGCGCCGCTGATCGGAACCGACCCGGACGCCCTGCGGGCGAACCTGCTGCGCGAGAAACGAGCCTTGAAGCAAAACCTGGAGCAGCACCAGGCCGGGATCCTCGCCGCCCTCGTCGAGAACCACAAGCAACGCGAGCAGCGCCGGCGAGAATGGGCCGCGCTGCTCGCCTGGCTCGAGGACGAACGACTGGAACCGATTCCGAAGGATGCCAGCGCCTTCTTCAACGGCAACCGCACCCGACGCCAAGCCGGGATCCACGCACTGTTCGAGCCGCTGCGCCGGCTCCATCAGCGCATGAAGGCCGGCGGTCCCGTCGAGAAACAGCTCACCGAGGCGCGTCTGAGCCGGATCGTCCTACCCCAGTTGGAATGGATCCGTCACCAGTTCGATGCAGCCAAGCAACGTCAGCGCCTGATGGGCTTCGACGATCTCGTCGAGCGCCTTGCCGACTGTCTGCGCGACGCGCGCGGCGACCGACTCGTCCACCACCTGCGCAAACAATACCCGGTCGCGCTGGTCGATGAATTCCAGGATACCGATCCACAGCAATACGCCATCCTGCGCGCGCTCTATCATCACGGCGGCGATACCGCGCTTTACATGATCGGCGACCCGAAACAGGCGATCTACGCCTTTCGCGGCGGCGACATCTTCGCCTACCTCGAGGCGCGCGAGAACGCCGACACGCAATGGTTCATGGACACCAACTGGCGCTCCAGCACGGCGATGGTCGAGGCCGGCAACCGTCTCTTCGCCGGGGCGGGCGAGGACGATCGCCTCGGACCCGGCATCCGCTACCGGCCGGTGAAGCCCTCGCCCCGTGCCGATGCCGAGCGCCTCGAAGACCCCGCCAACCCGGCCGCCCTGTGCCTTGCCTGGCTGCCCGATGAGGAACAGGCGGGTGGCGTGAATCAGGATCACCGCGCTCGAATCGCCGCTTGGTGCGCCGGCGAGGTCGACCGCCTGCTGCGCGAGGCGCGCATCGATGGCAAGCCCTTGCGCGCCGCCGACATCGCGCTGCTGGTGCGCGACAGCGGCGAGGCCGAACAGATCCGACAAGCGCTGCGCGACGCCGGCCACGCCTCGGTCTACCTGAGCATCCGCGACCAGGTATTCGCCAGCGAAGAAGCCCGGGATCTGTTGCGCGCGCTGAACGGCATCCTGCACCACGACGAGCCGCGCCTGTTCACCGCCGCGCTGGCGACCCCTTTCTTCGGCCTCGACAGCCACGAACTGCATGCCCTGCGCAACGATGATGCCCGTTTCGAGGCCTGTCAGAACCGTCTCATCGCGTTGCACGAAGCCTGGCACCGCCGTGGCTTCATCGCCATGGCGATGGATCTGCTGCACCAAAACGGTCGACCGCCGCCGCACCGTCATGAACGCGCGCTGACCAACGCCATCCACCTCTTCGAGCTGCTGCAACAGGCCAGCCAACGCCATCCCCAGCCGGAACAACTGCTCGGCTGGTTCCACGACCAGGTGCATGCCGACAGCGCGCCGGCCGAAGCCGAACTGCGTCTCGAAAGCGATGCCAGGCTGATCCGCGTCATCACCCAACACGGCGCCAAGGGGTTGGAATACCCGGTGGTCTTCGTCCCCTTCCCGACGCGTTACCGCGATCCGTTGAAGCTCGGCTCGCGACGGCGCTTCAGCCTGAGCTGCCACGATCCGCAAAGCCGCCGTCCCTGCCACCGCCTGGCTCCGGACGACGAAACCCGCGCGCTCGCCCGCGAAGAGGCCGAGGCCGAATCGGCGCGTCTGCTGTACGTCGCGGTGACCCGCGCGAGCCACCGCTGCTACCTGTGCGCCGCCCCGTTTCGCGAACACGCGCGCTCGCCGCTCGGGCGGATTCTCGGACTCGAAGACGGCGACCCCGGCGGCAATGCGCTGCGCGCTGCGCTCGAGGCGCTGGATGATGGCCGGACCACCCGCTTCAACGAGATCGCCCCGCGCGCGCCGATCGCGCCCGCGCCATGCGCCAGCGAGCCGCCCGCGCCGGTCGAGGCGGCGCGCTTTCGCGGTCGCATCCGCCATGACTGGTGGCTGAGCTCGTTCTCGGCGCTGACTCGCGATCTGCGTCACGGCGGCGTGACCCCGGCCGACCGCGACGAGGACGACAACGGCGCGCCGGCGCCCCAAGCCGACGCGCTGCGCTTCGCGATGCCACGCGGCATCGATACCGGCAACCTGCTGCACAATATCCTCGAAACCCTGGATTTCACCCGTCCGGACTGGCCGATGCGGCTGCGCGGCCCGCTCTACCGTTTCGGCGCGCTGCCCAACGGGTATAACGAGAACGACCTCGCCCAGTGGCTCGACGAATGCCTGCGCGCGCCGCTGGGCGACGGCCTGCGACTCGCCGACCTGACGCCTACCGACACCCTGCGCGAAACCGGCTTCTATTTTCCAATGGACGCCGTCCGGCGGGAGGCGCTCGCCGCCCTGCTGGGTGCTCATCGCGGCGAAAGCGCGCGCCTGCCCGGCCCACAACGGCTCGAAGGCATGCTGCAAGGCTATATCGACCTGGTCTACCGCTGGCGCGGGCGCTATTACCTGGCCGACTACAAATCCACCCACCTCGGCGAGCGCCTGGCCGACTACCATCACGAAGCCTTGTGGAACAACGTGCGCGACAACTACTATGACCTGCAATACCTGCTCTACGCGCTCGCCCTGCACCGTCATCTGCGCGCGCGCCTGCCGGATTACGACCCGACGCGCCACTTCGGCGGCGTGCGCTACCTCTACCTGCGGGGGATGCACCCCGACGGACCGGACGGAGTGCTCTCCGTGAGTCTGGAAGCCGAACTGCTGGAAGAACTCGACGCCCTCTTCGCCGGAGGCGCGCCGATCGCCCCTTCGGCCACGGAAACCACGCGATGAATGCCCGTCTCGACCCGCGCGCCCTCGAAGCGATCGACCTCGCGCTGGCAAAACAGCTCACCAGCCGGCTCGGGCGCGACGACGACGATCTGCTGTTCCACAGCCTGATCGCCACCAGCGAGGCGCTGCGCAATGGCCACGCCTGCCTGTCGCCCGCCGCCTGGGCCGGGCAAACCCACTGGCGCAACGAGGACAGCGGCCACCCCGGCTACCGTTTCCCATCCGTCGAGACCTGGCTCGCCCATCTCGCGGCGCTGCCGCTGCGCCCCGAACAGGGCGAGCCCGTGGTATTCGATCGCCAACGCCTGTACCTGCGTCGCTATTGGGAATTCGAACGGGAACTCGCCGCCGCGCTGCGCGTGCGCATCGACGCGCCGCAACCACCGGACAACCATGCCACGCGCCGCCTGCTGGCGCCACTGCTCACCGACGGCGGCAACCACATCCGCCAGAGCCTGGCGGTGGCCAACGCCCTCGGGCGCCGCTTCAGCATCGTCACCGGCGGGCCCGGCACCGGCAAGACCTATACCGCGACCCAACTGCTCTCGGCCTTGCAACTGCACGCCGACGGCAAGCTGCGGATCCGCCTTGCCGCGCCCACCGGCAAGGCCGCGCAACGTCTGAGCGAATCGCTCGGCGCGGCGCGCGCCGGGCTGTTGCGCGAAGCGCGCATCCCGGCCGAAATCGCCGCCACCCTCCCCGGCGACGCCACCACCCTGCACCGCCTGCTCGGCGTACTCCCCGGCGGCAACGAGTTCCGTCATGATCGCCGCAACCCGCTGCGCCTCGATGTCCTGCTGGTCGACGAAGCCTCGATGATCGACCTCCCGCTGATGACCCGGCTGTTGCGCGCACTGCCCGAGAAAGCACAGATGATCCTGCTCGGCGACGCCGATCAATTGCCATCGGTCGCGGTCGGAAGCGTGCTCGCCGAACTGGTCGCGCCCCGCCCGCCGGTCCATCCGGCAGCGAGCAAAACCAACCGGCGACGTCTTGCCGCCCTGTTGGATTGCGCCGAAGACGCGATCGATCCGGCGACCCCGGACTTCGTCACCACCCTGACCCAAAGCCACCGCTTCGGCGGCGCCATCGGCGAGCTCGCCGGCGAGATACTGCGTGGCGACGCCGAGGCCGGCTGGCGGCGCGTGTCGGCCGATCAGGCTCCGATTCATCATCCACGCGAGCCGCTGTCGGCCTGGCTCGCGCGGATCGCGGCGCGTCATTACCTGCCGGTAGCCGAGGCCACCGACCCCGAAACCGCCTTCGAGCGCCTGAATGACTTCCGCCTGCTGGCCGCGACCCGCGTCGGCCCGGACGGCGTCGAGGCACTGAACCAACAGATGGAAACCTGGCTGCGCCGGCGCCTCGGCGCGCCCCCCGGCGCGCGCTATTTCCATGGCCTGCCGATCATGGTGCGCGAGAACCACCCGGCCAGCGGCCTCTTTAACGGCGACATCGGCCTGATCTGGCGCGACGAGGCGGGGCGACTCATGGCGGTC
>JALVEB010000044.1 GCA_027008705.1 Sedimenticola sp. | reverse complement strand
AGAGTGGCAGCATGCCTGCGACCAGGGTCTGCAAGAGGACGTAGGGATCGGTCAGCGGCAAGACGTCCAGCGTGAGGCTGGAGGCGAGGTTGCCCTTGACGAACCAGATGTCGAACCAGGGGCCGAGCAGAAACAGGAAGAGGATGCCAAACTGGCTGATGCGCCGCAGGATCAGCCATTTGTGCGCGCCGATCCGCCCCTTGACCTCGATGGCCTCCGCGCCGGGATGGGTCACGTTGGTGCCAGCCTTGGCCATCACAGACCTCCCTTGCGGTTGAGGGTGTCGAGCGGGTTGGCGCTGAACGGGGTATCGTTACCGCCCTTGTCGTTCTCGGCCTTGTCGATCAGGCCCTTGCCGTAGTAGTCGTATTCCTTGCCCTCGGGCAGGTTGAAGCGGTGCTGGATGTCGGGAGTGACCAGGGCCTCGCCGCGCTTGCTCTTCTCTTTCCAGCCGAGCCGGTAGGTCTCTTGCATCTTGCCTTTGACGAGATTGAACGGCAGCACCTTGATGGCGGCTTCGGTGAGGATGCAGGCTTTCTCGCACTTGCCGCAGCCGGTGCAGTGCTCGGAATGCACCACGGGGATGAACAGCGCATGCTTGCCGCTGCGTTTGTTGTGATGCAGCTCGAGCGTGATCGCCTTGCCGCGCACCGGACAGACGTTGAAGCAGACCTCGCAGCGCAGGCCCTGGTAGGCGATGCAGGCTTCGTGATCGGAGATCAGCGCCAGACCCATGCGGGCGTCGTTGATGTCGGTCAGCGCGTGGTCGAGCGCGCCGGTCGGGCAGGCCTTGACGCAGGGAATATCGTCGCACATCTCGCACGGCGCCTCGCGCGCGGTGAAGAACGGCGTGCCGACGGTGACCTTGTCGCCCAGCTCGGCGAGGCTCAGGGTCGGGTAGGGGCAGTCGCGCACGCACAGGCCGCAACGGATGCAGGCGGCGTTGAAGCGTTCTTCATCGAGGGCGCCGGGTGGGCGGATTGCGGGCGCCGGCACGCCGTTGGCGATGCGCGCATAGCCGCCCAGACCGAGCGCGGCGATACCGACCGCGCTCGCGGTGCGCGCGGTGTCGAGCAGAAACTTACGGCGGGTGATCGGGTTTTTCGCGGCCATCGGGGTGTCCTCCGCTTAGTGTTCCGTGACCGGGAGCGGCGCCTCGGCGTCGTCCTCGTCAGTGAATTCGTGGTAGACCAGCGAGGTCGAGAGTACCCCGGCCACATCCGCGAGCGCGCTCACGGTATCGATCGCGAGCTGTTCCGGGGTGTCTTCCACGGTGACCACCAGGCGACCTTCCTCGGTGGTGGCGTGAACCTCGGTACCGGGCAGTTCGCGCAGCGCCTCGGCCACCGCATCGGTTTTCTCGGGACGGGCGTGCACGAGCACGCCGCAGACATTGAATCGAGCCATGTTTCAGTCTCCGGGGGGCGATTCGAGCACGATCGCCCCGGTTGGGCAGACGGACAAACAGGCGCCGCAGCCGTTACATAAGGTGGTGTCGAGTTCGATCCGCGCGCGCCCGCCGGTCTGGAGCCGAAAGCGGATCGCGCGCGCCTCGCAGCCATCGCCGCAGGCGCGACACACCACCCCGCGCTGTGACAGGCAGTCACCCGAAACCCGCGCCCGCCATGGCCAGGCTTCATCCGGTTCCTGGCCCGACAAGGCGCCTGGCCGGCAGACACGGACGCATTCCCCGCAAAAGGTACAGCCGGCGCGCGCGAAATCGACCTCGGGAAAACCGCCCGAGCCGCGCCGCAGAATCGCCTCCGGGCAGGCACGCACGCAGTCATCGCAGCGCGTGCAGGCAGCCACGAAACGCGCCTCGCCCAACGCCCACGGCGGACGCCGCGGCGCGCGCGCACCGCTTAGGTCACCGCGCAGCAAGCGACGACGGCTGAGCCGGATCTCCTCTTCTTCTCTAGTCATCTTCATAATAGGTCAGTCTTTGTCAGTCTGAGCCAATCGGAGGCCGCGAACAATAACCTGGATCAACTATCAGGCAGAGCGCAGACAGAACCAAGGAATACTTCCGCCGCCGCGCCTCGGCCGCAGCGCTACTCAAGCTCCGACCAATTTGATAGAATTATTTTGTTCCTAAGATTCTCATGGGGGCTTGAATACTGGTCGCCCGTGGATTTCTGCGTCCCTGGCGCCACAAGGGCTCAATGTGAAAATACCGTAACCACTCAATGATATTGACTAGGTGTCTAGCCCGCATTTCTCACCATCCTTCTACTGCGACGACCCAATGGCACGCCCTGGCTGGCTTTCGCTCGGTCGGAGTGCTTGACATCGTGTCGGCTATGCCCGCGCGCTCCTCGGTCGAAAAAGCCACCCATGACGCACCCTGGATCCGTCTCGCTACGAACGCTGGTGAGAAATGCGGGCTAGGCGTAGGCCCGATCAAGTACCGCGGATCGGGCAGCGGCGCGGTTTCGCGGCACCGCCGCAGCCGCTTCCGCCGCGCTTGAACCGGCCTACAAAGGTGGAAATGTGCGAGCATGCCAAGTCGTTGGTTTTTCATGATCCGGGGTAATGCCACCCCGCGTCATGAACGCTAAAACCGAGAACCCATGCGGCAAGTACCTTAAAGCTCCACCAGGAACCCAGGATCTCAAATAGGAAGCACTGATCTCCCGCTTGTCTATCAGGATCCATTGACATATGAACCACACCCCATCTCGACATGAACCACTATAATTTTTACAAAATTTAACCTTTCAACTACAGGAGAAAAAATGAAAAAATTTTCCATTTTCATATTACTGGGATTATCGTCCACCCAAGCTTTCGCGTTTCCAGTCACAACCAGCATTCGATTCACCGGTGTAACCATCTATGACAGCGGTGATGGAGGGACTTTTCCCGGCAGAGGGCTCCAAATCAACGGCGAGACCATCACTGACTGCGTGGACCCCACTGGACCAGTGATCTGCACCGCAGACCTCACTCCCTACACGGGAAGCGGCCAATCCATTAGTTACGGCTATGCCAATGGAACACGCGTCAACGCTTTCTCCTATTCTTCGGATACCAGTAATGTCCTTAATTTTGGTCCGGACAATGCCTTTACACTGGGCAGTATCACTTACACCAATGGTTGGTTCTATTTCGAATCCGCCTGGGATTTCGAGCTCACCACACATTCGGATTTTCCGCTCTTCGATGGTCATGTCTTCCAGGGCCGCCTCCATCTCTTCGCACCCGATAACCATGACGGTGAGCCGGAGAGATCAGCCGACTATTTCTTTATCGAGGACGCGGCTGGTCAAGCATTGCAAGATATCGGCAGTGCTCGTGTCTACGACTATGCTTATTGCCCGGACAATGATCCGACGGCACCCGCATGCAATACTGGTTCGGTAGATATCATTGGACATATCAATTCCCTCCACATCGACGCCCTTGCGAATCCCAGCGGCGGCGCATTCATCAGCCCCAGCCTGGACCCGCTGGACACCCCCGTCGATGAGCCACCCGCATTCTGGCTGACCCTGGCCGGTCTCGCCGCTGTCGGCGCTTCGAGGAGAAAAAAATCCTCTCACTGACAGGTTGACTCGAACCGTCACACCGAGACTCCGTCAGCTTAGAGGACCGTGGCAAGAAGATGGGCAAGCGGACCAATGATTCCGTGTTTAAAGGCGCATAGAGAATTCATGTGACAATATACGGAGATCTTCGGTCTGCTCGCCCATTTTCACGGTAACGTCCTCCAGAATTCGGCTGGCTTTCGCTTACTCCCAAGGCTGACGAGCTGTCAGCCCAAGTCTTTCTCCCGGGAATGCGACATTTCCGCTTCCGGAGCGTTTCGAGCACGATATATATTCGTCGCCCATGAATTTCCGGATTTTCGAGACCGCTCCCCGCGCCCGCGAGCCAGGCGCGGAAGCGGGTCATAGCCCGTTCCACGGCGAGTTTCCGCAACTCCCCGCTTCGCAATGAAAAATGGTTTATAGTGAAGAGCCTTGAAAAAACGGAAACGTCTTCGCATCAGCGAGCCGTCCCGGGCTTCGGGAGCCTTGGCCGTCGAGCAGACAAGGATCTTCGATTTGACGCACCATCCTGTTCCGATTCCGACTGCGACCCGTTGGCTTGCCGGGGTGCTGACGATGACGGCATGCCTGCTCAGCGCCTGTGGCGACCCTTCGCCATTGCGCATCGGCAGCAACCAGTGGCCCGCCTATGAGCCCTTGTACCTCGCGCGCGATGCCGGTCTCTATGGCGACGCCGGGATCCGTTTGATCGAGATGCCGTCGGCCAGCGATGTGATGCAGCATCTGCGCCTCGACAATCTCGAAGGCGGCGCGCTGACGCTGGACGAAACCCTGACCTTGCTTTCCGAAGGGGTCGATCTGGCCGTGGTGGCGGTGCTGGATGTCTCCAACGGCGCCGATGCGCTGATCGCCCGACCGGGCATCGAACGCCTCGATCAGCTGCGCGGCAAGCGGCTCGGCGTGGAGCTCTCGGCGGTCGGCGCGCTGATGCTCGACGCGGTGTTGCGCGCCGCGCGACTCGGCCCCGGCGATCTGACCACGGTGCCGCTGACGGTCGACGAGCACGCCAAGGCCTTCGAGGCCGGCCGTGTCGATGCGGTAATCACCTTCGAGCCGACCCGCTCCCGGCTGATCGAGGCTGGGGGACGCCAGTTGTTCGACAGCCGCAGGATTCCGGGGCGCATCATCGACGTGCTCGCAATCCGGCGCGAGGCGATCGAGCGCCAACCCGGGCGGGTGCGCGCTCTGCTCCGCGGCTACTTCGCGGCGCGCTCGCTGCTTCGCGCCGAGCCCGGGCGCAGCGCGGCGCGCATGGCGCCGCGTCTCGGCCTGGATGCCCGACAGCTGCTGAACGCCTATGCCGGGATGCGCTTGCCGGATCTCGCCGGGAATCGCCGATGGCTGAAGGGGCCGAAGGCGCGTCTGCCCGCCGTCGCGCGCCGCTTGCTCGCATTGATGCATCGCCAGGGCCTGATCGATCGCATGCCCTCGATCGAGGCGCTGGCCGATGCCCGCTGGCTACCCGAGACGCCATGATCCGCATCCGTTCGATCCCGCTGCGACGTCACCTCCATCTGCTGTTCAGCAGCCTGTTTCTGCTGGCCGCATCAACCATCGGGGCACTCGCCTATCGGCGCGCCGACAACGCCCTGGACAGGCGCGAGGCCGAAACCCTGCGCAGCGAGATCGGCCTGCTGTCGCTGCCAGCGCGGCGCGCGCTGGAACAGGGCCGAAACGGCGACCTCGCGGTGTTGATCGCCTCGCTGGCCACCCGCCCGGCCACGGATCTGATCGCCATCAGCGACGAACACGGACGTATCCTGCAAGCCAGCCGCTACGCGCTGAACGGCCGCCCGATCGAAACGGCGTTGCCCGAGGCGCGGGGATTGCGCGCGCCGACGGATCGGACCATCCGGATACGCCCCACGGCGGGCGGCTACATCGCGGCCAGCGGCATCGACTATGTCCGCGGCGGGCAAACCCTGCGCGAGCCGCATCGCGCGGTGATCTGGATACACGACGATCTGCGCTTCGAGCGCCGCCGGATCCTGTTCCAGGCGCTGCATGACGCAAGCCTGCTGCTCGTTCTCGGGCTGCTCGGCACCCTGCTGCTGATGTACCTGACGAAGCGCTATATCGCCACCCCGCTCTACCAGCTCGAAACCCTCGCCCGGCGCATCGGCGAGGGCGACTACGATCCCCCGCTGGAGATCAGCGGCAGCGGCGAAAGCGCGAACCTGGCGCGCCATCTGCAACGCTTGGGAAGAACCATCGCGACACGCGTCGAACAGCTCCGCGAGCAGCGCGAAGAACTGTCGGTGACCCTGGATTCGATCGGCGACGCGGTGATCGCGACCGATGCCCAAGGGTATGTCACGCGCATGAACCCGGTCGCCGAGGCGCTCACCGGCTGGCCGATCGAGGAGGCCCGCGGGCGACCGCTGAAAGAGGTCTTCGATATCGTCCACGCATCCACCCGGGAACCAGCGCCCAGCCCGGTCGAACGGGTGCTCCACGAAGGCGTCATCGTCGGCCTCGCCAACCATACCGCGCTGATCGCGCGCGGCGGCGCGGAGTACCAGATCGCCGACAGCGCGGCGCCGATCCGCACCGCCGACGGTCGTGTTCTCGGGGTCATCATGGTATTCCAGGACGTCACCGCCGAGTATGCCACCCAGCAACATCTGAGCGATACCCACGCGCGCCTCGACAGCCTGGTTCAGGCCCTGCCCGATCTGGTCTTCGTGTTCAGCGCCGACGGCGAGTACCTCGAGGTGTTCGGCGGCGACGCCAAGCTGCTGGCGCGCGACCGTGACGAACTGCTCGGGCGGCGCATTCCCGAGATCCTGCCGCGCGATCCCGCGCGCAAACTGATGAAGATCATCGCGAAAACCGTGAACACCGGCCAGCGTCAACAGATCGACTACAGCCTGGATCTGCCGGTCGGCCGGCGCCATTTCGAGGGACGAACCGCATTGCTGGACGACCCGGAAGCTCCCCGCGTGATCTTTCTCGCGCGGGACATCACGCGCCGCCGGACGGCGGAGGAAAACGCGCGCAAGCTCGCGCATTTCGATCCCCTGACCGGCCTGCCGAACCGCAACCTGCTCGAAACCCGCCTGCGCCAGGCGGTCGCCCGCGCGCAACGCGACGACCGGTACGGCGCCCTGATCTTCATCGACCTCGACGATTTCAAGCACATCAACGATTCGTTGGGGCACGCGCACGGCGACAAGGTACTGAGCCGGCTCGCCGGACGCCTGCGCGCGATTCTGCGCGAGGAAGACATGATCTGCCGCTTCGGCGGCGATGAGTTCCTGGTGCTGCTCGAACAGCTCGACGGTGACATGATCCAGGCCTCGGGATACGCCGAAACCATCGCGCGCAAGCTGCGCGATGCCAGCGCCCGGCCGATCGAGATCGACGATCACCGGCTGCGTCTGAGCCTGAGCATCGGCATCACCCTGTTCCCCGACCGGGAAACCCCGCTCGAACAACTGATCCAACGCGCCGACATCGCGATGTACCGCGCCAAGGAAACGGGACGCGGACGTGTCTGCTTCTTCTCCAGCGATCTGCAACAGGCCGCCGAGGACCGCCTGCGCGTGCAACAGGAACTGCGCGACGCACTCGACCACAACGAGCTGACCCTCCAGGTGCAGCCGATGGTCGATGCCGGGGGCAACTGGCTGGGGGGCGAGGTGCTGCTGCGCTGGCGCCACCCCCGCGAGGGCCTGTTGTCGCCCGACGCCTTCATCCCCATCGCCGAACAATCCGGCCTGATCACCGCGCTGGACGACTGGGTCATCGCGCAAGTCATCCAGCGGCTTGCCGCCGAGCACCCTCCGGGCCTCCCGGAGCGCTTTCAGGGATTGGCGATCAATCTTTCGTGTCCGACCCTGACCCAGCCCGGCTTCCTCGACCGGCTGCGCCGGCGCCTGGACGACAACCACCTGGGTGGCAGATGCCTGGAGCTGGAGATCACCGAACGCCTGTTGGTCGATGACTACGCGCACACCGCCGAGGTGATGCATGCCGCCCGCGAACTCGGCCTGCGCTTCTCGATCGACGACTTCGGCACCGGCTGCTCGACCTTGCGCTATCTGCAACGGCTGCCGCTGGACCGGATCAAGATCGACCGCTCGTTCATCACCCACCTGCCCACGCGGCGCAATGACGCGGTGCTGGTCGAAACCATCATCGATCTGGCGCGCCACCTCGGGCTGGAAACCGTCGCGGAAGGCGTCGAGAACACCGCCCAGCAGGCGTTTCTGGTCGAGCATGGCTGTACCAGCTTCCAAGGCTGGCTGTTCGCCCAGCCGATGCCGTGGGAAGAATTCTTCACGCGCCTGAAGACGGGCGCCTGAAGCCGGCCGATTGTCGCCGTGATCCATGTATACTCGCCGCCCATGAATTTTCGGCCACTGCGACCGCCCCTCGCACCCGTGGGCGTCGTTGCGGAAACTCGCCATAGAATGGGCTATGACTCGCTTCCGCGCCTAGCCCACGGGCGCGAGGAACGCCCTCGAAAAACCGAAAAGTCATGGGCGACGAGTATATTCCCGAAACCAATGGGGCAGCGATCCCGTCAATCCGCTATGCTTTCGTCTTTCCGGCCGTTCCGGTTCGCGCTGTCACCCAATGGACAGCCCGGGCGCGCGGTGCTTTTACAATAGTGGGCCAAAGCCTTCCCCCGAACGAACCCCCAGCGGAGTAACGCATTGAACCAGAAAACCCGATCGCTTCTGTGGACCCTGCTGGTCCTGTTGGTCATCGCGGCGCTGGTGGCGGCCGCGGTCAAGATCCGCCAGCGACGCGCCGACGAGCTTGCCGCCCTGCCGCCGCCGGAACCGGCGCCGTGGGCCTTGCACGTGGCCAGGATCGGACGCGGAGCGCTGATCCGGGGCTTTCCGACGCTCGCCGAGTTGAACGCCAGTCAGGAGATCACGCTGCGCGCGCAGGTTGCCGGCACGGTGCTGGAGATGGGGCCGCGCGAGGGCGTGCGGGTGGCGCCCGGCGAACGCCTGGCGCGCATCGATGTGCGTGAGCTGCTGGAGAACCGCGCCAGTCTGGAGGCGCAACTGAAGGCGGCGCGCAGCGCGGTGCGGCTGGCGCTGGACGAATACCGTCGCCAACAGGCATTGAAGAAGAAGGGCCTGACCAGCGACGAAGCGCTGGGCGCCAAGCGCACCGCCTGGGTCGCGGCCAAGGAGAAGGTCAACAGCCTGTTGCGCCAGATCTCGGCGCTGAACGTGCGCATCGGCTACGGCGAGGTGAAGGCGCCGGTAAAGGCCGTGGTCGCCGCGCGCCTGGCCGAACCCGGGGACGCGGTGCAGCCCGGCACTCCCCTGTACCGCCTCAACGCCGACGCCGACGCACGCCTGAAGGTCACCCTGCCGCAGGAGATTCTGCCATTGGTGCACCCCGGCAGCGAGGTACGCCTGCACTATGCCGGCGGGGACGAAACGATCACCCTGGACCGGCTGTTCCCGGCGCTCGATGCGCGCGCCCTGGGCGCCGCCGAGGCCGATCTGAAACGCCTCCCGTTCGGCCTGCCGAGCGGCGCGCGCATCTCGGCGACGGTGGTGCTGCAATCCATCGAAAACGCGCTGACGGTCCCGCACCGCGCGGTGGTGCGCACCGGCGGCGGCAAGGCCTGGGTCTTCCGCGTGCAAGACGGGCGGCTGCAACGGGTTCCGGTCGGCATCCTGCTCGAGGGAGAGCAGCGGCTTGCGGTGCATGGGGCGCTGAAGGCCGGTGACGCGGTGGTGGTGGCGCACCGCAGTGTGCTGCTGCGCCTGAAGGACGGCGACCGGGTCACGGTGGAACCGGCATCATGAGCTTCGAGGACGTTCTGAAACAGACCCACGCGATCCTCGCGGCGACGCTGGTGGTCACGCTGATGGGCGTGATCGCCTACCGCCACATGCCGACCAATCTGTTCCCGGACGTGAACCGGCCGAGCGTCTCGGTGGTGACCCAGTGGCCCGGCGCCGCCGCGGCCGACGTGGCGCGCGAGATCACCCATCCGGTCGAGGTGCGCATGTCGGCCATCGACGGGGTGCGGCGGGTGACCTCGACCTCGCGCGACAATGTCTCGGCGGTGCAGGTGGAGTTCGAATACGGTCACTCGATCGAGACCGCCGCGAACGCGGTCACCACCGAGCTTTCCCGCGTGCGCGGCCTGTTGCCGCAGGGCATCCGGGAACCGCTGATCTTCAAGATCACCGACGCCGCGCGCCCGGTGATGGTGCTGGCGGTGACGCCGGCCGAAGACAGCGGCCTGGATCTTGGCGATGTGCGCCGCCTGGCCGAGAATCCGCTGCGCGACACCCTGTTGAACCTGCCCGGCGTGGCCGAGGCCGAGGTCTTCGGCGGCGACCGCCGTCAGGTGGCGGTGGATCTGGACCGCGACCGGCTTGCCGCGCACGGGCTTTCGGTAGGCCAGGTCGCGGCGGCGCTGGCCAGCTCCAACCTGTCGCGCCCGGCTGGCTTGATCCACCAACATGGCAGCCGTTACCTGCTCACCGCCCAGACGCTGGCGAAGACCCCGGCGGATCTCGCCGCGGTGCTGGTACCGCTGCCCGGCGGAGACCATATCCGCGTCGGCGATCTGGGGCGCGTCGATTGGGGCGCGGCCGATGCCACCGCGCTGTATCGCGGCAACGGCAAGCCGGCGGTCGCGGTCGCGCTGCTGCGTTCCGAGGGCGGCTACGCGCAGCCGGTGATCGAGGCGATCGCCGCCGCGCTGCCCGACATCGCCGCGCGCTTCCCGAGCCTGCGCATCGGCATCGCCGACACCCAGGGCAGATTGATCGGCCTGACGGTGTCGAACATGCTCGACGGCCTGCGCGACGCGGTGGTCATGACGGTGTTCGTGATTCTGCTGTTTCTCGGCAATACCCGGGCCGCGATCGTCGTCGCGCTGGCGCTGCCGGTCTCTTACCTGATTACCTTTGCGACCCTGCGCGCGATCGGCTACGAATTCGACATGGTGACCCTGTCGGCGATCATCATCGCCGTCGGCCTGCTCGTCGACGATGCCATCGTCGTCATCGAAAACATCGAGCGCCGCATGCGCGTGCTCGGCGAAACCGGCTTCACCGCCGCGCTCAACGGCACCAAAGAGATCCTGCTCGCCGATACCGCCGGCACCCTGACCACGGTGCTGGTGCTGATCCCGATCATGTTCATCGGCGGCTATGTGCAACAGGTATTGCGCCCGCTTACGGTAACCTTGTCGATCGCCCTGCTCGCCTCGCTGCTGGCCTCGGTGACACTGATCCCGCTGCTTGCGCCCTATCTCGTAAAACCCGGCGCGCCTGATCCCCTCGGCTGGCTGCTGCGCCCGTTCGACCGCTTCGTCACCGAGCCACTGAAACGCTTCTACCTGGCCCTGGTCGCTTGGGGCTTGCGCCACCGCGCGCTGGTGATTGTGACCTTTCTGCTGCTGTTCGTGGCCTCGGCCAACCAGATGCGCTTCCTCGGGCGTGAGATCATGCCGATGATGGACACCGGCGTGACCCGCATCACCTTCGAGGCCGAACCCGACAGCGACGACGACCGCATGCGCCAGCTGATGAGCGCCATCGAAGAGGTCGTCGATAAAGAGATCCCGGCCGACTGGATCCTGTTCACCTCGGCGGTGGTCGGCTCCGAGGCCGGCGTCAAGGCGTTCGGCGCGCAACGCCGCCTGCAACAGGGCGAGATCACGCTGAACCTGGTCGACCGCTTCCACCGTGACCAGGACATCTGGACCATCCAGGACCGCATCCGCCGCCGCCTGCACCAGCTTCCCGGCCTGATCTCGGCCAACATGGCGGTGTATGGCGCCACCCCGCTGTCATCGATCCGCGCCAGCGTCGATGTCATGGTGCAGGGGCCAGACCCACGCGTGCTCGACCGCCTCGCCGATGAAGTCATGCAACGCCTGAAGAGGGTCGGCGGCCTGACCGGAGTCGAACGTTCCTGGCAGGGCCAATCGCTGCGCGTGGAACTCAACGTCGATCCGGCGCGCGCGCGGCTCTACGGACTCACCGCGCTCCAGGTCGCCGAGCAGGTCGCCGCGCAGATCGATGGCCTGCCCGGGGGCGGCCTGCGGGTGCCCGGCGAGAACGCCATCCCGGTGTGGGTGCGCCTGAAGGCCGGACAACGCGACAGCATCGACAAGCTCAACGCGCTGAACATCCGCGACGCCAAGGGCAAACTCATCCCGCTCGCCGCGATGGCCGCGCCGCGCTGGATCGCCGAACCCACGGCCGAAACCCACCAGGGCCTGCTCTCGACCATCGACGTGCTCGCCTGGCGACGCAACATCTCGATCACCAAACTGCACGAACGCGTCGTCGCCGCGCTCGCCGACCTGCCGCTGCCGCGTGGCTATAGCATTCACTACGAAGGCGAATACAAACAGCTCCAGGAATCCTTCGGCCGCCTGGTGCGCTCGTTCGGCATCGGCCTGGCCCTGCTCTACCTGATGCTGGTCGTCACCTTTCGCTCGTTCCTGCAACCGCTGGCAATCCTGTTCACCCTGCCGCTCGCGATGATCGGCGCCGCCTGGGGCCTGATGATCGCCGGAAAATTCGGCTCCATGCCCGGATTCATGGGCCTGATCCTGCTGATGGGCGTGGTCGTCAACAACGGCATCCTGCTGGTCGATTTCGCCCACAAGGCCATCGCCAAGGGCAAATCGTTGAACGAGTCCCTGCTCGAAGCCGTCGCCATCCGCACCCGTCCGATCCTGATGACCGCGATCTCCGCCGCTGTCGGCATGCTCCCGATCGCGCTGGAATGGGCGGTTGGCATCGAACGCCTCTCTCCGCTCGCCATCGTCGCCATCGGCGGCCTGCTCACCGGTACCTTCCTGACCCTGCTGGCGGTGCCGGTGTTCGCCCATGTGCTCGCAAGCTGGCGTGGGCTTCGCTAAAAGCCGAAGGGCGGGCCGGCCGCCCCGGCCGTCAGCCTTGCGTAATCTCCTCGAGCGTTTCGAAACAGGTCGCTTTCGCCTGCTCGAGAAAGGCCTTCATATACTCATTGCCGGCCTCTTCACGCCGCAACGCCGCATAAAGCGTTCCGTGGATTCCTTGTTCTCCAAGGCGAACAGTGGTTACCCGGCGGTTGTCCCGATACTCGTGCCAGGCCCATGCCGGCAGCGCGGCCACGCCCCTTCCGCTGGCGACCAACTGCACGATCATGGGCGTCAACTCCACATGCCGTATCCGGGCCGGCTGCACACCGGCCGGCATCAGGAAGCGCGCGAACAGATCCAGGCGCCCGACCTGCACGGGATAGGTAATCAGGGTTTCATCGGCCAGATCCGCCGGCGCGATCGATTCCCGACGCGCCAGGCGATGATCCGAGGCCACGATCAACAGCGACTCATAACTGAACAACGGCCGAAAAACCAAATCAGCGCCGGCAAGCCGCTCCGAGGTCACGACCAGATCCACCTGCCCGGCGCGCAACGCGGGAATCGGCTCGAAGCTGTGTCCCAGAGTCAGATCCAGTTCGACATCCGGCCATTGCTCGCGGTAGCGGTCCAGGGTCGGCATCAGCCACTGAAAACAGCTGTGGCACTCGATCGCGATATGCAAGCGTCCGCTCAGACCCTTTCCCAGACGTTCGAGCGCGTTTTCGCATTCCTCCATGCGCGGAACCACGGCGCGCGCCAGATCGAGCAACCGCGCGCCAGCCGGGGTAAAACGCAACGGCCGGCTCTTACGCTGAAACAAACGCGTCCCGAAATGTCGTTCGATACCGCCGATCTGATGCGACAAGGCCGACTGAGTGAGATGCAGCCGCTCGGCCGCCGCCGTCAGACTGCCGCTATCCGCGAGCGCGATCAGGCAACGCAGATGTTGCAATTGCAGATACATGAAATTGTTTCACGGTTTTATGGCATTCTATAAATCATACTAAAAAACCGGCGCCGAAGCCCTCGGACCGCCTGGCGAAGATGCCGGAACGACCATTCGGGGGATGCCAAGCGCGTAGGCATCCGGTACACTACGCGGCTTCGGAGAGGTGCCAGAGAGGCCGAATGGGCCTGACTCGAAATCAGGTGTACCCTTGCGGGTACCGAGGGTTCGAATCCCTCCCTCTCCGCCAAATACACCGAACACCGGTTTCCAGCCCACAATTCGGCGACGAGTATACGCATGATGCCATGCGCAGCATGGGCAAGCCTTGTGGCAGGTGGATTTCCTTCGACAAAGACACCGCCATTCAGCAGCAGCCGGCACTCCCTTCAACCGACGAGTCGCTCCCAAAAGGGATACCGGTTCCACAGCCGGCAAAGATTCCATAGTGTGTTCTGGTGTCCCCGAAAAACTCGAAGTGACTTGCAAAACGGCTTTCGTTCAGCATGCGACAGGTGTTGCCGCAAACCGGAAACATCCGGCCTGTTTCCATTACATGATGCTTGTCCAGATGGAAACTGTGGGGATGGTGGGGGATGGTTCCCTTGTATTTCACCGCCTGCCCGTAATCCTCGCAGGCGGGCTCCAGGCCATCGAGCTTGATAAGGCGATAGGTGGCGGAGTAGACGCGGATATTGCCCACTTTCGCCTCGATGTCAGGATGATTCAGGCCGAGAGGACGATCCGTCACCAATCGGGGATCGGAGAAGCCGGCGGACTTGGCCAGTTGCAGAAAGTCATTCCAGTATAGCGCGCCGCCCAGGCATTCCCCGTAAAGCACAGGGTCCGACCTCAGGTCCTCCGGCATTCGGCGGTCGGTGTAGACGTCCGCGAAATAGAATTCGCCGCCGGGCTTGAGGAGTCGGAAAACTTCCCTCAGCACCGATTCCTTGTCGCTCACCAGGTTGAGCACACAGTTCGATACCACCACGTCGAATACACCATACTCCAGGCCCAACTCATCCAGACGTTCCAGCTCTCCCTCCAGGAATGCCACGTTGGGTTGCGCATACCCGAATCGTTTGGCGTGACACCGGAGATGCCGGCGGGCCACTTCCAGCTGTTCAGAGGTCATGTCGATGCCGGTGACCGAGCCATTTTCTCCAACCAGAGCCGAAAGCAGGTAGACGTCGCGCCCGCTGCCGCAGCCCAGATCGAGCACCGCACAGCCTTCGAGCGCTTCAGGCGCCACCAGGCCGCAACCGTAGTATCGGGACTGAACCTCAGGGTGAATCTTTTCCAGGATCTCTTTCACGTGAGGTGGAACGTCATTGGGAGTGCAACAGGCATCTGTTTGCAGGTCACTGCTCTTTTCCAGTACCTTGCCGTAATAATGCTTGACCTGTTCCGAGATGTTCATATTTGGTTCCCTTCTGATCGAGGTGTGATTCAAAAGCGATATACTCGGCGCGGAAACGAGTCATCGCCCTTTCCATGGCGAGTTTCCGCAACAACGTCCACGGGTGCGAGGGCCTGTAGCACCACTGTCGCCCGGAACGGAGCATAGTTCCTTTTTGGGATATAATCACACGAGCCTTGCCAGGTTGGGCAGGTCAAAACATTATGTCTAGGGCGGTATAACGGCACGGAGAAGCCACTCCGACAAAGCAGCATTCCATTGAGTCAGCCTCCCGGGAGCAGGACGGCTCCTGCTCCTTTTTCCGTCACAATGCCGGGGAGGATCACCTCTTTCGTAAAACAAGGCAAAGCGACCGGAACGGAAAAGCGTACTGAACGAACCCAGGAGGGCAACGAGAATAGAACGGAAATCCGCCTGTGGTGCAGCGGTTCAAATCCTCTTTGCCGCGCTTGGACGGAGCCGTGCGCTTGGGCGTGCTGTGCATATCGA
>JALVEB010000043.1 GCA_027008705.1 Sedimenticola sp. | reverse complement strand
CGGCCAGCGCCCTCGGCCCGTCTCCTGGTTCGCGCGACCTGGGTAATCGCATCGCCAATCACTGGCCCTGGCTCGCCGCGTTGATGGCCTTGTTGCTTGCACTGTCCGTTACCTGGTGGACACGCCGGAAACGCGCCGCTGTCCGAGCCGCCGCGGGCGAACCGCCAGCCACAAACCCGCGTGCCGGTAACCAGGCCGCGCGCGCCGCGCTGCGGGAAGCCTGCCAACGCAACGACACCCGCGCGCTCGCGCGCGCGCTGCTCCAACTGGCCCGCGCCGAATGGCCTGAGCAACCCCCGCTGGACCTGCGCGCGCTGGCAAGGCGCCTGCCCGATCAGGCAGAGATCCTGGAACGCCTGGATCGCGCCCTCTTCGCCGGCGGCACGCTCGAAGCGGACGATACCCGCACACTGTGCGAAGCCTTCCGAAACGGCTTAGGCCAGAAAGCCAAGCATGAGGAGAAAAAGGGGCGGGAAGGCACGGATCTCGCGCCGCTGTACCCAGGCTGAAGCGCGTTGTTTGCTGCTACAGCATGATCTTCAGTGCCGGATTGCTGTTGGGCCACAATAACGGCCCAGCGGTGATCCGGGCAGTTCCTCTCCTTCTTGAACCACGCACTGGGAAGTTACCTCACAACTGGCCGATGCGCGCGGCGGGTTATCTTCCTCATACGATCGCCACCAAGAACCAATCCTTAGTCGAGGTCACCTTGGTGGAAGCCAAGGAGATGGCACCGCCCAAGGGTCGCCAGCCGTTGGTTTGGCGTCTGCTGACCAACCGACATGTCGAAACCGCGGAACAAGCGGAAACCCTGATCGACTGGTACCGTTGCCGTTGGGAGATCGATAGGTTCTTCGACCTCCTGAAGAGCGGATGCCGGGTCGAGAAACCGCAACTGGGGACGCGCGAACGGATCGAGAAGGCCCTGAGCCTCTATCTCATCGTGGCTTGGCGCGTCATGCACCTGATGCGCTTGGGCCGTACCTGTCCCCGCTTGCCCGCGGAGCTGATCTTCGATCCCTTGGAATGGAAAGCCCCCTACTGCCTCAAAAGGAGATGGGTTTGAACGGTTACGATCAGCTAACGGAACAAAGACACCGCCCTGCCAGGCCTCTGCCTCGACGCCCACGGCCGAAGCGAAATCAATGTGGCCGGATGGACGGGCGTCGGGTACATCCTGCTCGATCCGGAGACGGGATGGGGCTGGGATCGCGTGGTTTTCAGGGCTCCTCGGCCGCTTGTTCCGGGCGGTAGGTCACATAGAGATAGACCGGGATGTCGAGATCGCCAAGATGGCGCTCGATCAGCGGTTTGACATCGCTCCATTCCAACCCGCCGACACCGGTGGCGAGGCGTGGTAGCGCCAGTGATTCGATGCCTTCCTTGTCGAGCAGCTTGCGCAGCGCGCGTAAGGCGTGGTTGATGTTGCCGACGCTGGCCTTGCCGGGCTTCGCGCCGTGTTCGTAGCCACCGTCCTGGGTCAGCAGATTGATGATGCGCACGCCGCCCGGACCGCCCCACAGCCAAGCTTCGCCGGGTTTCGGATGGTGCTGGTGGCACCAATGGTGGAAGTCTTTGTGCATCGCCGGGTATTTCTCGTGCAGGGCCTTGGCCAGGCCCTGATTCATCGGGTCCATCGGGGCGACTCCGTGGGCGATGGCCTGGGCGCGGCTCAGCAGGATGTCGCCTTCGACTGCATGGATCATGGATTTTGCTCCTTGTAATTGGGTTTGTGCGTGGGTCGGCGTGTCTATCCAGTTTCTGGTCGATACGCGCGGTGGAAGGGTTTCCTCATCGCGCATGACGCGTTGCGCGGGCGATCGTTCGTTCGTCGAGCATCCGCCATTCCATGCTATGTCGCCCGAGGGTGTGCGTGGTTGATGCGCGTCAACGCCGTTTCGATTGCGATATACTGTATGCATGAACAGTATTCAGACATCCAGGCCCGACCTGGCTCCGGCCGAGCTGTGTTGTCAGTCGTGTTACAGCTTTCTATCCGCCGCATCGCATCCCGACGAGTTGGTGGCGCGCGCCGCCGCATTGGGCTATGGCGCGCTGGCGTTGACTGACGAATGCTCGCTGGCAGGTGTGGTCAAGGCCCATGTCGCGGCGCGCGAACTGGGCTTGAAGCTGCTGATCGGCAGCCTGTTTCGCCTGGTCGACGGGGGCGAATTGGTCGTGCTTGCATGCAACCGCGTCGGTTATGCCGCGCTGTCCGGTTCGATCACCCGCGCGCGGCGGCGTGCGCCCAAAGGGGAATACCGGCTGTGGCGCGAGGATCTGGATGCGCTGGAACACTGCCTGCTGTTGTGGTTGTGCGACGACGAAGACGACGAGGCTGCGCTGGCGGCCCTGCGACCCAGACGTTTCGCCGGTCGCTTGTGGCTTGGCGTGAACCTGCGGCGCGATGGTCGCGACCGGCGCCGCCGCGCCTGGGTGCGCGCGGCGGCGCGCCGTTGGCGCTTGCCGATCGCCGCCGTCGGGCGGGTACTGATGCACCGGCGCGCGCGCAAGCCGCTGCTCGACGTGTTGCACTGCATCCGTGAGGGTTCGACCCTGGCGCAAGCCGGACTGAGCTTGCAGGCCAATGCCGAGCGCTGCTTGCGTCCACTCTCGGAATTGGCCGCGCTGTACCCGGCGGAATGGCTGGAAGAGACGACGCGGATCGCGGCGCGCTGTGAATTCTCGCTCGACGAGCTGCGTTACGAATACCCGGATGAATTGGTGCCGAGCGGTTACAGCGCCACCGCCTGGTTGCGCCGTCTGGTTCGCGATGGTCTGCGCTGGCGCTGGCCGGAGGGCGCGCCGACGGCGGTGCGTGAACGCATCGAGCACGAACTGGCGCTGATCGCCGAGCTCGGTTACGAGCCCTATTTCCTGACCGTGCACGATCTCGTGCGTTTCGCCCGCGAGCGCGGCATCCTGTGCCAGGGACGCGGTTCTGCGGCGAACTCGGCGGTGTGCTTCTGTCTTGGGATCACCGAGGTCGATCCGGCGCGCATGGAGCTGCTGTTCGAGCGCTTTCTGTCGCGCGAGCGCAACGAGCCGCCGGATATCGACGTCGATTTCGAGCATCATCGGCGCGAGGAGGTGATTCAGTACCTCTATGCGAAATATGGCCGCGAGCGCGCCGCCCTGGCGGCTTCGGTGATCACCTACCGGCGGCGCTCGGCGCTGCGCGACCTCGGCGGCGTACTGGGATTGGCGCGTGATCAGCTCGAGCATCTGAGCGCCCACGTCGCCTGGTGGGACCAACCGGAGCAACTGCCGGCGCGGCTGCGCGAGGCCGGCTTCGATCCCGACAACCCATTGATCGCCCATCTGTTGCGCCTGCTGCCGGAGCTGCTCGGCATGCCGCGCCATCTCTCGCAACACGTCGGTGGTTTCGTGATCTCGCGTGGGCCGTTGCACGAGCTGGTGCCGATCGAGAACGCGGCGATGGCCGGGCGCAGCGTGATCCAATGGGACAAGAACGATCTCGAGGCGCTCGGCCTGCTGAAGATCGATGTTCTGGCGCTCGGCATGCTCAGCGCGATCCGCCGCGCTTTCGCCTTGCTCGAGAGCTTTTCCGGCGAGCGTCTGAGTATGGCTGGGGTGCCGGCCGAGGATCCAGCGGTCTATGCGATGATCCAGCGCGCCGAGACCATCGGCGTGTTCCAGATCGAATCGCGCGCGCAGATGGCGATGTTGCCGCGCCTGCGGCCGGCCGCTTTCTATGATCTGGTCATCGAGGTCGCGATCGTGCGTCCGGGGCCGATTCAGGGCGACATGGTGCATCCTTATCTGCGTCGTCGTCAGGGCTTGGAAGCGGTCGATTACCCGTCCGAAGAGGTGCGCGGGATTCTCGGTCGCACCCTGGGCGTGCCGATCTTCCAGGAGCAGGTGATGAAGGTGGCGATGGTGGCCGCCGGCTTCAGCGCCGGCGAGGCCGATCAGCTGCGCCGCTCGATGGCCGCGTGGCGGCGGCGCGGCGGGCTGGAAGGCTTTCGCCGGCGTCTCATCGACGGCATGTGCGCGCGCGGTTACCCACGGGCCTTCGCCGAACGCATTTACCGGCAGATCCTCGGTTTCGGCGAATATGGCTTTCCGGAATCCCACGCCGCGAGTTTCGCCTTGCTGGTATATGTTTCGGCCTGGCTCAAATGCCACCGCCCGGCGGCCTTCTTCGCGGCGCTGCTGAACAGTCAGCCGATGGGCTTTTATGGGGTTGCTCAATTGGTTGCCGAGGCTCGCCGTCAGGGCGTCGAGGTGCGTCCGGTCGATGTCCGCCACAGCCACTGGGAATGCACCTTGGAGCGTGACCGTCGGGGACGGGCGGCGCTGCGCCTGGGGCTGTCACGGCTACGCGGACTGTCTCGGGCCGGGGGCCGGCGGCTGCTCGCCGCGCGCCGCGAGCACCCGTTCCGCGACCTTGCCGACCTGCAACGGCGCGCCGTTTTGGAGCGGCGCGATCTGCGCGCGCTCGCCGCCGCCGACACCTTGCGCGCGCTGACCGGCAACCGTCACCAGAGCCACTGGAAGGCGGCGGGCATCGAGCCTCAACTGCCCTTGTTCGGCGCCACCGCGATGGCGCCCGCCGACGCCCCGCTGCCACCGCCTGACGCGGCGACCGAGCTGCGTGCCGACTATGCCAGCACC
>JALVEB010000042.1 GCA_027008705.1 Sedimenticola sp. | reverse complement strand
ACAGCTCCTTGGCCTGGTATTCATGAATGTTCATCGGCGCGCCTCGATCTGTTCGACCTTCTTGATCAGTACCTCGGCCTGCTTGATCGAGGCGGCGTCGATCATTGCGCCATCCAGCGTCACCGCACCCCTGCCTTCACGCGCGGCCTGCTCCATCGCCTCGAGGATGCGGCGCGCCTTGGTGACCTCGGCCTCCGATGGGGTGAAGACTTGGTTGGCAAGCTCGATCTGCGAGGGATGAATGGCCCATTTACCCTCGCCACCAAGGGCGGCGAAGGCGCGCGCTTCCGCGAGATAGCCCTCGGGATCCTGGATGTTGCCAAAGGGGCCGTCGATCGGGCGCAGGCCGTGGGCCCGGCATGCGACGATCATGCGCGACATCGCGAAATGCCATTGGTTTTCCCAGTAGAAGGCGCGTCGGCCCTGACCGTCGGGGTCGGCCAGGGTGCCATAATCGGGGTTCGCGCCTCCCATGCGGGTGGTGCGCGCCTGGGTCGAGGCGGCATAATCGGCAACACCGAATACCAATGCCTCGAGGCGTTCGGGCACCGCCTGGGCGATGGCTTCGACATTGGCCATGCCCATCGCGGTTTCGATCAGCGCGTGCAGGTTGATCGTTTTCAGGCCCTTTGCCGCTTCGATCTGCGACAGCAACAGGGCGACGAACTCCAGATCCGACGGTCGCCCGACCTTGGGCACCAGCAGGGTGTCCAGCTTGTCGCCGGCCTGTTCGACAACCTCCACGATGTCGCGGTAGCACCAGTGGGTATCCAGCCCGTTGATGCGCACCGATACCGAACAACGGGACCAGTCGAAGCGATTCAATGCCTTGATGGCGTTCTTGCGCGCCTGTTCCTTGTCGGCGGGCGCGACCGCGTCTTCCAGGTCGAGAAAGACCAGGTCGGCGCCGGCGGTCGCGGCTTTCTCCAGCATGCGCGGGTTGCTGGCGGGTACGGCGAGTTCACTGCGGTGCAGGCGTTCTCTTGTGGCCATCGGCATCTCCGTTTGGTGAGTATCCGTCGCTTGGCTCGGGATGCCAAGGAGAGATTATTGGCGGGATTCTATCGCAAACGGGGTGGTTTTCGGGGAAGAGTGTGGAGTGGGAACAGGGCAATCGCGCTTTCAATGCCATTGACCTGACAAAGCGCAGGTCCGGTCAAGCGCGGCAGATCGGGTAACAGCACCCAGCCTTTGAAGGCCGGGAAATCTGAAGTGAAATGAAGCGCGATTGTCCTGGACGTGGGAATTGGGAGGCGGACATTCCGGGCAGCAAGATGGTCATGTACGACAAGATGTTGTCGGGGGCTATGGCTTGCTGATTTCGCTCCCCTTGGCAACGCGATTCAACCAGGCCCGAATCCGGTTCGTCAGTATCTCGTCCATGTCGTGGAAAAGGTGGTCCGCGCCGTCGATCCGGATCTGGCGGTAGCTGCGGTTGCCCGCCTTGCGCGCCGCCAGCCGGCGCGCTCGCGCGCTGTTCTTCACGCTAGGAAGATCTTCACTGCCGAAGAGATCGAGGATCGGCAGTTTGAGCTTTTCCAGTGCCGCAAGGGTTGCATCGTTCGGGTCGCCGGAGTCGGCGGAAAGGCCGATGGCAACGAAGGCGCGCGCCGTGCCGGGGGGCTTGCCCGCGAGGTAGCGCAGGCCCATCTCGGCGCCGAGGCTGTGCCCGATCAGCACCAGGTTCTCGATGCCGCTGTCACGCAGTCGCTGGATTGCGCTGTCGATGCGCGGCGCGGCTTCCGGAATCAGCTTGCGCCATGCCGAGGCCGGCGCGTCGGCCGGGGCGACGGGCATCTGCAACGACAGCGTGGCCCAGCCGTGATCCGGCAATCCGATGCGCAGCGGCCGGATCACGGTGGCGCGGTTCGGGTCGGCGCCCATGCCGTGGAGCAGGATGACCCCGCCGACGGTTTCCGGCGCATCGGCATCGGTGAAGATGGCCAGAAAGCGCTGGTTGCCGGCGGTTTTCAGGGTGATCGGCCGACCGACGAAGAGGCCGTCTTCTATCTGCTCGCGAATGCGGCCCTCGCGAGCCTGGTCAGACGCATCGGCCAGGGTTGAGCACAACAACAGCAGGCCGATGATCAGTAAGCGCATGCTACGGCAGCTCGTTGACGGCGACTCCGGCGATGCCGGTGCGGGAGCCGACGCCTTTCACGACCACGGTGTAGGCGCCTTCCGGCAGGGTCATCAAGACCGCGGATTCCAGGCCGTTTCGCGGCGCCAGCCCGTTGGTCTGGATCAGATCGGCGCCGGAGCTGGAGCGCCAGTCGTCGTTTTCCCCGATCAGGGTGGAGCCGGAGAATACCTCCAGACGTGGGTCTTGCAGCACTTGGTCCGCGCTCAAGCCGGAGTTTGGTTCTTCGTCGAGCGAGGGTCCGAAGGCGCGCAGCACCACGGTTTTTTCGCCGCCGATGATGCGGAAGCCGGCGATCAGCACCTTGTCGCCGCCGGAGATGAAGGCGCGCGTGGAGATGGCTTCCAGGCGAACGCCCTCGGGTAGTTCGAGATCGTCGACAGCAAGACCGCCGATGCCGGTACGTCCGCCATGGTCGCGCAGGATTACGGTATAGGGGCCCGGAGCCAGAGTGCGCAACAGCGCGGCCTCCAACGGATTGCCCGGACGCAGGCCGGCGTCGACGATGGTCTGGGCATCGGCGGTGGAGCCCCAGTCGTCGTTCTCCGCCAGCAGCGTCTGGCCGGAGAACAATTGGATCTCGGGATCGGGGAGCAGGTCGATGAGCCCCGCCTGGCCGAGCGAGGGACCGACGCCACGCGCGACCATGCGCGCCTCGCCGGAGCCCCGAATCTGGACGCCGGCGATCATGACCTGATCCCCGGTGCCGACCCAGGCGCGCGAGGCCAGCGTGCCGATGCGTGGCTCCGAGGTTCCACTTCCGCCGCCCCCCGCCAGTTCATCGGCGATGGCTTTCTCAGTGACGGCGAAGCGCCCGAATACGTCGGCACCGAAGGGGTTGGAGCAGCTCGACCGACCGCCCCACAGCGTGCCGATCAGCTGCTGAGACCGATTGAACAGTGGGCTGCCGCTGCTGCCGGGTTCGGTGACACCGCTGGACCAGGCGACCTCGAAGGGGCTGTCGAGCGCGGGGTTCGACGCGTTTTCCACCTGCCGGGCGATCTGTCCGAAGCTGATTTTTTTCAAATCGCCCTCGGGATGATGGATGGCGGTGACGGTGCTGAAGCGGGCGGGCGTCGTCGTGGTCCAGCCGGCAAAGCGGGCGCCGTTCGGCGGCTGGTCGTTCAGTTCGAGCAGCGCGTAGTCGGAGGCCGAACCATGGGACAGCAGCCTGGCGCCGCCGCTCAGTTGGACCCAGTCGTCCAGGTTGCTGGAGAAGCAGGTCTGGCGCTGGAAGAACCAGAAGGTATCCAGGGTGGAGGCGGTCTCCTGGGTATCGATACAATGCTCCGCGCCGAGGAACAGCGGGCGCTGGGTGGTATTATCCAGATCGTTGATCAGGGTGCCGCTGCACAGGAACGGCACGCCGTTCTTCAGGTAGACCATCTTGGCGACGCTGGTCGCGGTGTCGTTCCAGTCACCCTTGTCGTTGCAAGCGAGATCGATCTCGCAAAACCCTGCCTGACCGATATCGCTGGTGTTCTTCTCCGTGGGCAGAGCGGTCAGTTGCGCGATCCGGGGAATGGCCAGCCGCACCCGTTCCGGCGGGACCCCCGCCGGCAGGTAGATCTCGACGCCGACGCGCTCGCCCGGCAGGGTCGGAGACCAGTAGCCGAGCGCCGGCGGTCGTTCGGGGTGGGCGCGATAGTTTTGGTTCAATATCCGGTGAATGGCGCGTCCGGTGATGGCTTGTCGCGCTTTGGAGGGCTGGCCGTCACGCAGCGAATAGAAGCGCAACTCGGCCTGCGCGGGCAGTGCGATCACGCGCAGCTCGAAGCGGATCCCGGCGGCGCCCTCGACGCCGATCTCGATACGCGCGAAACGGCCGCCATCGGTGCTCGGTTCCCAGCGCAGGCGGTCATCGATCTCCAACGACTGGGCGTTGGGCGGCACCTCGCGCGCGATGCCGATCTTCAGCGCTTTTCCCGGCGTCGGGGGCGCCTGCGTCAAGGCTGATTGCGGCGCCGGAGGAAGTTCGATCGCATACCCTGGCGCGGCGCTCTTCTCCAGGCGCGCGGTCTGCTTCAGGTGGAGATCCAGCGTCGCTCGCGGCGTGTGTTCGACCGGCTCCGACGGCGCGGAGAGCGCCCAGGCGGAGGGAGCGAACGCGGAAAGGTACAGCAGGCTCGCAAGCGCGGCGCCGAGTTTTATCAATGGCGTGGGGGGGCGTTTCATCGTCATCTTCCTGGTGAATCGGGTGGCAAATGGAAAATTCATTCTACCGCCGGCGGGCCGTCTTGTGTGTGAACCAGGCCCGGCTCGTCCGGGCAATCGCGCTTTAGTGCCATTCGACCTGGCGGGGCCCGGGAAACTGTCGGGGTTAGTGTGAAAATACCGTAACCACTCACAGCCAAGCTGCTGAAATGATATTGACCAGGCAATGCGTAGGCCCGATCAAGCGCAGCGGATCGGGCAGCGGCGCTGGGGACAGGCCCGGTCCCGCATGGTGGATCGGGCGACAGCGCTAAGCCTTTGAAATCAGGAAACGTCAAGCGAAATGAAGCGCGATCGCCCTGCCCGGTTCGTCCTTGATCCCCGGATAAGC
>JALVEB010000041.1 GCA_027008705.1 Sedimenticola sp. | reverse complement strand
GACCATCGACAACAACCTGATGACGCCGACGCTGAAGCTCAAGCGCCAGCGCATCGAGGCCCAACATGCCGAGCTGATCGAGCAGCTCTATGCCGGACACTGAAATCGCCGCCCTGCTTCGGACAGCCCCATGGACGAGCACATTGCGTTCCGCCCAGCGGGCGGAAGAGAGCGGCGGACCTCAGCGCGTGCCGAAGACGACGATGGTCTTGCCCTTGACGTGGATCAGTCCCTGCCCCTCGAGATTCTTCAACACGCGGCCGGCCATCTCGCGCGAACAACCGACGATGCGACCGATCTCCTGGCGCGTGATGCTGATCTGCATGCCGTCCGGATGGGTCATCGCATCCGGCTCCTTGCACAGATTCAACAGGGTTCCGGCGATGCGCCCGGTAACGTCCCAGAACGCCAGGTGTCCGACCTTCTCGCTGGTTTTCACCAAGCGGCCGGTGATCTGCGCGCCGAGCGCCTTCAGGATGTCCTTGACGTAGGGTTTGAGTTCGTTGTCGAGCAACTGGTCCAGCCGCGAATAGCTGATCTCGGCGAGATGGACCTCGCTGCGCGTGCGCACCAGCACGCTGCGCGTCGGTTCGGCCATGAAATACCCCATCTCCCCGATGAATTCCCCCTTGTTGACATAGGCGAGCACGATTTCCCGGCCGTCGTCATCCTCATACATGGTGCTGACCGAGCCTTCGATCAAATAATAGAGCGCATCGGCCGGGTCGCCCGGACGCAGGATATCGGTCTTGTTGGGATAGCGGCGCCGATGGCAAAAGCTCAGAAAGGGTTCCAGATAAGCCGGCGGGACGGGAATGGGTTGAACGATGCTCATGGCGGGCAGAAGATCCTTGCAAGTCGTTACCCCGGGATTCTAGACGAATTTGCAACTGGCGGGAAATGCTGTGATCGGTATCATAGTCGGAATCGTGGTCAATTCGGATGGAATGTGATGAAAGCACGCGTAAAGTGGATCGACGGCGCCCTGATGGTGGGCGAATCGCCCAGCGGCCACGCGGTGGTGATGGACGGCCCGGAAGCCTTCGGCGGACGCAACCTCGGCATCCGCCCGATGGAGATGCTGTTGCTCGGGCTCGGCGGCTGCACCGAATTCGACGTGGTGCATATCCTCACCAAGGGCCGTCACGAGGTCAGCGCATGCACGGTGGAGCTGTCGGCGCGCCGCGCCGAGACTGATCCGAAGGTGTTCACCCATATCCATGTGCATTTCATCGTCAGCGGCCCCGGATTGAGCGAGAAAGCCGTGGCGCGCGCGGTGCGGCTCAGCGCCGAGAAGTTCTGCTCGGCCTCGATCATGCTCGCCCACAGCGTCGAGATCACGCACGACTACGAGATCGTGGCGTCATGAAACGACCGCCCGATACGCTCGGCATGCGCCATGTCGCACTGTGGGTGCGCGATCTCACGGCGTGCGAACGCTTCTATTGCGAGCTGCTCGGCATGCAAGTGGAATGGCGTCCGGACGCCGAGAACGTCTATCTCAGCGGCGGAGGCGTCGACAACCTCGCACTGCACCAGGTGACGCCCGACACCCCACGCGACGAGCTGGCGCAGCGCCTCGACCACATCGGTTTCTTTCTCGCCACCCGCGACGCGGTGGATGCCTGGCATGCCTGGCTGCGAGCCAATGGCGCGCGCCTGCGCACCGCGCCGCGAACCCATCGGGATGGCGCGCGCTCCTTCTACTGTTACGATCCGGACGGCACCCTGGTCCAACTGCTCTACCATCCGCCGGTGGCGGCTCATGAAGCGGCGCGCGCGCGCGGCCACGATGGGGAGGATCCCGCGCCTCAGTGAGTGCAACCGGGCACGCGCACCGGCTCGCCCGGCGCCTCGCCCCAGACATAGATCTCAGTCGCCGCGCTGTCGCACTGGCTGCACCGGGTGCCGCACGAGGCGGTCGCCATGCGGCGGTGGATGCGCCCCTTTCTCACCCAGATCTCGAGCATGCCGCGCGCGGTATCCGGATCGATGCCAAAGTGCAACGCCACGTCGAGCAAGGTGGCCTGCCCGCGCTCGCGAAGATAGTCCTTGAGCTGCGACAGAATCATCCACGCACCTCCGCCGGCCGCAGCGCCGGCTTGTCATCGCGCCGGCTCCAGTAACGCAGCCCGCTGACCAGCGCGACCAGAAACAGGCTCACGCCGACCAGCCAGCCGAGCGAGAAGCCCGGATGACGCGACCAGGTGGCGACCTGATAGAAGCTGGTCGCGGTGACATAGGCGATGCTGGTGGTCCAAAAGGCGACGAAAGCCGCCCAGGGAGCGCCGGCCTCGCGCTTGATCGCGCCGATCGTCGCCACGCACGGGAAGTACAGCAGCACGAACAGCAGGTAGGCGAAGGCGCCGATCCGGCCGTCGAAGCGACCCGCCATCTCACCGAACAGACCGGCGCGCACGCCCTGGCTGGCGGCGGTGGCGCTGGTGTCGCCGAGATCGCCGACATCGAGGCCGAGCGGATCGGTGATCGCATCGCGCAGCGCGGCAAGGTTGGCCGGGATCGTCGCCAACGCGGCGGACAACGCCGCGCCGAGCGAGAACCGCGCCTCCCCGCCGTCCGCCTGGTTGGATTCGGCCAGGCTGGAGTAGAGGTTGTCCAGCGTGCCGACCACGACCTCCTTCGCCAGTACCCCGCTGACCACGCCGACCACCGCCGGCCAGTTCTCATCGTTGATGCCCATCGGCGAGAACACCGGCACCAACGCCTTCGAGGTGGCGCTGAGCACCGATTTGTCGCTGTCCTCGTTGCCGAAAGAGCCATCGGTGCCGATCGAGTTCAGCAGGTTCAGCACGATCACCATCGCGATGATGACCTTGCCGGCGTCCTGGATGAATACTTTGACCCGGTCCCAGGTGCGCAACAGTACATTGCGCGCCGCGGGCATGTGGTAGGGCGGCAGCTCCATCATGAAGCCGCTGCTGTCGCCGGAGAGCAGGGTCTTTTTCATCACCATACCGGTGAGAATCGCGACGACGATGCCGATCAGGTACATCGCGAACACCAGATTCTGGCCATTGGCCGGAAAAAAGGCCGCCGCGAACAACACATAGACCGGCAGCCGCGCGCCGCACGACATGAACGGATTCATCAGGATCGTCAGCTTGCGCTCGCGGACGTTCTCCAGCGTGCGTGTCGCCATCACCGCCGGCACATTGCAGCCGAAGCCGACGATCAGCGGCACGAAGGCCTTGCCCGGCAGCCCGATCGAACGCATGAAGCGGTCCATGACGAAGGCCGCGCGGGCCATGTAGCCGGAATCCTCGAGCACCGACAGGAACAAGAACAACGCGCCGACGATCGGGATGAAGGTCGAGACCACCTGCACGCCGCCACCGACACCCCGGGCAAGCAGCGCGACAAGCCAGTCCGGCGCGCCGATGCCGGCGAGCCAGTGACCCAGGCCGTCGACGAACAAGGCCTGGCTCGCGCCATCGAAGAAATCGACGAAGGCGCCACCGACGTTGATCGTGAACAGAAACATCAGATACATGATGAACAGAAAGATCGGTACTCCGAGCCACGGATGCAGCACCACCTGGTCGATGCGGTCGGTGAGCGTGCGTCCAAGGCGCCCACGCTCCCGGATCACGCTTTGAGCCAAGGTATGCGCGTGCCCGAATCGGCTGTCGGCGATGACGATATCGACCTCCTCGCCGATGCGGGACTCGATCTCCTCGCGCAGTCGCGCAAGCTCGGACGCGAGCCGCTCGTCGACCAACGAACGGGCAAAGGCATCCCCTTCCAGCAGCTTCAACGCGAGCCAGTGGCGGTTGGCCTCGGGCTGATCGGCCAGGCTCGGCAACAGCTGTTGCACCGCCTGTTCGATGACCTCGTCGTGAGCAAGCCGGAAACCACCCGACGCCCCGTTCTCGATGACATCGCGCACCGCCGCCTTCAACGCGTCGAGACCCTCGCCGCTGACCGCGACGATCGGCACCACCGGACAGCCGAGCTCGCCGGCAAGCCGCTCGACATCGATCTCGATACCGCGCTTGCGCGCGACATCCATCATGTTCAGCGCAAGCACCATCGGCACGCCCATCTCGAGCAGTTGCACCGTAAGGTAGAGGTTGCGCTCCAGATTCGCGGCATCGACGACATTGACGATCAGATCGGCCTCCCGCGAAAGCAGGTAATCACGCGTGACCTGCTCATCGAGCGAGCTGGCGTCCAACGAGTAGATGCCGGGCAGATCGATGACGCGGACATCGTGACCATCGAGCTTGAAATAGCCCTCCTTGCGATCGACCGTCACCCCCGGCCAATTTCCGGTGCGCTGACGGATGCCGGTGAGGATATTGAACAACGCTGACTTGCCGCAGTTGGGATTGCCGGCGATCGCCAGCGTCCAGGCCGCATCGCGCGACGCGGCGGGCTTCTCCGCCTGGTTGCAACAGCCCATCAGCGCACCACCTCGGTGAGCAGCTTCTCGGCGACGTTTCCACCCAGCGCGACGCGGTTGCCGTCCTTACCGACCACCACGCCGCGCCCGCGGCGGTGCAACACATCCAACTCGTTGCCGACCGACAAACCGAGCGAAAGCATGCGGCGCGTGAAGCGCCGCCCGCCATTGATCGAAACCAGGCGCACCCGGTGTCCGGGCCGAACCTCGGACAATGCTTGGAATTCCATAGTGTTCTGGATTACTCTAATAATAATAACGATTATCAATAAGTTTACACCGAAAAGCCAAGACAGTTCAATACCTATTTG
>JALVEB010000040.1 GCA_027008705.1 Sedimenticola sp. | reverse complement strand
TCGGCGCGGAAACGAGTCATCGCCCTTTCCATGGCGAGTTTCCGCAACAACGTCCACGGGTGCGAGGGCCTGTAGCACCACTGTCGCCCGGAACGGAGCGTGGCTCCTTTTCGGGGTCTCGTCACACTGGACTCGACACTTACCCTACCCATGCTCCAAGAGCCTATCGAGCAGCCCAATGGTAAAAATTTGCAAATATATGCAAACAGTTGATCTTGAATATATAAGTTAGTTCATATATAATTATATCTTGTTATAATGATTTGCAATTCCATGAAAGATACTTTAAGTGATAAATAAAGAATATTTTATAAGAAACTAATTTAAATGTATTTATTCAAAAAAACAATATAACGCAAAAGGAAAATGAGCCACCTCCTCTCTCCAGACAACATTCTGATAGGATCTTCATCACAGAACGAGTGCTGGCCTTGTCACGTACAGACTTGGAGCCCGCACGGCATTCTGTAACCCAGCGCATAGGATTGGACGATAGCTGGCAGACCGTGATAAAGGGGCGGGAAAACGCTCGTTGCCCCACATGGATTCTCCCTCAGTCCATGCGGCAGCTGATGCCGATGGCACATCGGCACCAGACAAGCCTGGATGGGACTGCGTCCAGTTCCACGCGATACATGCAAACTTATTATCAAGGAAAAGGGGAAAGGAAATGAAAACACTTATGTTATTTCTGTTCAGCTTTGTTTCGGTTATGAGTGGAGCCGCCCGCGCCTCACTACTGTCATCGTTGGCAAACCCCACGCCAGACTTCGTCAACCAGGCGATGGCTTACCTCCTCGGGAACGAGATGGCATTCGAGGCCATCAACCAGACTGTCATCCTCGATCCCAACGGCCAACCCACCGGACCGGCACCTGGAAACACCTTTATTGTCAGGGGATACGCCACCGCGGCCCGTTACCAAGGGTTTGAGATCACCGCGAGTTACGACATCGCGGGCACCTACGCGGATTTCGATCCGGCACAAGGCAGGCTGTATCTCGGCCATAACACGAATATCCCCGGGATCAGCAACCAGGTCCGTTTCTATCTGGATGACCAAACAGCCGCCAACCATGACGATGCAGACTCGTATACCGACGGCCTGTTATTCGCCACCGCCGAAGTCTGCCCTCCGGCTATCTGTCAATCTGCGGAAAGAGGTTATATCCGTCCTTTCCAAGGTGATGGTGCAGACCATTTGATCTTCCGTCTGATCGAAAGTGATAGAGATCGTTTTGGCTTACCGTACGATGTGGATCTGAATCTCGACTCGCTCCTTGAGCTGGGTCCTTTCGTTTTCAATGCATTTGGCCCGAATTGCATCCCGTCTTACAACAATTGCAGCCGGGAATCAGGCAATATCCATTTCTCTATCCAAACGACAGCCCCCGCGCCCGCATCGGCCCCCAGCATCCTTGCTTTGATGTTGATCGGCTTGGGCGGCATAACGGCACGGAGAAGCCACTCCGACAAAGCAACATTCCACTGAGTCAGCCTCCCGGGAGCAGGACGGCTCCTGCTCCTTTTTCCGTCACAATGCCGGGGAGGATCACCTCTTTCGTAAAACAAGGCAAAGCGACCGGAACGGAAAAGCGCACTGAACGAACCCGGGAGGGCAACGAGAATATAACGGAAATCCGCCTGTGGTGCAGCGGTTCAAATCCTCTTTGCCGCGCTTGGACGGAGCCGTGCGCTTGGGCGTGCTGTGTATATCGAGGATGAACTCAAAGATAATGGTCGGGGCGAGAGGATTCGAACCTCCGACCCCCGCAACCCCATTGCGGTGCGCTACCAGACTGCGCTACGCCCCGACCGGAACCCGGCATCCTAGGGGTTTATGTGCGTTCTGTCAATTGCATACGCGTCGCCTATCAGGGCCATCGCACTTGATTTCGCTAGACGCTTCGTGGTTTCAAAGGCTTAGCGCTGTCGCCCGATCCGCTCGCTTGATCGAACCAACGCCCATATGGCGAAAAACCGCTGTAGGCCGGTTCAAGTACCGCGGAATCGGCTGCGGCGGGGCCACGCAATTGCGTCACCGCCCGATCCGCTGCGCTTGATCGGGCCTACGCCCATGTGGCGAAAAACCGCTGTAGGCCGGTTCAAGTACCGCGGAATCGGCTGCGGCGGGGCCGCGCAATTGCGTCACCGCCCGATCCGCTGCGCTTGATCGGGCCTGCGCCCATGTGGCGAAAAACCACTGTAGGCTGCGGCGGCGCCGCGCAATGGCGCCGCTGCCCGATCCGCTGCGCTTGATCGGGCCTGCGCCTTGTCGGGTCGATGGCATTTATGCGCGATGGGCGACGAGTATAAATCAGCCCTTCAGCACCTTCAGGAGATCTTCGAGCTCGGACAACATCTGTTTGACGATCTCATGGCTTTGAATGCGATCGGCGGCAGGCGAGTCACCCGCGGCCAGTTGTTGACGAGCACCGCCAATGGTGAAGCCCTGTTCGTATAGCAGGCTGCGGATCTGGCGAACAATCATGACGTCATGGCGCTGGTAGTAGCGCCGGTTGCCACGCCGCTTGACGGGTTTGAGCTGCGGGAATTCCTGTTCCCAGTAGCGCAGCACATGCGGCTTCACCGCGCACAGTTCGCTGACTTCGCCGATCGTGAAGTAGCGCTTTCCAGGGATCGGCGGCAGTTCAGTTTTCGAGTTCGTCGCGTCCAGCATAGGCCTCTACCCTCGCCTTGAGTTTCTGTCCAGGGCGGAAGGTCACGACGCGCCGTGCGGATATCGGGATCTCCTCGCCGGTTTTGGGGTTGCGTCCAGGCCGCTGGCGCTTCTCGCGCAGGTCGAAGTTTCCGAAGCCCGATAGCTTGACCTGCTCCCCCCGTTCCAGCGCCTGGCGGATCTCTTCGAAGAACATCTCGACCAGATCCTTGGCCTCGCGTTTGTTCAGTCCCAGTTCCTCGAACAGATGTTCGACCATGTCTGCCTTGGTCAATGCCATATTCAGTCAGTCTCTCAACGATATGTCCAGTTCTTCCGCCAGCCCGTCGAGGATGCCCCGACACAGCCGGTCGACCCTTTCATCGGTCAGCGTCTCGGAATAATCCTGTAATATCAGTGCTAAAGCAAGACTTTTTCGATTCGGCTCTATATTTTCCCCAGTGTAGACGTCGAATAGGCGGGCATCGCGCAGCAGTTTGCCGCCGCGCGCGCGGACGGTCTCGAGCACACGTCCGTAGTCGAGATCCCGGTCCATCACCAGGGCGAAGTCGCGACGAATCGCGGGGAAGCGCGACAACGGCGCGAAGGAAGGCGCCCGGCCGCCTTCCAAGGCCGGCAGCGAAAGCTCGAACAGGAACACGCCCGCGGGCAGGCCAAGCGGTTTCTCAAGACGCGGGTGCAGCATGCCGAGCCAGCCGACATGGGTTTCGTCGCGCGCAATGCGCGCGCTTTGCCCCGGGTGCAAGGCCGGGTGAGCGGCGGCCTCGAAGCGGCACTCGCGATCCACGCCGTGAACCGCCAGCAGGGCCTCGACATCAGCCTTCAGATCGAAGAAGTCGACCCGGGTATCCTCCGCGCCCCATTGTTCGGGCCAGCGCGCGCCCTGAATCAGGCCGGCGAGCGCGGGGTGCTGCTCGATGGCTTCTTCGCGCTTGCGGAACACCAGGCCGCTCTCGAACAGACGCACCCGGTCCTGTTGGCGCGCCAGATTGTAGGCCGCGGTCTGGAGCAGACCGGGCCACAGTGAGGCGCGCATCACCGACATCTCGACCGAGATCGGGTTGGCGAGCGCGATCGGTTCTTCCTCCGGCGTGATCAGCGCCTGGGTCTCGGGCGCGATGAAGCTGTAGGTGATGGCCTCCTGGTAGTCGCGGTCGACGAGCGACAATCGCGCGCGTTGCAGTGGCACATGGCTCTCGGGCGCCGGATGCATGCGCATCACCGAGCAGGCACGCTGGTCGGGGATGTTCTCGTAACCGAAGATGCGGCCGATCTCTTCGATCAGGTCGGCCTCGATGGCGATGTCGAAGCGGTGGCTCGGTGGCGTCACGCGCCAGCCTCCGTCCGCTGCTTCGACACGCATCTCGAGGCGTTGCAGGATGTCGACGACCTCGTCGTCCGGCACGCCGATGCCGAGCAGCGCGACGATGCGTCCGGGACGCAGTTGGATCGGCTCGCGTCGCGGCAACTGTCCGGGCTCCAATGCCTCGACCACCGGCCCGGGGGTTCCACCGCAGATCGACAGAATCAACGCGGTGGCGCGCTCGATCGCGCGCGGCGGCAACTCGGGATCGACGCCACGCTCGAAGCGGTGCGAGGAATCGGTGTGCAGGCCGTGCGCGCGCGCGCGCCCGGCGATCGCCAGCGGCGAGAAATGGGCGGCTTCGAGCAGGATGTCGCGGGTCTCGCCGGAGACCGCCGAATCCGCGCCGCCCATGATCCCGGCCAACGCCAGCGGCCGGTGATCGTCGGCGATCACCAGGTTGTCGTCCCGCAATTCGATCTCGTCGCCGTTGAGCAGCGCGAGTCGCTCGCCGGAGCGCGCCTGGCGCGCATGGATGGCGCCATCGATACGCGCCAGATCGAAGGCATGCATCGGCTGACCCAGCTCGAGCAGTACAAAGTTGGTCACGTCAACGATCGGATCGATGCTGCGCAGGCCGCAGCGCCGCAGCTTCTCGCGCATCCAGAACGGGGTTTCCGCCGCCGGGTCGACACCCTCGATCACGCGTCCGAGGTAGCGCGGACAAGCTTCCGGGGCCTCCAGCCGTACCTCGAGCCGCCGCTCGCCGGCGGCGGTCACCGGCGACAGATCCGGCCAATGCAACGGCAAACGGTCGATCACGCCGACCTCGCGCGCGATGCCGGCAATCGACAGGCAATCGCCGCGATCCGGCGTCAGACCGATCTCGATCGCATGGTCGTCGAGACCGGCCCAGGCACGAAAATCGCTGCCCACCGGCGCCTCGTCCGGCAGCGGCAGAATGCCGTCGGACGCTTCCGCGAGCCCGAGTTCGGCCGCCGAGCAGATCATGCCGAAGGATTCGATCCCGCGAAGCTCGACGCGCCCGATGTGAACGTCACCGGGTAATTCCGCGCCAACGGTGGCCACCGGCACCTTCATGCCGGCAGCGACATTGGCCGCGCCGCAGATGATCTGCAACGATTCTCCGGCGCCGACATCGACTTGGCAGACACGCAGCTTGTCGGCGTCCGGATGGGGCTCCAGGGCCTCTACCCGCCCGATCACCACGCCGTGGAACGCCGGCGCCACAGACTCGATCGCTTCCACCTCGAGCCCGGCCATAGTCAACTGATGCGCCAGGGTTTCGACCCCAGCCTCCGGGTTCACCCATTCACGCAACCAGGCTTCACTGATACGCATTTTCCCAACCCTCAGGCAAATTGGCGCAGAAAGCGCAAGTCGTTTTCGAAGAACAGGCGCAGGTCGTCCACACCGTAACGAAGCATCGCCAGGCGCTCGACGCCCATGCCGAAGGCATAGCCGCGGTAACGCTCGTCGTCGATGTCGACATGGGCCAACACCGCCGGATGGATCATGCCGCAACCGAGCACCTCCAGCCAGCCGGTCTGGCTGCAAACACGGCAACCCTCGCCGTTGCAGATCACGCATTCGATGTCGGCCTCGGCCGAAGGCTCTGTAAACGGAAAGTACGAGGGACGAAAGCGCATGCGCAGATCGCGCTCGAAGAACCGGCTCAGGAACTCGTGCAAGACCCCTTTCAAGTCGGCGAAGCTGGCTTCGTGATCGACCAGGAAGCCTTCCACCTGATGGAACATCGGCGTATGAGTCAGATCCGAGTCGCAACGGTAGACACGCCCCGGCGCGATCACCTTCAGCGGCGGCTCACGCGCTTCCATGACTCGGATCTGCACCGGCGAGGTGTGGGTCCGCAGCAAACGGTGCCGGTCGAAGTAAAAGGTATCGTGCATCGCCCGCGCCGGATGGTGCGGCGGGATATTCAGCGCCTCGAAGTTGTGATAATCGTCCTCGATCTCCGGCCCCTCGGCAATCTCGAAGCCAACGCTTTCAAACAACCCCTGGATGCGCTGCATGGTACGCGTGACCGGATGCAACCCACCGACACCGATACCACGCCCCGGCAGGGTCACATCCACCCGTTCCGCTGCGAGACGCGCGTCCAGCGCGGCCTGATCGAGCTGCTTGCGTCGCTCCTCGATCGCCTGCTGCAACGCCTTCTTGGCCCGGTTGATGCGCTGTCCGGCGGCCGGACGCTCCTCCTTCGGCAATTGACCAAGCTGTTTCAGCCGCGCGGTAAATGCCCCATTCTTGCCGAGGTAGCGTACCCGCTGCTCGTCGAGGGCGCGCGCGTCCATCGCGGCCTCCACCGCCCGCAATGCCTCGTCGAGCAGTTCAGCGAGCTCGGAAGTCAGTTCTTCGCTCATAATGATACCTTGATAATCAATAACTTGCTTTCAACGTTTCAAGCCGAACACTGGAAACCAGCCGAGTTTGGAGCCTCCAGGATCCAACTCAGCAGCTTCCAGCGCACCGGGGGGACGGGGCCTGCCCGCCCGGCCCTTCCCTGAACGATGAGCGCCCCTTGAACGCAAAAAAGGGAAAGACCAGCGGCCTCTCCCTTGTTACTCGTCGCGCGGAAAGGATCGATCGCTTGAGGAAACCCCATGGGCAAGCGGTTCCGCCGCCCGGGGGGCTCTCAAGCTGGAACGAGCCGGCGCTATGCCGGAAGGCTGGCCTTGGCCTTTTCCGCCAGGGCGCTGAAAGCGCCCTTGTCGTGGATCGCCAGGTCCGCGAGCATCTTGCGATCGACCTCGATACCGGCCAGTTTCAGGCCGTGCATCATGCGGCTGTAGGAAAGGCCGTTCTCACGCGCGCCAGCGTTGATTCGCGCAATCCACAGCGCGCGAAACTGGCGCTTGCGCTGGCGGCGGTCACGGTAGGCATACTGCCCTGCCTTGATGACCGCCTGCTTGGCGACGCGATAGACCTTGCTGCGCGCGCCATAGTACCCCTTGGCTTCCTTCAGTACCTTCTTGTGGCGGGCGTGTGCGGTAACCCCACGTTTCACTCTGGGCATTGTTCGTCTCCTGGATCAGTACGGCAGCATGCGACGCGCGGCGGCGACATCGACCTTGTGCAAGCGCGCGGGCGCGCGCAGATGGCGCATGCGCTTGGTGCTCTTCTTCGTCAGGATATGACGACGGTGGGATTGGGCGCGCTTGATCGCGCCGCCTCCGGTTTTTCTGAACCGCTTCGCGGCACCACGGTTGGTCTTGATCTTGGGCATTTTCGACTCCTGATAGACAAAATGAGTACGTGAAAGACGACGCGGGCAATGCCTTGGGCCCATCGTCGTCCGCTAAATCGAATCGAGTCGCGCGGGCTATTTCTTCTTCGGCGCCAGCACCATCACCATCTGGCGCCCTTCCATGGCCGGTTTCTGCTCGACGGTCGCCATCTCTTCGAGATCTTTCTCGATACGCTGCAACACCTTCAGGCCAAGCTCACGATGGGCATGCTCACGGCCCCGAAAACGCATCGTGATCTTGGCGCGATCGCCGTCTTCCAGAAAGCGGCGCACGTTGCGGAGCTTGACCTGGTAATCACCCTCGCCGGTGTGCGGTCTGAATTTCATTTCCTTGACCTGCACCTGCTTCTGCTTCTTCTTCGCGGCCTGTTTCTGCTTCTTCTGCTCGAAGACGAACTTGCCGTAGTCCATGATGCGGCATACCGGCGGCTCGGCATTCGGTACGATCTCGACCAGATCCAGGCTTTCGCTCCGGGCCTTTTCCAGCGCTTCCTCGATCGGCACGATGCCGACCTGCTCGCCGTCCGAGCCGATCAATCGCACCTGCGGCGCGGTGATGTCGGCATTCAAACGACTTCTCTTTGGTTTAGCGATAACAATTTCTCCGAACGATGACAAAAACAACAAAAGCCCGCCCGGTTCGTCCGCCCCAACGGAGCGAGCCAGGCAAGCTTCCGGTATCAGGCGCCACGCCGGCCGGTTTCATCGCGCAAGCGCTGGATGAAATCCCCGACCGGCATGGCGCCGAGATCCTCGCCGGCGCGCGTGCGCACCGCGACCGTGCCGTTCTCTACCTCGCGATCCCCGACGACCAGCAGATACGGCACCTTGTGCAAGGTATGTTCTCGAATTTTAAAACCGATTTTCTCGTTTCTCAAGTCGGATTCTACGCGAAAACCGGTATCGGCAAGCTTTTGCGTGATCTCTCGCGCCGTCGACTCCTGACGATCGGTGATGTTCATCACCACCGCCTGGGTCGGCGCCAGCCACACCGGCAACGCGCCGGCATAGTGCTCGATCAGGATGCCGATGAAACGTTCCAGCGAGCCAAGGATGGCGCGGTGCAGCATCACCGGCACGCGCTTGCGGTTGTCCTCGGCGACATAGTGGGCGCCCAACCGTTCCGGCATCGAGAAATCCAGTTGGATGGTGCCGAGCTGCCAGACGCGCCCCAGGCAGTCACGCAACGAGAACTCGATCTTCGGACCATAGAAGGCGCCCTCGCCCGGTTGCAGCTCCCACTCCAGTCCTTTCTGATTCAGCGCCTCTTCGAGCGAGCGCTCGGCCTTGTCCCAGAGTTCGTCGGCGCCGACGCGTTGCTCGGGACGGGTCGAAAGCTTGACCAGCACCTCGTCGAAACCGAAATCCCGGTAGACCTCGAACAGCAGATCGATGAACGCCGAGACCTCGTCGAGGATCTGCTCTTCGGTACAGAAGATGTGGGCGTCGTCCTGGGTGAAGTTACGCACCCGCATCAGACCGTGCAAGGTGCCCGACGGCTCGTTGCGGTGACAGGAGCCGAACTCGGCAAGACGCAGCGGCAGATCGCGATAGGATTTCAGTCCGTGGTTGTAGATCTGGATATGCGCCGGGCAGTTCATCGGCTTGATTGCGAAATCACGGTTCTCGGAATGCGTCGTGAACATCATCTCCTGGAACTTCTCCCAGTGCCCGGACTTCTCCCACAGGCTGCGATCGATGATCTGCGGCGTGTGTACCTCTTGATAGCCGTGTTCACGCAGCTTGTCGCGAATGTATTGCTCGATCTGCAAGTAGACGCGCCAGCCCTTGTCGTGCCAGAACACCATGCCCGGCGCTTCTTCTTGCGCATGGAAGAGGTCGAGCGCCTTGCCAATGCGGCGATGATCGCGTTTCTCGGCCTCTTCGAGACGATGCAGATAGGCCTTCAGCTCTTTTTTGTTGCGCCACGCGGTGCCGTAGATGCGTTGCAGCATCTCGTTGTTGGAGTCGCCACGCCAGTAGGCTCCGGCCAGCTTCATCAGCTTGAACGACTTCAGCTTTCCGGTGCTCGGCACATGGGGACCGCGACACAGGTCGGTGAAATCGCCCTGGCTGTATAACGAAAGCTCCTCGCCCGCGGGGATGGCCTCGATGATCTCGGCCTTGTATTCCTCACCGATTCCACGAAAGAATTCAATCGCTTCCTCTCGATTCATCACCTTCCGCGTGATCGGGAAATCCTGTTTCGCCAGCTCCGCCATCTTTTTTTCGATGGCTTGCAGATCTTCCGGCGTAAACGGGCGCTGATAGGAAAAATCGTAATAGAAGCCGTCGTCGATGGTCGGCCCGATGGTGACCTGCGCCTCAGGGAACAATTCCTTCACCGCCATCGCCAGCAGGTGGGCGGTGGAATGGCGGAGGATCTCCAGGCCCTCCTCGTCCTTGTCGGTAACGATCGCAACCTCCGCGTCTTGCGCGATCGGGTAGCTGGCGTCAACCAGGCGGCCGTCGACCTTGCCGGCCAATGTGGCCTTGGCCAGCCCCGGTCCGATATCGGCGGCGACCTCGGCCACCGTCACAGGGTGGTCGAAATGACGCTTCGAACCATCGGGAAGGGTGATTTCGGGCATTCGCGCTCTCCTTCAGTGGTGATCCATACGCGAGATCACATGATCCTGCATCGGTAACGAAAAAGCGGGCCATGGTAGCAGCCTACAGCCCGCACAGCAATTCGAAGCGCGGCTTCCATCAGGGCAATTGCGCTTCATTTCGCTTGACGTTTCCTGATTTCAAAATTTTGGCGCGATTGCCCTGCGGCTTCCATAGCGCACCGCTCTCCGACCGTCAGGCCTGGCGCGCCTGTTTTTCGATCTTCGCCCAGGTATCGCGCAAGGTGATGGTGCGGTTGAACACCAAGCCTTCACTACCGTCATCGCGACAGAAATAACCTTCACGCTCGAACTGCCAGGCCTGGCCCGGCTCGGCTTCGGCGAGGCCGCCTTCGAGCATCGCGCCTTCGATCACTTCCAGGCTGTGGGGGTTTATGTGCTCAAGGAAGCTGGAGCCGTCGCGCGCGTTGTCCGGCGTTGGATGATCGAACAGGCGGTCATAGAGACGCACCTCGGCGCGTATTGCATGACGCGCCGAGACCCAGTGGATCACGCCTTTGACCTTGCGGCCTTCCGGGTTGGCGCCGAGGGTGGCTGGATCGTGACTGCACCGCAGCTCGACGATCTCGCCGGCGTCATCGCGGATCACCTCGTCGCAACGGATGACATAGGCATTGCGCAGGCGCACCTCGCCACCGGCGACCAGGCGCTTGAATTTCTTGTTCGGCGCCACCTCCATGAAATCGTTGCGATCGATCCACAGTTCGCGACTGAACGGGATGCGGCGCGTGCCCATCTCGGCGCGCTGCGGATGCAGGGGTGCCTCTAGCCATTCCTCGCGTTCCTCTGGATAGTCGGTCAGCACGACCTTCAGCGGCCGGAGCACGGCCATTGCGCGCGGCGCGTTCTGATTCAGGTCATCGCGGATGCAGTTTTCGAGCTGGCCCATCTCGACGAGGTTATCGGATTTGGTGACGCCGATGCGGTCGGCGAACTCGCGGATCGCCGCCGGGGTCACGCCCCGGCGGCGCAGGCCGGCGATGGTCGGCATGCGCGGATCGTCCCAGCCATCGACGATGCCCTCTTCGACCAGTTGGGTCAGCTTGCGCTTGCTGACCACGGTATATTCCAGATTCAAGCGCGAGAATTCGATCTGGCGCGGATGGCATGGGGTTTTCAGGGTGTCCAGATACCAGTCGTAGAGTGGCCGGTGGTCTTCGAATTCCAGCGTGCACAGCGAGTGGGTGATGCCTTCGAGCATGTCCGAGAGGCAGTGGGTGAAATCGTACATCGGGAAGATGCACCAGGCCTCGCCGGTCTGGTGGTGGCGCAGGCCGCGGCGGATACGGTAGATCGTCGGATCGCGCAGGTTGAGATTCGGCGAGGCCATGTCGATCCTGGCCCGCAGGGTGCGGCTGCCGTCCGGAAACTCGCCGGCGCGCATGCGCGCGAACAGATCCAGGTTCTCGGCCACGGAGCGTTCCCGGTAAGGGCTTTCGCGCCCCGGCTCGGTCAGGGTGCCGCGATAGGCGCGCATCTCTTCAGGCGAGAGATCGCAGACAAAAGCCTTACCCATTTCAATCAGTTGAACAGCAAATTGATAGAGTTGCTCGAAGTAATCGGAAGCAAAATACAGACGATCGCCCCAATCGTAGCCCAGCCAATGGACGTCGCGTTGGATGGCTTCCACGTATTCGGCCTCTTCCTTCTCCGGGTTGGTATCGTCGAAACGGAGATTGCAGGTCGCGCCGGGGTAATCCTCGGCGATGCCGAAGTTCAGACAGATCGATTTCGCATGCCCGATGTGAAGATAGCCGTTGGGCTCCGGCGGGAAGCGCGTGCGCACCTTGCCGCCGTTTTTCCCGGCCGCGATGTCGGCCTCGATGATCTGCCGAATGAAGTTGGTTTTCTTTGTTTCCTCAGGCATTTGCCGCTCTTTCCTCAATGAATTTCAACGCCTTGTCGATGCGCCGCAGGCTGGCCTCGCGGCCGATCAGCCAGACGGTTTTGTCAATCGCGGGCGAGGCGCCGCCACCGGTCACGGCCACGCGCAACGGCATACCGACCTTGCCCATGCCGACGCCGAGCGCTTCGGCGCTGGCCTGGATCGCGGCATGGATGGTTTCCGGCGTCCATTCGTCGAGCGCGGCGAGGCGCTCGCGCACCTGTTGCAGGGGCTCGCGCGCGACCGGGCGCAGGTGTTTTTTCGCTGCTTTGGCGTCCAGACTTTCCCAATCGCGATAGAAATAGCCGCTGCCCTCGGCCATCTCGACCAGGGTCGAGGCGCGCTCTTTCATCAATTCGGCAACCTCGGCTAGATCCGCGCCGGCGCTGGTATCGATGCCGCGCTCGGCCAGAAAGGGCGCCAACAGTTCGGCCAGGCGCTGCTTCGGCGTCTGCTTGATGTAATGCTGGTTGAGCCAGCGCAGCTTTTCGGTGTTGAACGACGAAGGCGCGCGGTTGATGTCTTTCAGATCGAACAAGGCGATCATCTCGTCGAGCGAGAAGATCTCTTGATCGCCGTGCGACCAACCCAGCCGCACCAGGTAGTTCAGCAGCGCTTCGGGAAGATAACCCTCGGCCTTGTACTGCATTACGCTGACCGCGCCATGACGCTTCGAGCGCCGCGCGCCGTCGTCGCCGAGGATCATCGGCACATGGGCGTAGGCCGGTGGCTCGCCGCCGAGCGCGCGCAGGATATGCAACTGACGCGGGGTGTTGTTGAGGTGGTCGTCGCCCCGAATTACGTGGGTGATACCCATGTCCATGTCATCGACGACCACGGTCAGATTGTAGGTCGGCGTGCCGTCGCTGCGCTGAAGGATCAGGTCATCGAGTTCGGCGTTCGGCACCACCACGCGGCCACGCACCAGGTCGTCGATCACGGTCTCGCCGTCACGCGGGGTGCGGAAACGAATCACATGCGGCTCGTCGGCGGAGATGCCGGCATCGCGGCAGCGCCCGTCGTAACGCGGTTTCTGTTTGTTGCGCAGCTGCTCCTCGCGAAGCGCTTCGAGACGCTCCCGGGAGCAGTTGCAGCGATAGGCCATGCCTTGCTCCAGCAGTCGATCGATGGCCTCGCGATAGCGGTCGAAACGGTCGCTCTGGAAGATCGGGCCCTCGTCGGCGTCCAGGCCCAGCCAGGCCATGCCATCGAGGATGGCGTCGACCGATTCCCGGGTGGAACGCTCCTGGTCGGTGTCTTCGATGCGCAACACGAAGCGGCCGCCGTGACGGCGCGCATACAACCACGAGAACAACGCGGTGCGCGCGCCACCCACATGCAGATAACCGGTCGGACTGGGGGCAAATCGGGTACGGACGGTCATGCTCGGCTTCCCAGGGTTCAAAACCCGACATTGTACCGAACTTCCGCCGCGCATTGCGAAAATCGCGAGACCCGGCCCGCGCAATCCATTAGAATACGCGCCCAGCGATTTCAATCAAACCTTCAGGAGAGACATTTCGATGAGACTCATACTTCTCGGCGCGCCCGGCGCGGGCAAGGGTACCGTGGCCAAGATGCTGACCGCGATCGACGGCTCGGTTCAGATTTCCACCGGAGACATCCTGCGCGCGGCGGTCAAGGAAGGCACCGAACTGGGCAAGGAGGCGCAAGGCTACATGAGCCGTGGCGAACTGGTTCCGGATGAACTGATCATGGGCATCATGGGCGAGCGCCTGCTCGAGGACGATTGCCAGTCTGGCTTCCTGCTCGATGGTTTTCCACGCACCATCCCTCAGGCCGAGGCGCTGAAGGAGCTGCTGAAAAAGCTGAACATCGAGCTCGACGGCGTGGTCAACCTGAACGTCCCGCGCGATGTCATCCTGGATCGCCTGACCACCCGCCGCACCTGTGAAGACTGCGGCGCGATCTACAACATCAAGAGCAACCCGCCCAAGGTCGAGGGCGTTTGCGACAAATGTGGCGGCAAGGTCGTGCAGCGCGAGGACGAGACCGAAGAGGCCATCTCGAAGCGTCTCGACGTGTTCAATGAGCAAACCGCCCCGCTGGTCGGCTTCTACGAGAAGGAAGGCATGCTGTGGGATATCAACGCCACCTCAAGCGATGAAGTGGTTAAGATCATCAAGGAAAAGCTCGGCATCGCCTGAGTGTGAGCAACCCGCCCGGGCAGCCTGCCTCCCGGGCGGGATGCCCTGCGTTACCGCCCCTCTTCCGCCTCCCTTGCGCGCCCGATGCGACGCGCCATCGCCCCGGTCATCATCACCCGGCCGGATTCGTCGACCAACAAGGCCTGACTGATTCCCATGTCACGCGCCACGCGCCGCCATTCCGTTGGCCCGGCCACGCTCAACGCGGTAGCCGCCGCATCCGCCAGGGCGCCATCGCGCGCAATCACCGTGGCCGAGACGACATGCGCCACCGGATAGCCGGTGCGCGAATCGATGATATGCGCATAGCGCACGCCCTCGTATTCCCGGTAGCGCTCATAGTTGCCGGAAGTCATGATGCACTCGCCATCCCGCGCCGCGAGGGCCGCGATCACGCCGGGACGAAACGGGTTGCGCACGCCGATCCGCCAGCGCCGGCCGTCGCGTCGCCCGGAGACGCACAGATCTCCTCCGGCGTTGACGATCGCGTTGGAGATCCCCGCCTCGCGCAGCAGATCCAGCGCGCGACGCAACGCATAACCCTTGGCGTAGGCGCCCAGATCCAGCGCCACGCGCGGATTGACGCTACTCACCTCATTACCGGCGAAGCGCAGATCACCCATGTTCGGCGCGGCGCGCAGCCACTCGGCGATGCGCGCGGGATCCGGTGGCGGCCCGGCCGGCGGCTCGTCGCGATGAAAGCCCCACAATGCGATCAAACCGCCGATCGCCGGATCGAAGAGGCCGCCGGACCGGCGATACAAGCGCTGCCCAAGACGCAGCAAAGCGAGCAGGTCCTCATCGACGCGCAGCGATTCCCCCGCCGCCAATGCCCGGTTCAGGCGCATCAACCGGCCGTCTCCACGCCATGCATGCCACTCTCGATGGAGCCGCTGAAAGCTCTGATCGATGCGATCGACGGCGCGCTCGAACCCGGCTCCGTCCGCGGTCCAGGCGCTGATCGTCACCAAGGTGCCAAACACATACAGGGTGCGCTGGCGCAGAGACGGCGCTGGCTTGCAGGCCGGCAACAGGAAGAGAATCAACAGAACGATCGCGATGGGATATCGCATGGGAAGAGAAAGGACGGCCGATGGCTGGGGGCCGACACGCGCGATGGCCGGACGACGGGAAAAGCGGACACGCCGGCTTTCCATCTTTGACAATGAAGCGCTTCCAGCGCCGCGGCGGCGCTTCTGGAAACACCGTGATTCAGGGTTCGTCAAGGCTTTCGACCAAGCGCCCGCGGCGTTTCCAGAAGCGCCGCACGGAGGCCGGGGTAAAGGCGAAGACCTCGCCGTTGGCCGGGCGGAGAAGAAAGCGCTGTTTGCGCGCGGCGGTTTCGACCTGAGGCTGGAGCCAACGCGAGAAACGTTCGACGGCTTTGCTCCAGGATTCCGGATCGGCGTCGAGCACCGCGGGCAGGATGTCGTCCCAGACGATCAGATCGCCGGGGCGCAGCGGTTCTTGCTGGGTGTCTTCGTGGTGGCTTTCGGCGAGCGCGACCAGACCTTTCAGCACCGGATGGGCGCCGAGGGTGCGGCGTGCCGGCGGGGTGATGGTTTCGCCATCGGGAAGTTCTCCGAAGCCGTGCAGCCACAAGCCGCTGACCGGCAGGCGCCCGTTGTCGGCGCGTCGCCGGTTGACCTCGAGGCCGTGAAACAGCATCTGGATTTCATTGAGCAATGCGCGGCAGGCGCGCCCTTCCGGACCCGAAGGCATGAAGCGTTTGATCGAGCGACCGCTGACCTCCTCCAGGGTGCGGGTGCGTACCCGCATCGGCGCCGGCAGCGAAAGAAACCAGTGCCGTCGCCAAGCGATGTGAAGGCGGATGTCGCGATCGGCGAAGTGCTGATTGAAGGCGTCGCGGAAGGCGGCGCATTCGGCTTCGTCGAGCTCGAAGTGGCTTTGATCGAACAGCAACAGGCTGTCCTGGTCGGACTTCAGGTAGACCGGATCGGCATGGGCCCAGGTACGCAGTTCGGCCGGCAGCTCCAGACCCAACGCGGCGAGCGCGCCGCTCGGCGGCTCGGCATTGGGGGCTTGCGGCAGCCCCCAGAGATCGAGCAGCGCGCGGGTGGTGTCGGTCTGTAGCGGGGCGTCCAGGCGCCGGGCGCGCCCGAGCAGGGTATCGAGGAAGGGATAGCGTCGCCGCGCTTCGACGCCGGGCATCGGGCCGAGCAGCCCGGGGGCGATGATCTCGATCGGGGCCGTCTTGGCGCTCATCCGGGCGAGAACCTCAGTCGGCGAGGTTGTCGAGGATTGCGCGCTTGACCGCGTCCAATTCGGCCTCGATGGTGATCAGGCCGCCGGAGGATTGCTGGATTGCGGTGTCTGGATCCTTCAGTCCGTGGCCGGTAAGGGTGCACACGACCTTGCTGCCGGCGCGGATCTTGCCGCTTTGGATGTCACGCATCGCGCCCGCCAGGGAGGTCGCCGAGGCGGGCTCGCAGAAGACCCCTTCCTGTTGCGCCAGGAGCTTCTGCGCGGCGAGGATTTCCTCGTCGCTGCATTCGTCGAACCAGCCGCCGGATTCGTCCTTGACCTTCCAGGCTTTGTCCCAGGATTGCGGATGACCGATGCGGATCGCGGTGGCGACGGTCTCGGGCTCGTCGACCATCTCGCCGCGCAGGAAGGGCGCGGAACCGGCGGCCTGATAGCCGACCATGCGCGGCGCGCTGTTGACGATGCCGTGGTCACGGTATTCGGTGTAACCCATCCAGTGCGCGCTGATGTTGCCGGCGTTGCCAACCGGCAGGCAGTGGTAATCGGGCGCGCATTCCAGTTCCTCGACGATCTCGAACGCGGCGGTCTTCTGCCCTTGCAGGCGGAACGGGTTGATCGAGTTGACGATGGTCACCGGAGCCTGGTCGGCAACATCCTTCACCAGTTGCATGCCGGCATCGAAGTTGCCCTTGATCTGGATCACGACGGAGCCGTGCATCATCGCCTGGGCGAGCTTGCCCATCGCAATCTTGCCATCCGGGATCAGCACGAAGGCGGTGATGCCGGCGCGCGCGGCGTAGGCGGCGGCAGAGGCGGAGGTATTGCCGGTGGAGGCGCAGATGATCGCCTTGCTGCCCTCTTCCACCGCCTTGGTAACGGCCATCGTCATGCCGCGATCCTTGAACGAGCCGGTCGGGTTCAGCCCCTCGTACTTGACGTAGATGTCGACCTCCTTGCCGAGCGCCCTTGGGATATTGTTCAGCCGGATCAGCGGGGTGTTGCCCTCGCCGAGGCTGATGACGCGGGTGTCATCGTGTACCGGCAGGCGGTCGCGGTATTTGTCGATGAGGCCGGTATAACGGGGTCTGAAGGGCATGATGACTTCTCACATAAATAATGAACATACTTTGGGCCGCGTGTACTGGGTTTCATACCTCAACCCAGCCTACGAACCAACCCGGAAAAAAAACGAACCGTCTCTCAGCCATCCAGGGTCTCGACGCGGATGCGCGTGACGCTGCCGCCGATGGTGTCCAGCGCCTCGATGCGCGCGATCGCGTCATTCATGCGTTGCTCGACGACGCGATGGGTCAGCATCACCAGCGCGACCTCGGTCTGGCCGGGGGCCGGCTCCTGTTGCTTGATCGCCTCGATGCTGATGCCGGCCTCGCCGAGGATGCCGGCGACGGCGGCGACCACGCCGGGCTCGTCGCGCGCGGTCATGCGCAAGTAGTAGGCGGTCTCGACGCGCTCGATCGGCAATACCGGGGTATCGGATAGCTCATCGGGCTGGAACGCCAGGTGCGGCACGCGGTTGCCCGGATCGGTGGTCAGCGAGCGGGCGACGTCGATGACATCGGCGACAACCGCCGAGGCGGTCGGCAACGAGCCGGCGCCGGCGCCGTAATACAGCGTCGGGCCGACCGCGTCGCCCATCACCAGTACCGCGTTCATGACGCCGTCGACATTGGCGATCAGGCGGCGCTCCGGGATCAAGGTCGGATGCACGCGCAGCTCGACGCCGGCGTCGGTCTTGCGGGCGATGCCAAGGTGCTTGATGCGGTAGCCGAACTCCTCGGCGTTGGCGACATCGCGCGGATCGACCGCGGCGATGCCCTCGGTGTAGGTCTTGTCGAACTGCAACGGGATGCCGAACGCCAACGAGGCAAGAATGGTGAGCTTGTGCGCGGCGTCTATGCCCTCTACATCAAACGTGGGATCGGCCTCGGCATAGCCCAGCTCCTGCGCCTCTTTCAAGACATCGGCGAAGTCGCGGCCCTTGTCACGCATCTCGCTGAGAATGAAGTTGCCGGTGCCGTTGATGATGCCGGCGACCCATTCGATGTTGTTGGCCGCGAGCCCCTCGCGCACCGCCTTGATAATCGGGATGCCACCGGCGACCGCCGCCTCGAACGCCACGGTGACACCCTTGTCGCGCGCGGCGGAAAAGATCTCGTTGCCGTGCAGCGCGATCAACGCCTTGTTGGCGGTGACCACATGCTTGCCGTTGGCGATCGCCTCGAGCACCAACTCACGCGCCGGCGAATAACCGCCGATCAGTTCGATGACGATATCGATCTCCGGATCCCGCACAACGGCGAAGGCATCGTCGCCGACCGTCACCGAATGCAACCCGTCGATCGCGCTGGCATCGTAATCGCGCGCCGCCGCACGGGTGACGACGATCTCGCGCCCCGCGCGTCGCGAGATCTCTTTCGCATTGCGATACAGCACGTTCATCGTGCCGCCGCCGACCGTGCCGAGACCGAGCAGTCCTACCTTAACCGGTTTCACTGTGCTTCCCCTACCGTTTATGTTCTATAACCATCCGTCCCGGCGAAACATGTCGCGGATGCCGCGCACCGCCTGCCGGGTCCGGTGTTCGTTTTCGATCAGCCCGAAGCGCACATGATCATCGCCAAACTCGCCGAAGCCGATGCCCGGTGAAACCGCCACCCTGGCGTCCGAAAGCAGCTTCTTCGAAAACTCCAGCGAGCCCATCTCGCGATAAGGTTCGGGAATCGGCGCCCAAACGAACATCGTCGCCTTGGGCTTTTCGACATGCCAGCCGAGGTTCTCGAGACCGTCACACAGCGTGTTACGGCGCCGCTGATACATCTGGCGGATCTCCTCGACGCAATCCTGCGGCCCTTCCAGGGCGTGGATCGCGGCAACCTGGATCGGCGTGAACATACCGTAATCGAGATAGGATTTCATCCGCGCCAGCGCCGCCACCAGGGTCTGGTTGCCGACCATGAAGCCGACCCGCCAACCGGGCATGTTATAGCTCTTCGACAACGAATAGAACTCCACCGCGATGTCATCGGCCCCGTCCACCTGAAGAATGGACGGCGCGCGATAGCCGTCGAACACGATCTCGGCATAGGCGATGTCATGGATCACCCAGATGCCGTGTTCTCGGGCAATGGCGATGACCTTCTCGAAGAACTCCAGCTCGACGCACTGCGTGGTCGGGTTGCCCGGAAAATTCAGCACCAACATCTTCGGCCGCGGCCACGAGCTGGTGATCGCCTCCTCCAGCTTCGCGAAGAAATCCACGCCCGGCGTCAGCGGCACATGGCGGATGTCCGCGCCTGCAATGACAAAGCCATAGGGATGAATCGGATAGGCCGGGTTCGGCACCAACACCGAATCCCCCGGGCCGGTCACCGCCAGCGCGAGGTGCGCCAGGCCCTCCTTCGAACCGATGGTGACGATCGCCTGGGTCTCCGGATCAAGGTCGACATCGAAACGCTGCTTGTACCAGTTGCAGATCGCGCGGCGCAGGCGCGGGACGCCGCGCGACAATGAATAGCGGTGGGTATCACCGCGGTTCGCCGCTTCGCACAACTTGTCGACGATGTGTTGCGGGGTCGGCTGATCCGGATTGCCCATGCCGAAATCGATGATATCCTCACCTCGCGCTCGCGCCGCCGCCTTCAACTCGTTTACGATATTGAACACATAGGGCGGCAAGCGCTTGATTCTACGAAAATCCTCGATCTCTGTGCCGGGCACGGCGGTTCCTCTATGGAAGGAGTGGACGAAAAGCTTCCCAAATTACTGACCGTACCGGAAAATGTCAATCGAAGCCGGGCGAGCGGCCAGGGCAATCGCGCTTGATTTCGCTTGACGTTTCGTGATTTCAAAAGCTTGGCGCTATTGCCCGATCCGCTGCGCTTGATTCGGGCCTACGCCTTCCCAAGTCAATGGCATTTCCGCGCGATTGCCCCGGGACGGGCGGTGGCGGTCGCGACGCCACTTGATCCAGGTCAGCCACGCGCGCGCGTCGCCCATGCACACTCGCGCCAACCCGAGAAGGAGGACTGCGCCATGTACTCGGTCGAAGAACTGCACCAGCAAAACCGCGAGATCTCGCAAATGCTCGACGTGCTGTCGGTGGTCGTCGAACACCGACAGTTGCACAACAACCCGTTCGTCTGCGAGCTGATGAACCGCTTCCGCGAAAAGGTCTGGATCCACTTGGTGTTCGAGGACAATACCGTCTACGGCGAGCTGGCCAACGACCAGGACCCGGAAGTCGCCGCCACCGCGCGGCGCTTCCACGATTCGGCACGGCGCATCAAGAAACGCTTTGCCGGCTACGTCCGCCAGTACTGCATGGCCGAGATCAGCGACGCCGAGCACGCCGCGCTGCTGGAGGAAAGCCGCGAGGTCTTCGCGATGATCCGCGATCGCATCCGCTTCGAGGAACAATTCATGTTTCCCCTGCTGGAACGCCATGCGGCACGGGGACACGGCTGAATCCAGCACCTTGAAAAAGCCGCATTTTCCAACCATAATGTTGCATATGCACACAAGGAGCCGCACAATGTCTTCACTTGTCCACGGCACCGGGGAGGCCGCCGAGCACTATGCCGACGCGGGCGAGGTCTTGCGCAAGGCGGTATTGAACGCCGGCCACGAGATGGGGCTGTCGCAGGCGCGCATCGGCGAGATCATCGGGCGCGACCGCAGCTCGCTGAAACGGCGCCTGAACCCCGCGACCAAACCCGGCGAACTGGCGCTGCTGTTGATCCGAGTCTACCGCGCGCTCTACGCGCTGATGGGCGGCAACGCCGAGCACATCCGCCACTGGTTGCACACCGACAACCTCCATACCGGCGGCGTGCCGGCCGAACAACTGCGCCAGGTGCAGGGGCTGACGCGCGTGCTCGACTACCTCGACGCCATGCGAGGACGCGCTTGAGCCAGAGCGAAGCGTGGCTCGCGGACTGCCTGCCCAATCCCCCGCAACGACTGGATGGCACGCTGCGGCGGCTGGTGGAAAGCCAGGAACGGGTGGCGACGACGCATCTGGTCGACGATCTCGGTGAACAAAGCCTGCTCGAAACCCTGCTCGAAACCACCAAGCCGCCACCGCCCGCCGGCAGCAGCGGCCTGCACTACCTGCTCGCGACCCCGTTCCGCTACCCGCCACTGCATCACGGCTCCCGCTTCGGCCAGCGCTTCGAACCCGGCCTGCTCTACGGCGCGCGCGAAACCCGCACCGTACTCGCCGAAGCTGCCTACTACCGGTTGCTGTTCTTCGATGGCATGCGCCAAGCGCCCCCGGGCGGCCGCCTGCTCACCCGGCACACCCTGTTCGGCGCCGCAATCGCCAGCGAGCGCGGCGCATGCCTGAACCGGCCGCCATGCGACCAGCACCGCAAGGCACTATGCCACCCGGCCGACTACCGCGCCAGCCAGGCGCTCGGCAGCGCATTACGCAAGGCCGGCATCGAAATCATCGCCTACTGCTCGGCGCGCGATCCCGCGCACGGCGAAAACCTCGCCCTGTTCACACCACGCGCGCTGTCCGCGCCGGCACCATTGTTCCAGCAATCATGGCAATGCGAAACCCGGGCCGGAAGCGTCGGCTTCTCCGGGCAAGAAGGTTTTCTGCGCTTTACGCGGAAGCAATTCCTGCACCAAGGGCAACTGCCCCGCCCCGCGGTATAGGGACAGCCTCCTAACCCGGGAATTTCATGAATCCACGCGATGATCGCGCAGGAGGCCGCTTTCATTGGGTGGCTTTCGCGACCGAGGAGCGCGCAGGCATGGCCGACACGATCGAGCACTCCGACCGAGCGAAAACCAGCCAGGGCGTGCCATTGGCTCGTCGCAGTAGAAGGATGGCGAGAAATGCGGGCAAGGACGCGAGGAGCGACCGCGGTGGCCGAAAATTCATGGGCGACGAGTATACCTTACAACGCGGCCTCGATACGCTCGTCATCGGTCAGGTCGGCATCGTACTTCAGGTACAGCAAGGGTTGTTCCGGATCGCGCGCGACCTCGACGATGCCCTCCAGCCGGCGCAGTGTCTCGATCACGGCATCGGACTTCTCCCCTTCGAGCTTCAATACCCGGTTACGCAACTTGCGCGGGTTCTGCATGCCGCTGGCGACCAGCAGCCAGACCAACGCGGCCAGCGCGGTCGCGAGATATACTGCGGTGACGCCGAAGTGTTGGTGCGCCCAGCCCCCGATCGCGCCGCCGGCGAAGGCGCCGAGAAACTGCGAGGTGGAGTAGACGCCCATCGCGGTGCCCTTGCCATCGGCCGGGGCGAAACGCGACACCAGCGACGGCAGGGTGGCCTCGAGGATGTTGAACGCGGTGAAGAACACCACCAGCCCGAGCACCAGCGCCCACAGCGCATCGGCGCCGAGCCAGAACAGCGTCAACGCGGCCACCAGCAGCGCGACCGCGATCAGGAATACCGGTTTCATGCGGCCATGCTTCTCGGCGGCGATCACGAACGGCACCATCAAGACCATCGAACCGAGCAACACCGGCAGGTAAAGCATCCAGTGACGCGCCTCGGGCAAGCCGGCATCGCGCAGCGACAACGGCAGGGCGAGGAACACCGAGGTCAGCATCAGGTGCAATGTGAAGATGCCGAAATCGAGACGCAACAACTGGCCGTCGCGGAACACCCGACCGAGCAGCGCCGGCACCGCCTCGGCATCGCGATGCAGGGACGAGCGGGGAGGCGTCGGCACCGCCAGCACGATGATCGCAACCCCGGCCAGCGCCAATCCAGCGGTCACCCAGAAGATCCCCGGCACGCCGATATGCTGGTTGAGGATCGGGCCGAGCACCAGGGCCAGCGCGAAGGCCATGCCGATGCTCATGCCGATCATCGCCATGACCTTGGTGCGATGCTCCTCGCGGGTCAGATCGGCGGCCAGCGCCATGATCGCGGCGGCGATGGCGCCACTGCCCTGGATCGCGCGCCCGACGATCACGCCCCAGATGGTATCGGCGCGCGCCGCGATGACGCTGCCGATGGCGAACAGCAACAGTCCCGCGATGATCACCGGCTTGCGCCCGATGCGGTCGGAGATCATGCCGAACGGCACTTGCAGGATCGCCTGAGTCAGGCCGTAGGCTCCGATCGCGATACCGACCAGCAGCGGCGTGGTGCCGGCCAAGTGTTCGGCATAGAGCGCGAACACCGGGAGGATCAGGAACAATCCGAGCATGCGGAAAACGAAGATGCCCGCCAGCGACAGACCGGCGCGCCGTTCGATGGGACTCATTGCCGCTTGTTCTTTCATGCTGCCTCCGCGATCGATGGCGCGGGGCGGCTTTCCCCGCGTCGGGAAAAACGCGTATATTAGCATGTTTGCCAATAGCCGAAGGGTGCAGATGGAAGCGATACGCGTTCGCGGCGCACGCACGCACAACCTGAAGAACATCGATCTCGACCTGCCGCGCGATCGGCTGATCGTGATCACTGGTTTGTCCGGTTCGGGCAAATCCTCGCTGGCCTTCGACACCCTGTATGCCGAGGGTCAGCGCCGCTATGTCGAATCGCTGTCGGCCTATGCCCGCCAATTCCTGTCGATGATGGAGAAGCCGGACGTCGACCATATCGAGGGGCTGTCGCCGGCGATCTCGATCGAGCAGAAGACCACCTCCCACAACCCGCGCTCCACGGTCGGCACGATCACTGAGATCCACGACTACCTGCGCTTGCTTTTCGCCCGCGTGGGTACGCCACGCTGCCCTACCCACGACGAACCGCTGCGCGCGCAGACCATCAGCCAGATGGTCGACAAGACCTTGGCGCTGCCGGCGGAATCCCGCTACCTGCTGCTCGCGCCGGTACTGGTTGAACGCAAGGGCGAGCAGCGGAAGCTGCTCGACAGCCTGCGCGCGCAAGGCTTCATCCGCGCGCGTATCGATGGCGAGGTGGTCGACCTGGACGAAGCCCCGGCGCTGGACGCCAGACGCAAGCACACCATCGAGGTGGTGGTCGACCGGTTCCGTGTGAAGCCGGATCTGGGTCTGCGCCTGGCCGAATCCTTCGAAACCGCGATCCGCCTCTCCCATGGTATCGCGCGCATCGCCGAGATGGATGACGACCGGACCCCGGAGCTGGTGTTCTCGGCCAATTTCGCGTGCCCTCTTTGCGGCTACAGCATCCCGGAACTGGAACCCCGGCTGTTTTCGTTCAACAACCCGGCTGGCGCCTGCCCGAGTTGCGACGGCCTCGGCTTCGAGCAGAAGTTCGATCCGGAGAAGGTCGTCGCCAACCCGGAGCTGAGCCTGGCCGGCGGCGCGGTACGCGGCTGGGATCGGCGCAACGCCTACTATTTTCAGTTGATCCGCTCGCTCGGCCGCCATTACGGTTTCGACATCGAGACGCCCTGGCAGGAATTGCCCGAGCGCATCCGCGAGATCGTGCTGTTCGGCAGCGGGGGCGAGGCGATCGAGTTTCGCTATCACAACGAACGCGGGCGCCATCTGGTTAAGAAGCACCCGTTCGAGGGCGTGCTGAACAATATGAAGCGCCGCTACCACGAAACCGAGTCCAACGCGGTGCGCGAGGAGCTGGCGCGCTTTATCTCCAGCCAACCCTGTTCGGAATGCGGCGGCGCGCGCCTCAACCAGGCGGCGCGTCATGTCTTTATCGGCGGGCGCAACCTGCCGGAGATCGCCGAGATGCCGATCGGCGAAGCGCTGGCGTTTCTGTCCGGGCTGCGTCTCGAGGGCGGACGCGGCGAGATCGCCGGCAAGATCCTGCGCGAGATCAACCAGCGGCTGCGCTTTCTGGTCGACGTCGGCCTGGACTATCTCAGCCTGAGCCGTGGCGCCGACACCCTTTCCGGCGGCGAGGCGCAACGCATCCGCCTGGCCAGTCAGATCGGCGCCGGGCTGGTCGGGGTGATGTATGTGCTCGACGAGCCGTCGATCGGCCTTCACCAGCGCGACAACGACCGCCTGCTACGCACGCTGCGTCACCTGCGCGACCTCGGCAATACCGTGATCGTCGTCGAGCATGACGAGGACGCGATCCGCTGCGCCGATCATATCGTCGACATCGGTCCCGGCGCCGGTCGCCACGGCGGACGGGTGATCGCCGAGGGCAACGCCGACGAGATCGTCGCCAACCCCGCCTCGATCACCGGCGACTACCTCTCCGGGCGACGCCGCATCGCGCTGCCGAAAAGCCGCCGCGCGCCCGACCCGGAACACATGCTGCGCGTGCAGGGGTGCCGCGGCAACAACCTGAAGGCGGTCGAACTGGCGATTCCAGCCGGCCTGATGGTTTGCGTCACCGGAGTCTCCGGCTCCGGCAAGTCGACCCTGATCAATGACACCCTCTATCCGATCACGGCGAACGCCCTGAACAAGGCCAGCCTGCGCCCGGCGCCACACGAGGGAGTCACCGGGCTGGAGCACTTCGACAAGGTGGTCGATATCGACCAAAGCCCGATCGGACGCACGCCTCGCTCCAACCCAGCGACCTACACCGGGCTGTTCACCCCCATCCGCGAGCTCTTCGCCGGCACCCAGGAGGCGCGCTCGCGCGGCTATACGCCCGGGCGCTTCAGCTTCAACGTCAAGGGAGGGCGTTGCGAGGCCTGTGCCGGCGACGGCGTAATCAAGGTCGAGATGCACTTCCTGTCGGACATCTATGTGACCTGCGATGCATGCCACGGCAAGCGTTACAACCGCGAGACCCTGGAGATCCGCTACAAAGGCAAAACCATCGCCGAGGTACTCGAGATGACAGTGGAGGATGCGCTGGAGTTCTTTTCCGCGGTACCGGCGATCCACCGTAAGCTCGCCACCCTGACCGAGGTCGGGCTCGGTTACATCCAACTCGGCCAGAACGCGACCACGCTGTCCGGCGGCGAGGCGCAACGCGTAAAGCTCGCGCGCGAGCTCTCCAAGCGCGATACCGGCAACACCCTTTATCTGCTCGACGAGCCGACCACCGGACTGCATTTCGAGGACGTCGACCACCTGTTGCGCGTACTCCACCGACTGCGCGATCAAGGCAATACCGTGGTCGTCATCGAGCACAACCTCGACGTAGTGAAGACCGCCGACTGGGTCATCGATCTCGGGCCCGAAGGCGGCGCGGGCGGAGGCCGAATCATCGCCAGCGGAACGCCGGAAGCCATTGCCGCGACCCGCGGCAGCCACACCGGACGTTACCTGAAGGACTTACTCGACCAGGCTTGACAGCGCCTCGACCGGATCGCCAAGCCCCAGGCCGAAGCGCTCGGCCGCGCTGCCCTGATTGACCGCCAGCTCGACCAATCCGAGCGAATCGACATAGAGCAAGGGTTCCCCCGGAGCGACATCGGAAAAGGTCCGCGCAAAGGGCACCCGGATCCCCCCGATCGTCACCGCGCCCGCCGGCAGGGAATCGCGCGCGATCCCGGTGAACAGATTGCCGTAGCGGTCGACGTGAACGATGCGCGCCAGTGAAGCCGCGGCGAAGGGGCGGCGCAAACCGTCCGGCGATAGCGGCCTCCCGGGCACCCGCCCCTCGACGGCGATCGCGAGCGCTGCCGGCACGAACAGGTCGCGACCGTGAAAGGTGGCCGACAAGGTCCCGAAGGCGGTGTCATCCAGGCGCCAGACGGTGGCCTCCTCAAGGCGATCGGCCAACCAGCCGGCCAGTCCGTTGTCCGGCGCCAACAACCAACCGCGCCGGTGGCGCATCGCGACGACATCGCGCTCGCCGCCGACGCCGGGATCGACCACCGCGAGTACGATCGCGCGTCGCGGAACCCACGGCAGCAAGGCGCCGAGCAGGATCGCCCCGGCGTGGGCATCGTAGGGCGGCGCATCATGCATCAGATCGACCACCGGGCAGCCCGGAGCGCCGGCAAGCAGCCGCATGTGCAACTGGCCGACGTACAAACTCGCCGCGCCGAAATCGGTGAAAAGCACGAACATCACAAAGAATCCGCGGGACAAAAAAAATCCGGGCGCAAGCCCGGATTCCTTGTCGCGCCCGCCGGAGGGCTATTCGGCGGCTGCTCCGGCTTCTTCATCAGCGACCGGGCGATCGACCAGCTCGACATAAGCCATCGGCGCCTTGTCGCCGGCGCGGTAACCGCACTTGAGGATGCGGAGGTACCCGCCCGGGCGGGTTTCATAACGCGGACCCAGTTCATTGAACAGCTTTCCGACGGCCTCGGCATCACGCAGGCGGCTGAATGCCAGACGCCGTTTCGCGACGCTGTCGGTCTTCGCCAAGGTGATAAGCGGCTCCGCCACCCGGCGCAGCTCTTTTGCTTTCGGCAACGTGGTCTTGATCAGTTCATGGCGAAACAGCGAGCACGCCATATTGCGGAACATGGCTTTTCTATGGCTACTGTTACGGTTCAGTTGCCGTCCTGACTTGCGGTGACGCATGGATCGACTTCCTAAATAGTGAGTGTGGTAAAACCAGGGCCCCCGCCTCACGGCGAGGGCATCGTATGGGTCAGCCGGCGGCCGATTCACCGCCGAGATTCTCCGGCGGCCAGTTTTCGAGACGAACGCCGAGCGACAGGCCACGGGTAGCGAGCACGTCCTTGATCTCGGCCAGCGATTTCTTTCCAAGATTCGGTGTCTTCAGCAGCTCGACCTCGGTACGCTGAATCAGATCGCCGATCAGGAAGATGCTCTCGGCCTTCAGGCAGTTCGCCGAGCGGACCGTCAACTCCAGGTCATCGACCGGGCGCAACAGAATCGGATCGATCTGCGCCTCCTCCGTCTTGGCCGGCGCTTCGATCGTCGTAGTCTGATCGAGCAGCACGAACGAAGACAGTTGATCCTGCAGAATCGTCGCCGCCAGGCGGATGGCGTCGTCCGCGCTGATCGTGCCGTTGGTTTCGATATCGATGACCAGGCGATCGAGATCCGTGCGCCGCTCGAGACGCGCCGCCTCAACCGCATAGGCCACGCGCCGCACCGGGCTGTACGAGGCATCAAGCTGTAGCCGGCCGATCGGACGATCCTCTCCGGCCGCGCTCTCGCGCGCCGACGCCGGTTCATAGCCCCGACCCCGCGCGACCTTCAAGGTCATGTTGAAGTCGACGTCTTTGTTCAGGTGCGCGATGACGAAATCGGGGTTGGCGATCTCGACATCGTGTCCCGCCTGGATATCCCCTGCGGTCACCGTGGCCGGCCCCTTCTTGCTCAGCGTCAGCACCGCCTCATCCTTGGCGTTCAGGCTCAAGGCGACCTCTTTCAGGTTCAGCATGATCGCGAGGACGTCTTCCTGCACGCCCTCGATCGAAGAGTATTCATGCAGCACGCCTTCGATCTCGGCCTCGATGATCGCCGCGCCCGGCATCGACGACAACAGAATACGCCGCAAAGCGTTTCCCAGCGTATGCCCGAAACCGCGCTCCAGCGGCTCCAGCGAAACCTTGGAACGCGTCGCCGAGAGCGACTCGACATTGACGATTCTCGGCTTCAGCAAATCAGTTACAGATACAGAATCCGCCATTAGCTATCCCTTACTTGGAGTAGAATTCAACGATCAGATGTTCGTTGATCTCGGCCGGCAGATCGGCCCGGTCCGGCACCCGCTTATAGACACCCGACATCGCTTTCACATCGACCTCCATCCACTCTGGAAAGCCGTATTGCTCCGCCAGCGACAGCGCATTCTGGATGCGAAGCTGCTTGCGCGCCTTTTCCCGTACCGAAATCACGTCATCCGGCTGAACCTGGTACGAGGGAATGTTCACGACCCTGCCGTTGACCTCGATCGCCTTGTGGCTGACCAGTTGGCGGGCCTCGGAACGGGTGCTGCCGAAGCCCATGCGATAGACCACGTTATCGAGACGGTTCTCGAGCAACTGAAGCAGGTTTTCACCGGTCGACCCCTTCTGCTGAGCCGCGCGCTTATAGTAGTTGCGGAACTGCTTTTCCATCACGCAGTACATGCGGCGCACCTTTTGCTTCTCGCGCAACTGCACGCCGTAATCCGACAGGCGCCGACGACGGTCCGTGCTTTGACCCGGCGTCTTCTCCATCTTGCACTTGGTGTCGATCGAGCGTACCCGGCTCTTCAGGTAAAGGTCGGTGCCTTCGCGACGACTCAGCTTGCACTTGGGTCCAATATATCTTGCCATGACGAATTCTCCGGATCAGACGCGACGTTTCTTGGGCGGACGGCAGCCGTTGTGCGGAATCGGCGTGACATCGGAAATACTGGTGATCTTGAAGCCGGCATTGTGCAACGCACGCACCGCCGACTCCCGCCCCGGACCCGGCCCCTTGACCCGCACATCGAGGTTCTGAAGACCGAACTCCTTCGCCTTCTGACCCACCCGGTCCGCCGCGACCTGCGCGGCGAACGGCGTGCTCTTGCGCGATCCGCGAAAACCAGAACCACCGGCAGTGGCCCAGGCCAGCGCGTTGCCCTGACGATCGGTAATCATGATGATGGTGTTGTTGAAAGACGCATGCACATGCGCCACGCCATCGCTGATCGATTTCTTGACCTTTTTCTTCGAGCGGGTCGGAGTCTTAGCCATAGTTACTGGAGCCTTAAAATACGGTAATACAGGTTCGGATCGGGTTTATTTGCGAATCGGGCGGCGCGGACCCTTGCGCGTGCGCGCATTGGTCTGCGTGCGCTGGCCGCGCACCGGCAGCCCGCGACGATGCCGGATCCCGCGATTGCAGCCCAGGTCCATCAGACGCTTGATATTCATGGACACCTCGCGCCGCAAATCGCCCTCGACGGTCAGCTTCGCCACTTCGGCACGAATCGCTTCCAGCTCCCCCTCGGAGAGATCCTGGATCTTCATATCCGGCTTGACGCCGGTAGCCGCCAGAATGGCCGCGGAACGACTTGGGCCGATCCCGTAGATCGACTGTAATGCGATGATCGCATGCTTGCGATCAGGTACGTTGACACCTGCGATACGTGCCATGAATAACTCCTGCTAAATAAGCGAATAACTGCCTGAGCGAAACGGTCAAATATACCGGACCGCTCGGGTATCGTCAACCCTGGCGCTGTTTGTGGCGACCATCCTTGCAGATGACCCGGACCACGCCCTTGCGACGTACGATCTTGCAGTTCCTGCAGATCTTCTTTACGGATGCGCGTACTTTCATTTTCTCGACTCCAAATCAACGGGACAGGCTGGACCGCGCGCCTCAGCGCAACATCCCGGTACCGCCATGTCCCTTCAGGTTTGCTTTCTTCATCAGCCCTTCATACTGATGCGACATCATGTGCGCCTGCACCTGCGCCATGAAATCCATGATCACGACAACGATGATCAACAGCGATGTGCCTCCGAAATAGAACGGCACGTTCCAGCCGACGATCAGGAACTCCGGCAGCAGGCACACCGCGGTGATATACAAGGCGCCGACCAGCGTCAGCCGCGACATCACGCCGTCGATATACTTCGCCGTTTGCGCGCCAGGGCGGATCCCCGGGATGAAGGCGCCCGAGCGCTTCAGGTTGTCCGCCGTCTCGCGCGAATTGAATACCAGCGCGGTATAGAAAAAGCAGAAGAAGATGATCGCCGCCGCGTACAAGGCGACATAGATCGGCTCACCCGGCGACAGCTTCGCCGCGATATCCTGCAACCAACGCATATTCTCCTTGGTACCCGCCCAGGTCGCGATAGTGCCTGGAAACAACAGGATACTGGAGGCGAAGATCGGCGGAATCACACCGGCCATGTTCAGCTTCAATGGCAGATGACTGCTCTGCGCGGCGAACATCTTGCGTCCCTGCTGGCGCTTCGCGTAGTTGACCGTGATCCGACGCTGGCCTTTCTCGACGAACACCACGAAATAGGTCACACCGACCGCCAGCGCGAACAGCACCAGCGCCAGCCCGGCGCTCATCTCGCCGGTGCGCACCAGCTCGAGCGTGCCACCGATCGCCGCCGGCAAACCGGCAACGATACCGGCAAAGATGATCATCGAGATACCGTTGCCGATGCCGCGTTCGGTGATCTGCTCGCCAAGCCACATCAGGAACATCGTCCCGGTGACCAGGGACACCACCGCGGTCAGCACGAAGCCCGGACCCTGGCTGACGACGATCGACGAACCGCCGACGGTCTGCCCCTGCAAGGCGATGGCAATCCCGATCGCCTGAAAGGTGGCGAGTATCACCGTGCCGTAGCGGGTGTACTGCGTAATCTTGCGACGCCCGGATTCACCTTCCTTCTTGAGCTCTTCGAGCTTCGGGATCACCGCGGTCATCAGTTGCATGATGATCGATGCCGAGATATAGGGCATGATCCCCAAGGCGAACAGACTGGCGCGCTTCAGCGCGCCACCGGAAAACATGTTGAACATATCGAGGATGGTGCCGCTCTGCTGATCGAACAGAGCCGCCAGAGCCCCGGGGTTGACACCGGGCACCGGGATGAAGGTCCCGATACGATAAACCACCAGCGCGCCGAGCAGAAACAGCAGGCGCTGCTTCAACTCGGTCAACTGCCCCATATTCTTCAGCGCGCTGCCCGCCGCCTGACCGCCCGGCTTTGCCATTTATTCCTCGATCTTTCCGCCAGCCTGTTCGATCGCCGCGCGCGCACCCTTGGTGACGCCGACCCCCTTCACCGTAAAGGCGCGTTCCACGCTACCCGAGGCGATCAGCTTCGCCCGCTGGATACGCCGGGGCAGGATATCCGCCGCGTACAGCGTTTCCATGCTGACGATGTCGCCGTCGATCTTCTTCAGCTCGCCGAGACATACCTCATCGGTGAGGCGCGCCTTGCGCGAGCGGAAGCCGACCTTCGGCAGACGACGCTGCAAAGGCATCTGGCCGCCCTCGAAACCTACCTTGTGAAAACCGCCGGAACGCGATTTCTGGCCCTTGTGCCCGCGACCGCAGGTCTTGCCGTTGCCGCAGCCGATGCCGCGACCGACCCGCTTCGAAGACTTCTTCGCGCCCGGTGCGGGCGACAGTGTATTCAATCGCATGTCAGGATTCCTCGATACGTACCATGTAGGACACCTTCCTGGCCATGCCACGGGTGGCCGGCGTATCCTCAACCTCTACGGTCTGATGCATTCTGCGCAAACCCAGGCCGCGAACGCATGCCTTGTGGCTCTTCAGGCGCCCGTTCATGCTACGGGTCAGCGTAACCTTCATCATCTTCTTGTCCGACATCGCCCTAACCTCGAATCTCTTCGACCGTCTTTCCACGTTTCGCGGCCACTCTCTCGGGATCGGTCATCTCGACCAAGCCGTTCATCGTGGCGCGCACGACATTGATCGGGTTGTTGGTGCCGATGCACTTTGCGAGTACGTCATGCACACCAACGGCCTCGAGCACCGCGCGCATCGCGCCGCCGGCGATGATCCCGGTGCCGTCCGACGCCGGCTGCATGTAGACCCGGGCCGCGCCATGGCGCCCGATAACCGGATACTGCAGGGTAACGCCGTTGAGCTTGACCTGCTTCATCGAACGGCGCGCCGCTTCCATCGCTTTCTGGATCGCGACCGGCACTTCCTTCGACTTGCCGGTGCCGAATCCGACCCGGCCATTGCCGTCGCCGACGACGACCAAGGCGGTAAAGCCGAACTGGCGGCCGCCCTTGACGACCTTCGCGACGCGATTGACGGTCACGAGCTTTTCGATCAGATCATCGCTCTCGGAGTTGTTGTTCATGTTTGCCATAACCAATACCTTAGAATTTCAACCCGTGCTCGCGGGCTGCGTCGGCCAGGGCCTGAACCCGACCGTGATACTTGAATCCGGAACGATCGAAGGCGACGGTTTCGATCCCGGCCGACTTCGCGCGCTCGGCAATCGCCTGGCCCACCGCACTCGCCGCGGCGACATTCCCCGTCGCGCCATCAAGGTTCGCACGAACCGCCTTGTCCAGGGTCGAGGCGCTGGCAACGACCCGGTCACCACTGGGGGAGATGATCTGCGCGTAGATATGCCGCGGCGTGCGGTTGACGCACAAGCGATAGACGCCGAGTTCCTTGATCTTGGCGCGAGCCCGACGCGCCCTGCGCAAACGACTAGTCTTTTTATCCATCGTACTCACACCCTATTTCTTCTTGGCTTCTTTACGAACCACCTGTTCATCGGCATAACGCACGCCCTTGCCCTTATAAGGCTCGGGCGGACGGTAGCGGCGAATCTCGGCGGCCACCTGTCCGACTTGTTGCTTGTCCGCGCCCGAGACCACGATCTCGGTCTGCGACGGCGTTTCGATCGAAATCCCGTCCGGAACCGGGTACTCGACCGGGTGCGAGAAGCCCAACGCAAGATTCAACACCTTGCCTTTCATCTGTGCGCGATAACCCACCCCGACCAGTTGCAGCTTCTTCTGAAAACCGGAGGCCACGCCATTGAGCAGATTGTCCAGCAACGCACGCTGCGTACCTGCCATCGCCCAACCGTTGCGATCCTGCGGATCGCTGGGCTTGACCGTAATCACGCCGTCGTCGATCTCGACCGTGATGCCGGGCAGGCGCGGGATGGTCAATTCGCCCTTGGCGCCCTTGGCCCAGGCCTTGTCCTCTTCGATCTTGAACTCGACTCCAGCCGGTATCGTGATCGGATTCTTTGCAATACGAGACATATCTCCCCCTGACCTAGGCCACGTAAGCGATGATTTCACCGCCCTCGCCCGCGTCCCGGGCGGCACGGTCGGTCATTACGCCCTTGGAAGTCGACACGATGGCGACGCCGAGGCCGTCCCGCACCCGTGGCAACTCGCCCTTGCCCTTGTAGACCCGCAGACCCGGCCGGCTGACGCGCTGGATCATCTCGATGACAGGCTCGCCCTGAAAATATTTCAGATCGATCCGCACCTCGGGCTTCGCGCTATCGCCGACCACCTCGTAGCCGAGAAGATAGCCTTCCTCCCGCAACACCTCGAGGATTGCGAGCTTGTGTTTCGACGACGGCAGGGTGACCGAGGTCATTCCCACCATCAGGCCGTTGCGAATACGCGTCAGCATATCCGCGACTGGATCAGACATACTCATACTGGTTTCTCCGGGTCAGCCCGCCACCCTGGACGCGATACCCTCTGTTCGGCATGACGACAGCCGCCATCGGAAACACCTCGCTGAGCGCAACCGGCAAAGGAGCCGGGAGCCACCGCGAAGTACGGAATCCGTGCGACAAAGACAAACCGATGGTTAACGATCAAGACCGCTGTGACAACGGTCAGGCACTACCAGCTGGCTTTCACCAGACCTGGGACATCGCCCCGCATCGCGGCTTCCCGCAGCTTGTTCCGACCGAGGCCGAACTTACGGTAGTAACCGTGCGGACGACCGCTGATGCGACAACGATTGCGGCGACGCGCCGGCGAGGAATCACGCGGCAACTTCTGCAACTTGACGACCGCGGCTTCCTTCTCTTCGTAGCCGACATTCGGATCCGCGATGATCGCCTTCAGCGCCTGGCGCTTCTGACGATAACGTTCCACCAGAACAGCGCGTTTCTTTTCTCGCGCCAACATGCTTTTCTTGGCCATAATCTCTTATCTCTTACTTCTTGAACGGGAAGTGGAACGCGCTCAACAAGGCGCGCCCCTCTTCGTCGCTCTTCGCCGTGGTGGTGATGGTGATGTCCATCCCGCGCAACGCATCGACCTTCTCGTAGTCGATCTCCGGAAAGATGATCTGCTCCTTGATTCCCATGCTGTAATTGCCGGTCCCATCGAAGGATTTCGGGTTCAGGCCGCGAAAATCCCGGATACGGGGAACCGCGATCGAGATCAGACGATCGAGGAATTCATACATGCGCTCGCGGCGCAGAGTGACCTTGCAACCGATGGGCCAACCTTCGCGAATCTTGAAGCCCGCCACCGACTTGCGCGCCAGCGTGACCACTGGCTCCTGACCGGCGATCAGCCGCATGTCGGACTTCGCGTGATCGAGCACCTTTTTATCAGAGGTGGCTTCACCCACTCCCATGTTCAAGGTAATCTTCTCGATCCTCGGCACCGCCATGACGCTGCTGTATTGAAATTGTTCCTTCAGCTGAGGAACAATGGTTTCACGATACAGATCCTGTAACCTGGACATAGCTAACCTGCCTTAAACGTCGACGACTTCGCCGTTGGATTTGAAATAACGGACCTTGCGGCCATCCTCGAGCACCTTGAAGCCCACGCGATCCGCCTTGTTGGTCTGCGGATTGAAGATCGCGACGTTCGAAACATCGAGCGGCATCTCCTTGTCGATGATGCCCCCCGGCTCGCCCTTGGCGGGGTTGCCCTTGGCGTGCTTCTTGGCCAGATTGATGTTCTCGACGACTACCTTATGCTCGCCAACTACGCGAACAATGGTGCCGCGCTTGCCCTTGTCTTTTCCGGCAATGACAATGACATCATCGCCCTTTCGCAATTTACGCATGGTCGTCTACCTCAGAGTACTTCTGGCGCGAGCGAGATGATCTTCATGAAACGCTCGCTGCGCAGTTCACGAGTCACCGGTCCGAAGATACGGGTGCCGATCGGCTGCAACTGATTGTTCAACAGCACCGCGGCATTCCCGTCGAAACGGATCAAAGAACCATCGGGACGACGCACGCCCTTCTTGGTGCGCACCACGACCGCGTTGTAGACGTCCCCTTTCTTCACCTTGCCGCGTGGAATCGCATCCTTGACGCTGACCTTGATGATATCGCCAATCCCCGCGTAGCGGCGATGGGATCCGCCCAGTACCTTGATACACTGGACCCTGCGCGCGCCGCTGTTGTCAGCCACGCTCAATTTTGTCTGCATCTGAATCATGATTTCAGTCCGTTATTCTGTGTTACTGGCCGCAATCTCAAGATGCGCTCTCGAGTACCTTGACGAGACGCCAGGTCTTGGTCTTGGAAATCGGACGGCACTGCTCGACCACGACGGTATCGCCGATCTTGCACTGGTTGTCCGCGTCATGCGCATGCAGCTTCGACGAGCGACGAATGAACTTGCCATACAGCGGATGCTTGACCTTGCGCTCGACCAATACCGTAATCGATTTATCGCCCTTGTCACTGACGACGCGACCCACTTGGGTCCGATTCATCTCGCCCTGACTCATGAGGTTTCACCTGACTTCTGATTGATAATGGTTTTCACGCGGGCAATATCACGACGCACCTGCTTCATCAGATGCGGGCGCGACAGCTGTCCGGTTCCCTGCTGCATGCGCAGGTTGAACTGTTCCTTGCGCAGGTCGAGCAGGGTTTCTTGCAGTTCCGTCACGGAACTCTCTCTCAATTCACTCGCCTTCATCACATCAGTGTCCGCTTGGCAAAGGTTGTCGAAACAGGCAGCTTGGCGCTGGCCAGCTTGAAAGCCTCGCGCGCCAGCTCCTCGGAAACGCCCTCGATCTCGTAGAGCATACGACCGGGCTGAACCTGGGCGACCCAGTATTCGACGTTGCCCTTGCCCTTGCCCATGCGTACTTCGAGCGGCTTCTTACTGATCGGCTTGTCCGGAAACACCCGGATCCACAGCTTTCCGCCACGCTTCACGGTACGCGTGATGGTACGGCGGGCGGCCTCGATCTGGCGCGCGGTAATGCGCCCGCGTCCGGTGGCCTTCAAGCCGAACTCGCCAAAGCTGACCTCGGAGCCGGAGAAAGCCAGCCCGCGGTTACGCCCTTTGTGTTGTTTGCGAAACTTGGTTCTTTTCGGCTGTAACATGGCTCAACCCCTTCTCGATCGCTTGCTGTCCGGCGCTTTCCCGGCGGCATTTTCCTGGCCGGCGAAGACCTCGCCCTTGAAGATCCATACCTTGATGCCGAGCACTCCATAGGTGGTGTGTGCCTCGGCGGTGCCGTAATCGATGTCGGCACGCAGCGTATGCAACGGAACGCGGCCTTCCCGGTACCATTCCGAACGCGCGATCTCGGCGCCGTTCAGGCGGCCCGCGACGTTGACCTTGATACCCAGCGCGCCGAGGCGCATCGAGTTCTGCACCGCGCGCTTCATCGCGCGCCGGAACATGATGCGGCGCTCGAGCTGCTGCGCGATGCCTTCGGCGACCAGGGTGGCGTCGAGTTCCGGCTTGCGGATCTCTTCGATGCTGATATGTACCGGGATACCGAGCCGCTTCACCATCTCGGCGCGCAGCTTGTCGATGTCCTCGCCCTTCTTGCCGATCACCAGACCCGGACGCGCGGTGTGGATCGTGATGTGCGCGTTGTTCGCAGGACGATCGATCTGGATGCGGCTGACCGATGCGTGCGCGAGCTTCTTCTTGAGATAGTCACGCGCCGACAGGTCGGCTTCGAGCAGATCGGGATAGAGCTTCGAATCGGCATACCACTTGGAATTCCACTCCTTGACGATGCCGAGACGTATACCTGTTGGATGTACTTTCTGACCCATGCTGCTCTCCGCTTATTTCTCGGCAACGGTCACGGTGATGTGACTGCTGCGCTTCAGTATCCGGGATGCCCGTCCCTTGGCGCGCGCGCGAATCCGCTTCATCGTCGGGCCTTCGTCGACCATGATCGCCGCGACGTGTAATTCATCGATGTCGGCGCCCTCGTTGTTCTCGGCGTTCGCGATCGCCGAATCCAGTACCTTTTTGATCAGGTCGGCGCCCTTCTTCTTGCTGTACATCAGGATGTTCAGCGCTTCCTCCACGGGCAATCCGCGGATCTGGTCGGCGACCAGACGACCTTTTTGCGCCGAGAGCCGAGCGAATCTCAATCTTGCTGTGGCCTGCATATCTCTACCCTGCCCTTATTTCGACTTGCCATCCGCGGCGTGGCCGCGGTAGGTCCGGGTCAGCGCGAATTCGCCGAGCTTATGACCCACCATGTTCTCGGTCACCAGCACCGGAACATGTTGACGGCCGTTATGCACGGCAATGGTCAAGCCGACCATCTCCGGAAGAATCATGGAACGCCGGGACCAGGTCTTGATGGGCCGGCGGTCGTTGTTTGCGGCGGCCGCCTCGACCTTCTTCATCAGATGGTGGTCGACAAACGGCCCTTTCTTAATGGAACGTGGCACCTATCAGCCCTCCCCTGACTACTTGCGACGACGATCGCGAACGATCATCTTGTTGGTGCGCTTGTTGGTGCGCGTCTTGTGGCCCTTGGTCGGGACGCCCCATGGGCTGACCGGATGCCGGCCGCCGGAGGTCCGCCCTTCGCCCCCGCCGTGCGGGTGGTCGACCGGGTTCATGGCGACGCCACGAACGGTCGGGCGCACGCCACGCCATCGGCTGGCGCCGGCCTTGCCCAACGAACGCAGGTTGTGCTCGCTGTTGCCGACCTCGCCGATTACCGCGCGGCAATCCAGATGGACCTTGCGCATCTCGCCGGAACGCAGTCGCAAGGTGGCATACTGCCCCTCTTTCGCGACCAGCTGAGCGGAGCCGCCGGCACTGCGGGCGATCTGCGCGCCCTTTCCCGGACGCAGTTCGATGCAGTGGATCTGGCTACCGAGGCGGATGCTGCGCAGCGGCATCGCGTTGCCGGTGGCGATCGGCACCTCGTTATCACCCGAAAGGATCCGATCGCCGGCTTTCAAGCCCTTCGGCGCGATGATGTAGCGTCGCTCGCCATCGAGGTACTTGATCAGCGCGAGGTGGGCGGTGCGGTTCGGATCGTATTCGATCCGTTCGACCACACCGGGAACACCGTCCTTGTCACGCTTGAAATCGACGACGCGATAACGCTGCTTGTGCCCGCCACCGCGATGGCGCGTGGTGATCCGACCCTTGTTATTACGCCCGCCCGACTTGCTCTTTTTCTCGAGCAGAGGCCCGTGCGGTGCACCTTTGTGTAGCCCTTCGGTAACCACTTTGACGACAAAGCGGCGACCGGGCGACGTAGGCTTAGCCTTGACGATAGCCATCGTTGTATTCCCGTTATTGGTGTTTCAGCGGCACTCAGGCGCCACCGGCAAAATCGATATCCTGTCCTTCCTTCAGGCGAACAATCGCCTTGCGCCAGTCGTTCCTCTTACCGAGGGTACGACCGAAACGCTTGCTCTTGCCCTTGACGTTGATGACCCGCACCTGAAGCACGTCCACCCCGAACATCCGTTCGACGGCACGCTTGATCTCCGGCTTGGTCGCATCGGTGACGACGCGAAAGGTAAACTGGTTGGCGTTGTCCGCCGCCAGTGAACTCTTCTCCGAGACCAGGGGCGATTTGATGATCTGCATCAGACGTTCCTGATTCATGACAAACGCTCCTCGATCGCCTTCAATGCGTTGGCGGTTACGACGACTTTCTCGAACGCCATCAGGCTGGGCGGATCGATATCGTCCGCCAATCGAGTGTCGACATGATAGAGATTGCGCGCCGCCAACATCAGGTTCTCATCGAAGCTGTCGCTGACGATCAACGCGTCGTCGACGCCGAGCGCCTTCAGGCGTTCGACCAGCTGTTTCGTCTTCGGCGCATCCACGGTGAAATCGTCGACCACGATCAGGCGCTGCTGACGCAGCAACTCCGAAAGAATCGAACGAACCGCGCCACGATACATCTTGCGGTTGACCTTCTGCTTGTAGCAGCGTGGACGCGCCGCGAAGGTGACCCCGCCACTACGCCAGATCGGGCTGCGGATGGTACCGGCGCGCGCGCGACCGGTCCCCTTCTGACGCCATGGCTTGGCGCCGCCTCCGCGCACGTCCGAACGCGATTTCTGTGCCTTGGTGCCGCTGCGCGCGCCGGCGAGATAGGCGGTAACGACCTGATGAACGAGCGGCTCGTTGAACTCGACGGCAAACACCGCGTCCGATACCTGCACATTGTCCGCGGCGCCGTCGCTTGACTGTACGCTGATGTCCATCGTTTACCCCTTGTTCTTGAATTTAACCGCGGGCTTGACGATCACGCGGCCCTGCTTCGCGCCCGGGATCGCGCCCTTGATCAACAACAGCCGGCGTTCCGGATCCACGCGCACGACTTCCAGACTCTGCACAGTGACCTTTTCGTTACCCATGTGGCCCGCCATCTTCTTGCCCTTGAAGACGCGACCGGGCGTCTGGCACTGGCCGATCGAACCCGGCGCGCGATGCGACAGCGAGTTGCCGTGCGTGGCATCCTGCATGCGAAAGTTGTGGCGCTTGACGCCGCCCTGGAACCCCTTGCCCTTGCTGACGCCCTGGACATCGACCTTCTGGCCGGCCTCGAACATCTCCAGCGGGAGCTGGGCGCCGACTTCATATTCACCGGCGTCGCTGTCGTCGATGCGGAATTCCCACAAGCCCTCACCGGCTTCGACGCCGGCCTTCGCGTAATGCCCGGCCAACGGCTTGGTCACGCGGCTGGGCTTGCGTTTGCCCGTCGTCACCTGGATGGCGCGGTAGCCATCCTTTTCGGCATCACGGATCTGCGTGATCCGATTGGCTTCGACCTGCACCACGCTGACCGGCACCGAGGCGCCTTCGTCGGTGAATACCCGGGTCATGCCAATCTTCTTTCCAACCAGTCCTATCGTCATGGCCAGCTACCTCAGCTCAGCTGAATCTGGACATCCACGCCAGCGGCGAGGTCCAGCTTCATCAATGCGTCGACCGTCTTGTCGGTCGGATCCACGATATCGACCAACCGCTTGTGCGTACGGATCTCGTATTGGTCGCGCGCGTCTTTGTTGACATGCGGCGAGATCAGCACGGTATAGCGCTCCTTGCGCGTCGGCAGCGGGATCGGACCCTGTACCTGGGCGCCGGAACGCTTCGCCGTTTCGACGATCTCGCGTGCCGATTGATCGATCAGGCGATGATCGAAGGCTTTCAAACGAATACGAATCTTCTGGTTTGCCATTGCAGTTACTCGATGATTTTCGAAACGACGCCAGCGCCGACCGTGCGCCCCCCTTCGCGGATCGCGAAGCGCAGCCCTTCTTCCATCGCGATCGGCGCGATCAGCTTGACGGTCATCTTGACGTTGTCGCCCGGCATGACCATTTCGGTCCCTTCCGGCAGCTCCACCGCGCCCGTGACGTCGGTGGTGCGAAAGTAGAATTGCGGGCGGTAGTTGTTGAAGAATGGGGTGTGACGCCCCCCTTCTTCCT
>JALVEB010000039.1 GCA_027008705.1 Sedimenticola sp. | reverse complement strand
CGACTCGATGGCGAGCTCTGCGGCGCGCGCCTGAAGCTCCCCTCCCCAGAGTTTGCCGGAACGCCGCAAAGCCAAGCCGATGACGGCCTCGCGCAGTCCGGACACGCCATCTTCCAGATCCAGGCGAGCGGCGCGCGCGTGCGCGACCAAATAACTGAGCGCGGCATCGAAACGCACATCGAGCACGCCATCGCGAAGCGTGCCGAAACCACGCAACCGCAACGGCCCCGGCCACGAAAGCCGGGCATCGGCCTCTCCGTTCCATGCCACCCGGGTGGTCGCCTCGAGCGCGCCGCGACCGGAAGCAGGGCCTTGCGCGCGGCTGGTGACGCGCGCCAGCGCGAGGCCATCGAACAGCAACGGGCCGTGACGGATGCGATCGACGATCGACAGCGGCGGAAGATCGGGCAAGCGCAGCCGCCAGCGCGCGCGCGAGCCGAACCAGCCGCGCTGGAAATCCATATCCACCACCCCACGTTGCGCCGCTAAATCCCGGTACCGGGCTTCCACCAGAAAACCGACGAGGGCCGGCGCGACCAGCCCAAGCGCGGACACCAGCAACAACGTGGCCACAACCAAGCGGTGTTTACCGTATGCATTCGTCATCCATGAATTATTGGCCACTGCGGCAGCTCACCACACCCGTGAGTGTGGCCGAAACTCGCCATCGTCCCGGCTATGATTCGTCTCCCCGCCTCGCCCACGGACGCGAGGAACGGTATCGAAAATCCGAAAGTTCATGGGCGACGAGTATATAATTACACGGTCCTCGACAACTAGTTCAGCAGCTTGTCGATCATCTTGACAAAAGCCTTATAAGGCTGGGCACCCCGTAGGTTCGTTACATTCGTCACTTCATCCCCAACGGCTCTTCCGATAAAAAAACTGGGAGTGCCTTTTACACCGAGCCGTTTCCCATCAGCTATGTCATCGGAGATTTTTCCCATCTTGCTTTCGTCTCGCATACAGGCTTCGAACGCATCCATATCAAGCGCCAAATCACGGGCGAGCCGCATATAAAGGCCCTTACCAAGACGCCTGTTCTCCTTGAAAAGCCTTAGGCGCATAGCCTCGTATGCATCCTGCTCAGCCGCGCAGTTTGCCGCCCTTGCCGCTGATTCTGCCTTGGCATGAAAACCGAGGGGAAAATCCTTGGAAATCAACTTGACCTTTCCCGTATCGATGTACTTTTTTCGTAATACAGGATACGTCTGAGAATAGAATCGCGCGCAAAAAGGGCACTGATAATCGGAAAATTCGACAATGGCTACCGGCGCTTTAGAACTTCCAATAACATGATCGCTCTTTTTCAGCTTCAAATTATCGACAGAAACCAACCTCTTCCTGAGAACTGATGCGCGCGCTCTCCTGAGATCCTGAATTTCCTTGCGCACCTCAGCCAACTCTCGTTTCAAAGAGCTCAAATCGGCGCTATTTCTTTTTAAGAGATCAATGATCAAAGAAGAGTCGGCGGCAAGCGATCGATTCTCAACCTCCCCAGCCGACAGATCAAAAATCATGAAAAAGCATAAAAGGCCAGAAATAAAAGAAAAAACCTTTGAAAAACTCACTTCACTACCTTCTTCTTAACATGAAATACATGTCGCCAGCATAAAACAAAACGGCATGACCGTCTCCAGAAACCTCGTCAAGGAAACCTATACTCGCACATCTCTACCCTCGTAGGCCGGTTCAAGCGCAGTGGAACCGGCTGCGGCGGCGCCGCAAAACTGCGCGGAGGCCCGATCCGCTGCGCTTGATCGAGCCTACGCCTGGTCAGGTCAATATCATTTCAGGCTGGCCGAGTAGTTACTAAATGAGAAGAACGGAAACAGGGGATGGTCTCAACGCAATGAAACGGGATACAGACACCAACGAGTTCCAACTCGTTCAACCGGCACATCAATCGCATGATCATCCGGGTCACAGCGCAAATGAAGAATACCTTTCCCAGTGACCGCCTGCGTCTCAAGATCTCCATTTTCCATAAACCACTTCCGCCTTTCCAAAGCGCCCGCAAGAGAATTCTTTACTCCACTGATATCAAGGGAACGGATGCTTCTACCCTGGCTTGTCAATTGCTCAAAGAAGGCGACAACCTCGTTACGATAAGTATTTTTCAGAGCAATGAGGGATCCATCTTCTCGATCCGCCGCGGTACGCCCCATGAGTTGCTGCTTCAGTGCACGCCCACCCGATACGATGTCACTACAGGCGATCCTGTCGATCATATCGTCATCGCCGTTTTGCACGCTAGCAATCAGCTGAGACAACATACCGCCCAACTCGTCTTTCAGGGTAGAAGGATCAGCCCCCCCCTTACCCGCGGCACTCAATTGTCCAACCAATATCAGCGATAATATACCACACATCCACCGCATACTATTCATTGTTCACACTCGCCCAATCAGTAGCTTTCATATCCATGTCTACCCTCTCACCACAGTGTTGCGGAGCTCAGGGCGACGATGAAAAATAATCTACATCATAACCATTGTTGTCGTTCGGCTGAAAAATCAGGAAGCCATTGGCCAGATCAAATCCACCAAATTGCTCATATATCGCTTCCCCGGAAGCGCTACTGAAAGGTACGCCTCCAGTAAAATCGACCGTACTCAGTGGGGGAGAACCGCCCGGGCTGATGGCAACGGCTACCGAGTGGTTAATCAACGGACTCACATTCTTGAATCCAAATTGGATTCTACCATCAGCAAAGAGCACCACCTGGAAGGTATGCTGACCAGTGGAAGAAAACTCTGGTACCGCATCCCAGGTAATGACCGCGCGATCCGGGAATTGCTTAAAATACACCCCGCCACCACTTCCTGGATTCAAATCGGTAAAGAACGGCGAGATACGTGCCAATCCATTCACAACGCCGGAAGGCAAGGATGGAGAATAGGTCGTATCCCCTCCGCCGAATGTCAGATTGCCATTGGAATTCACATATACCCCGGAACGCGGCACTCCAAAATAGGGAAATGTAAAACCGTCAAAAGCAATAAAATCGAAATCATCATCACTCTGAAACAGATTATTTCCGATATCTGTTTCATAATGCACAGTGATATCATCATTCGGATCCAACGGATCGGTATGATCGATATTGATTTCCTCGCCATCGTTACGACCACCGCCATCGGTATCGGCTACCAGCGGATTCGTGCCGATACGAGTTTCCTCTTCATCACTCAGTCCATCACGGTCACTATCCAGTGTGAATTGTTGGCTGTTTGCTTCAATACCATTGACAGACAAGCGAACCACGCCGCTCACAGCAGTTTCCGGAACGATTACCTTGATTGAGGTCTTGCTGTTGAACGTTACTTCGGCAGACACACCATTGAAATCAACAAGATTCTCCCCTGCGATAGCAGAAAAGAATTTTCCTTCAATGGTAAGCTCGTCACCCGGCCGACCCCGAGTCGGCAACAAACGAGCGATATGGGGCCGATTCTCCGCGGGCAACACGGTAATGTTTACTGGATCGGCAGCGACCTGATTTCCACCATAATCCGATGCCGTTGCGGTCAAGGTGAAATCGAGCGGCCCATCGAGTTCCGGCAAATCGAACAAGGTATTGAAAGGTTCACTCTGATCAACCGCCGTGCGATCCACGCTACCATCCGCGGATTCGAACCGGAAAGTCATCCGCCGAATGGCGACATCGTCCGACGCCGTGCCGACCACGGCAACGCGATCGATGCCAAACAGAACAATATTCGGCAAGATCTCCACCAAATCACCCACATTGCGTACTTGCGTCATGACGCCGCCGGAATTATCGGCGATCTGCCGCAATGTATCCGTGGCAGCGCTACCACCAACGGCAAAGGTATTGACAATCACGCCACCCCTGGCCGCGCGCTGCACCTCCGCAGTAGGATAATCGGACGAGCCATCCGAGAAAAACAGTTGTATCGGCGTTGCGGCACTTCTTACCGCCGAACCGATACTCAAGGCGTCTGTCGCCACTTGCATTGCCGCCACAAAGTTCGTTCCACCACCAGGCCCGGCGCGCAAAATGCTGTTCAACGCCGATTCCGCCAAATCAAAGTCCGAGGTCAACCCCTGAACGAGTGTCGCATCGGACGCGAAATCCACGACCGCCACCTGTGTACTGGCCGGATTGAAGAAATGCAGCAATTCAATTGCGGCACGGATCTCGGCCTTGAGGATACTGTCCGGCACGCCATCATCATCGATGTCAGCCCCAGAAGAGTCGCTGGTACTACCCGAAGAGTCGATAACGAATACGACATCAGAAGGGCCCGTCGACAAAATTGCATTGTTGCGCGGTGCAGTAATTGCCGCGGTGGAAGGTGGGACCAAATCATCTCGCCGTACCACATCCACATCCGCGCGTCCGGTCTGACCAATGGTATCCTTTGCGACAGCTGATATCCTGACCGCCGTCCCATCACTACCACTTCCCATGCGCGTTGAAAAGCTGAATGGCGCAGTGTCATCGACACCTACAGATACGCCGTCGACGAAGAACTCGACTTGGGTAATACCGATATCGTCCGTGGCATCCGCCGTTAGATTCAATAGCATCCCCTCGACGACATCAGCCCCATCGGAAACTCCTGTAATGGCCACGCTGGGAGGAAGATCCGCGACAACATTCAGCTCCAGAGGCGGCAGTTGAGAAAACTGTCCCTGAGTATCATACGCCCTGAGCGTCACCTCAATCGGATTTACCGTCGCAGCAAGGCGCGGAACGATCAATTGGAAGCTATAGGGCGGGCTGAAGCGTGTACTCTGAACACTGTCACCGAGCAGCAACTCTACACGGTTGACTCCTACGTCATCTAGAGCCTCAACGCGGAACTGCTGCCGAGTGCCTTCCAACACATCGGAACCGCTGACTGGCGCCTGAAGCAGACTCAACCGAGGAGGGGTATCCGGCAGTACGTTGATATTCCGGAAATCACTTGCGGTGTTACCAGAACGATCGAATGCTGTAGCGACGATTCTCATCGGCGTCTCCCCGGCACTGGCAAAATCGCGGGGCAAAGACAAAGAGGCAACATAAGGGCTCGAGTTATCTACCGAAAACACGTTGCCATCCGCGCTGAACTCAACGCGATCCACAGCGATATTATCGTTGGCCGAAGCCCGTAAAGTAACCACTGTTCCTTCGACAAAATCGCCACCAACGGGCTCGGTCAATTCAATTTCGGGAGCGACTTCATCTGCCACAACCTGAATGACGAGCGGATCACTAAAGACTCGCTGACCAGCGCTATCAATCGCAGCGGCAGTCAGTTCGCGCGCATTGCCTGAATCAGGACGAGTGAGCACTACATTTATAGCGAACGGTGCGCTGTAATCTACCCCAACCCGTTGACCATCAATGAAGAACTCGACGCCAGATACGCCAATATCGTCATCAGCAGCCGCCAACAGCTGGATTTGAGTCCCTTCTATGAAGCGATCATTCTGGCTGGGAGACTGCAAATTCACTGAAGGAGGAAGATCGATCGGCAAAACGATCGGCGCAACGATCACCTGACCATGGTGAGTAACCAATCCACTGAATTCTCCCGACAAAGCCCCGTTAACCGGACTGAATACCTTTACAGTAAAAGCACCCGCGGGGACGTTGGAAATCAGCAACCGCCCCTGTTCATCGGTGGTGCCAACCGATGCAAAAAAATCGCCAACCACAAGTCTGCGCGCGAGCACTCTCGCGTTTGACGCGACCGAACCATCCGCAAAGGTGGCTTGCACGTCCACCGAACCCAACGCGGTGTAAGCCATATCCTGCGTCAGAATTTGATTGGCGACAACGGTAACCGCCACATTCGTAGCGACACCAGTCCGCGGCTCCGTGACAACGAGTTGATAATCACCTTCCGGCACATCCAGAAAACGAAATGTTCCACCAGTGTCGGTTTGCGCCGCGCGTTGAAACCTTTCGGCGGTGAGCAGTACACGCCGGCCGATAACAGGAAAACCGGCGCCATCGCGCAATACGCCTTCCACCCCACCCGTGGGCGCCAATGTGATGTTTACGTCGGTCTGTTGACCAGCGACGACACTCACCGACGCATTGCCGCTCAGGCTACTTCCTTGGGCAATAGGCAGCACGGCTTCAATGAAATAAGTTCCCTCCGGAAGCCCCCCAATTACGAAAGCGCCATCGATACCAATACCCACACTACGATCCCCAAGCAGGCCTCCGCCGCGAATGGTAACGGAACCCTGGCTTACAACGGTTCCATCGGCACGGCGGACGGTACCACCAATCATGCCGGTCTCTCCAAACAGGATATCGACATTGAGATCCGACGCACCACCGAAATCATCGTTTACCGGCGTAGAAGCAATTCCGCTCACGGGATGGGTGGCCTGAAGGCTGAAACCACTGATGGGAACTGCCCTGTTTGCGCCATTGTTGCCGAAACGACTCGACAATTCATAGCCACCCTGGCTATCTCCACGCACAACATGGGTGCGACCGTATAACACTTCATCCGAGCGAAAACGCACGCTGGCGCCACTCACCACAGTCTGACCGTCACTTTCGAACACCGTCCCCGAAAGCTTCCCGTTCAAGGCCGGTAGTCGGGGCAGACTACTGATACCATCAGCAGGCAAGACGAAGTTCACGATCTCCGCGCGTTCGCCATCGCTCAAATTGGCAATCGCCTCGGGAGGCAGCTGTTCCAAACGAGAGGCAGAAGCGATCGCCGCTTCGCGTGTCAGCTGCTGCACAACGAAATGCATCAATATGCGGGTTTCACCGGGATCTAAAGTCAGATTCCGCCAAATCGTGCGCAAACGACCGTAGCTGTTCCCATCGGTTTCAAAGGTCAAATCATCGACATCGTCGATATCGCCTTCCCCGCTGAGAACATGCGCAATCGAAGGCAGGTTCGTGCTGAGGAAGGGATCTATATCCGTATTATCATCGACCACCACCCAGTGATCACCCGGAAACGGGACTGCGTCCCCGTCCGACGTACTGACGATTCTAGGGGGCTCATTGAAGCGGAAACCATTTCGAATCTGCTGGATGTAGCGATAATGGCTGTCGAGTCGCACATCAACCGTGATCGGTGTATCGCCGCTATTCGTAAACACCTCCAGATAACGAACGAAATATCCATCTTCCGGAGCATAAACCTTACGCCGGACCGTCAGGCCCGCCAATCCAACACTGCCAGGTATTTCGACTTCCCTTGCTCCGAACAGCGGTGTACCGCTATTGACGAAGGGCCTGGCAACGTTGTTCAAGAGCACGTCGAGGCGAGCCGCCCCACGATGGACGCCATTGTCACCACGGAATACAGCGGTATTTCCATCGCGCAATTCACCGGTACGCTGCACACCGTAATCCATTCCATTGGCATCATAATACCGAGCCAATGTTGAAGTGTTTACCGGAACTTGATCTTCGAGCAGTTGAATATCCAGGGGAACCGTTTCACCATCCTGTGTTATCGCACCGCCGATAGTTGCACCGTAGCGCAGTGCCGGCACGCTTGCAGAGAGTGAAAAAGCGCCTTCTGGGATATTATCGAAACGATAGCGTCCATCGACATTACTGGTTACAAAAAGGTTTCGCATTCCGGGAACCGAACTGACCAGTGTTACGCCAACCCCTGGAGCAATCGTGCCATCAGGGCTCGTCACAACACCGGTCACGCTGCCCAAACCCGAAAGTACGACATCCCGTTCCAAAACCTCACGATGCCGACTGAGCACCAATCCATCCGCTACCGCGCGCAGCGCGCCAACCGCATCGGTTATCTCAACCCGGTACGGACTCCGCCCTACAGGAATCATATCGAACCGGAAACTACCGTCACTACCGGTTACAACCTGGCGGCCCAACGGCCAAAGCCTTACACGAACTCCAGCCGCAGGAGTATGCCCATCCGCACGCAGCGCCCTGCCGTGTATTGCGCCAGCGGCCTCCAAGACAACATCGACATGAGTAACCTCGTCCGCCAGTAAGCTGGAACGCACCGCTCCCCCAAGCACGTCGACCGGATCCATCGCTGAAACATTGAATTCCCCCGCAAGCACCATGGGAAACAAGGCAGTGCCATCGGCCCCGGTCATACGTTGCGCGGAACCACCAAACTGCGTTTCACCAGACAATACCACCTGCGCATTGGGTACGACATCACCACCGGCATCGTAAACGGTTACACTGACACTTCCCATACCATTCAAGACCAGATCACGCGTCACCTCCATCCCGGATTCCACTGTTACAGTGGCGCGTTGTTGATCAATGGCAATAGACTCATTTGTTCCGGGCGCCACTTTCCTTGCCGTTAGGACGTAGTCACCGATCGGAAGAAACGCGAAGCGAAATTCCCCATTGGCATCGGTGGCAACCATCCTGCCCGACGGAAGCACCTTCACTTCCACGCCGGCAGCGGGAGTGACTCCATCATGCTCAAAAGCACGCCCAGAGAGACTGCCCGACGGCTGCAACGTAATCACCACATCGGTCGTGGTGCCTTGAGCAGGAACAGTCCCACGAGCACTACCGGCCAAACCGGTAACCGGATCATGTACAAAAACCTGGAAATCCCCGACGAACAATCCATCCACGAAAAATTCACCTTGGGAGTCCGTAACCGTCTCTTCCACTCCACCGAACAAGCTATCGCTGGATATCCGCACCTGCAAATTCGAAACGAGATTTCCAGACGGATCCTCGACGACTCCACGCACCGCGCCACGTCCAAGAAAGGTGATATCAGCATCGATGGACTGATTTGTTCCGGTCAAGGCAACAGTGGTTCTGCCTCGATTACCCGCACCATCTGCCGCGTCGACGGTGTAAACGCCCAAAGGGATATAATCAAAAAGATAATCGCTCAGCGAATCAGTACTCGTCGTGCGAGCCGCTGGGCCTGAGAGATCGACCAGGATATCCCTGCCAACAGCAGACCCATCGGTATCAACGACGGTGCCCGCCACGGCGCCGGAGGCCGTCAGCGCCACATCAACTACGCTGGAACCCTGTTCGGGCAGGTTACCAACCGCGCGCCCTCGTAAACCGCTGCCAATATCGACAGCGGTCACGACTATCTGACCAGGCGGCAGATTATCCACGGTATAGGCGCCGGTTACATCGGTATTCACACCCCGGCTGTCCGCACCACTGGTCACTGTCACGCGCGCGCCACTGACCGGCAAGCCGCGAGGACTCAATACTCTACCGGTTACCCGCCCGATCACTGGTGTAAGCGTTATTCGCCCCACGTCCGTAATCCCACCGGACACCCCTGCCACGGGAACTGAAACCCCGTCCTCGACCAACGCGCCTACGACGTGTCGTGCAAAAACACTGATACCGCCCTGGTCGACGGGTACATTCGAAATGGAAAAACGACCATCAGGACCAGAATTCACGGTAAACCGATTAAACACCGTGATAGCCGCATCCGCTACCACGGCACCCTGGGCATCAACGACACTTCCAACCACCTCGGTGGTTGGGTTCGGACTGGTGGGATCAAGGCCGAAAACAATCTCAATGCCATCGGCGATACCATCACCATCGCTATCCGGATTGGCGATGTTCGTACCAAGACGCACCTCATCGCCATCCGCCAAGCCGTCACCGTCACTATCTGCCTTAAGAGGTTCGGATCCCTGAGTTCTCTCCTCACCATCGTTCAAACCATCGCCATCGGTATCGGCCTCGTTCGGATTGGTGCCGATTCGGGATTCATCGAGATTGTTCAAGCCATCGCCATCGCTGTCCAGGGTTGCGTCAGTCGGGTCATTCGGATCCAGGCCGTTTGCCAGCTCGTAATCGTCGCTCAGACCATCACCATCGGCATCGTCAGGAATCAACACGTCAATGGCAATGGAAGCAACGACGCCTTCGTTGCGTGCCTGTATGATGGCTTGACCACGTGCCTTCGCCGTCACCATCCCATCGACGACTTCCGCAATATTGGAGTTACTGGAAGACCAGATTGTAGCTTCGGAAAAAGTAATATCCGCTCGGCTGCCATCAGGATAGGTAGCCCATGCCCTAAGAAGGGTAAACGCATCGCTTCCATTTAACGAACTGACAGGCGATTCAATCTCAATTGACACGGGTATAGGGTTAAACACCCCTAATAATACTTGTGAGAGTTCAACGGTCGAGTCCTGGTCCAGGTCAACCAAGGAGGACTGCCCCCTTACAAGCGAACCATCCTGCTCGCAAGTGATGCGCACACGAAATTTTCCGGCTTGAGCAGGAATATTCGAAATGCCGAAACTCCCGTCAGGATTGACCTGAACAGAACGATTTAGAATGCTTGCAACACAATTGTCATCGAGTGCAACTGCCCTAGCCAACGGCATCAGTGAGAAAAAAAGAACAAACCCAGCAACGATCTTGTGTATGCGCATATAACTAGCCACAAAGCATCACCTCAATCCCATCTCAGCAAACCGATCTAAAATCGCCCGACGCGCAAATCAACATGCGCTACCGCCATCCATATCAGATGCAGTAACCCGACACCGATAATATCAACTATTTATTACCTGCTATTTTCTTGAACGGGATGACTTGGTTTCTCTCTTCTTTTTCCGATCCCAAAGATCCTTAACCATTGATAGCACTTCGGGACTATACAACAGCTCATACGAAAAGCTTGAGACAGGCGAAAACAAAATCCTGCCACTATCCCTTCCAACTAAAAAAGAACCAAACTTACCATCACGATCCGAACCAGCCAACCTGTATCGAAAAAACACATAGAAATTATCCTTATCAGCTACATATCCAATAAGGCGAAGATCTTCCCATTCCTTAATATATTCAATATATTGCTCCAGGTCGATATAAGCCCTAACCACCGCATCATTCTGTTCCGCTAACATGGCCACACTCGAGTTCACATCCAAATTTCTTTCAGTCGACAACACATCCTGGAGCACTCTCTCGACTCCTTGATCTTCATGTATATAACTCAAGAATGACGCGATAGGTATCGTGACCGGATCGGATGGTTTTGCCTTCCCCTTGCAACCCTGCCAACATATATCTTTGTCTAGCCACCTCATTCTCAGATGAAAAACAATCGGATAGCGATCATCCGCAATCTTCTTCTCCACCAACACAGAAGGAAGTATCGTCTTATCTATGGTGGCCATGCCTTGCGACTTGAACGAGTCAGCCACAGCCACACCCTGGCCGTTCGAAAAATCATTCAAAAACGATGCATATATCAACTCAAATATCTGATTACTCTCGTTTAAACCGGCGTCTAGGCTGATATAACAACTGCTCCCACAATAAAGATCTTCTCTCCAGGGAAACGACTCACCTTTGCTCCCAAGCATGTATTCCAATGCAACATAGACGTACCCACCCCAGAAAACCTCAAACTGATACCTAACCCCGGTAATCGATCGATAAAACTCATCGAACCCCTGGAAATCCGCTATGCTGCCGTCATGTTTATACAATAATCCTGTCGGATCCCCATCGTTTCTTGCTATATCGATATAGCGAGATACTATCTGGAGCTCCTTACTCTTAACCGGCACTTTCTTGCCAGCCTCAAACGATCTCCAAAATAGCGACGCACTCAAATAGACAGTATCCTTATCCATAAGGATGGGCACATCGACTTTTTTTTGGGCCTGAGCATCCAGCATCGAAAACAACAGTATTAACGTCAAGCTCCACTCTAGGCCATCAAACCTTAGAAGGAATCTCATAAGCATGTTCCGGAAAACCCATTCCATACCACAAATACAATAGTAAACGCCGGAGGATTAATTAACTTGTGCCCAAATATCGATAGCTTTGCGTTCAACTTCGCATCTACAGTCATAGCACCAAGCGTATATCTACATTCCTCCGGACAGTTATCTCCGTGCAAACCCTTAAGCAGCCTTACACTGGTATTAGCTACTCGGGCTCCGGCTGTAGCGGTAATATCGAGACTGAATATCTGCTTGTTTTCTCCTCGCCAAACAACATCAGCACCGAAATCCTTCACGTCCAATCCAAATTTCGGTCGCAACGACGCCCCTCCTGTAACCGCTAATGCCACGCATTGTTCCTCAGGACACTTAATCATGACCTGACCTTGCAATCCGCCGTTACCCACGAGAGAAAAATCTAAACTCCAACCGACAGTATCAATTCGCCCTCGCAATCGAATTCCATATCCTTTATAGGCAAGTGTTTTTTCGAAATTTTTTGGCCTAGGACCCGCGATATGCACTGTCAGTTCAGAATTTATACTGCCACGCCCGCGAATGTAATCAGATACCGGATCAGCCAATTCGCAATCCTTACAACATCTTTGCCCATGAATCAAGTCGGCTCTAACCTCGAGACTAACTTTTTTTATATTAACGCCAGGTATACGATTCAACAGCGATCTTGCTTTGCTTGCCCACTCGCCAGCCACCCCCTCGGACAAACGAACTGAAACATCATCGCTCGCATCTACCGGGCAATCAGGACGGGTGCAAAGCCCATCCTTGCAGATCAGGCATGCCTGTTTGGATGAACCATCACCACAGTGTTTCTCTAGATCATTTGGAACATCGGCAATGCTGCCGCCATCACATAATTTGCACGGATTTTCCTTTTGTAACTCTACTGTTTCATCCTTTGGAATTGTTCCGCCGCAAGTATCTGTTACGCAGTCAGAAGGCGATGACTGCTCGGACTTCACCGTATCCGGCGGCTTCGATACTAGAGTTGGGCACGCAGGACATTCAGCGCTTTGAACTTCCTGACACTCATCCGGATTCAGTGTCGGACAATTGCGCTTGCACTTGTTTGGCGGCGGTGGCGGCGCGCATCCATGCCAACCCGCCTTGACGATCCCGAATCCCGGATCGGAACAGAGCTGAGATCCATCATCCGTCACAGTGGCTGTCCCAATCGCAACGAACTCACCCAAATCATGGTCGAAAGAATACATATCGGCCTGGGAACCCGGCAGCATGGAGCTGTTGGGAATACACAATGCTACGGGCGGGTCGAAACGCGTATTAGTGGGTTGCAAGGTCGCGGCAAGCATGAACGACGACCCCTGAGGCGGCGGCATGGGTACGCGTTCTCCGCGTACCTGGGTCCAGCTTATCGTACATTGACTCTGTCCGTTCGGACAGGTGACCGAGTGCGGCGCAATGACTATCTTCGAGCCGGGCACATTAGGAATCGACAGCGTAATTTCTTGTTCCGGCCCGCCACTTTGGACAACGACCTCATTCTCGGCCACGGGAAGCAGCCAGATCGGGTGTCCCAGCGTATTATCCTGACCGGCAATCGTTGTCATTTCAAACCCGACAGCCAGCCAATGACCCGTTCGTGTCGTGGTGGATGCATCGACGACCAAATGAACGGTGCCAACCGGCGCGTTGGATATCGAAAAACGCCCCTGATCATCAGTAACCGCCGTACCCGCCGGCGCGCCCGGGCTGCCGGAGAGGGATTCTACATGGACAGTCGCACCTGGAATCGGGTTGTCCTGATTATCCAGCACGATCCCACTGATCGTGGTATCGGCAGGCCTGCCCACTGCGCGGCCAGAAGCTCTGAAGGAAGCCGGAGATTCCATAAGGCCGGCGAAACTCGCCTCCGCAATATTGTTGTTGATGCCCGATTGAGGACCAAGGGTCATGGTCGCGCTGGCCAACCCATCACTGTCGGTCGTGGATACCACCGAGGGCGCGCCACCAAAGCTTCCAAGGCCGTTCTTCACCTCGAAAGTCACATCGACACCGCCAACGGGGTTGCCTCCCGCATCGGTTACCAGCACCACAAAGGGTTTAGGCAAGGTCTCTTCGGCGATGCCTGTCTGGCCGTCCCCGGATACCGTGGTGATGCGCCGTGGAACACCCGCAATCGCAAGCGCGCAGAACTCGACCTCGCCTACGAAGCCCGGCGCGGAAGCAATCACACGATGATTGCCCGATCCGATACGCTCTCCAATAGTAAAAAACGTACTGGCAATGCCATTGTCATCCGTCCGGACAACGAGCTTCGTATCCTGTTCTGGCGGGACACCCAAGATGCCGTCGCCCCTGCTGACACGGAATGTCACCGCCTTGTCTGGTACGGGGTTTCCATCCGCATCCAACAGACCCACAGCCAGAGGCTCGGGGAGAGAAGAACCCATGGCGGCAACCTGATTATTACCCGCCAACAAAACGATCCGCTGGCCAACCTGATCCGCAACCCGAACCTGGCGGGAAACCACGCGGCTGTTGCCCGCGCGATCCGTTGCGACAATGGTGAGCGTATTCAGTCCACGTTGCAGCAGAAGATCGGGGACCACCCAGCTTCGATTGGACACTTGAGCGGCCACGCCATTGACCGTTACCTCGCAATCATCAGCGTTGATCGTGGTGCCCGTGACAATATCATTTACGAGGCCTGCCACATCGACCTGCAATCCGGTCAATACAGCCCCTTCACGGGGCGTTTCGACGACGACCATCGGTGGATCGGTATCACGAATCACCTGAACGCTACCGGTACCGATTCTTCCACCTGCCTCGGCCGTTGCGATCAATGTATTGACACCTTCGCGCAAGGGTACCTCGACCTGGAAAACGCCATTGCTGTCGACACTGGCGATACGGCCGTTGACGACAACCGTTGCCGAAGACAATTCCACTTGGCCTTCCACCAAAATGTGATCGGCTTGGGTCAGCAGCCCATCAGGCGGAGAAGAAAAACTTACCGCCAAGGGAACAGAGCCTCCTCCGTTTCCTCCTCCACCAGCGGCATCTGTGGCGAATACCGCCTCGTTTATCGACAAACGGGGCAAGCGAGCACCAGCGACAAACGTTATGGAATACTCAACGGAGGCTCCCGGCGCCAACTCGGCAACATCTTTGATAAAGACAGGTTCTCCCAAAATCGTCCGGTCATCTTCTCCCTCAATTGTTACCGTATTGGGAGTAATCCCATTAATGACGAGATAGATTGGACCGGAATAACTCTGATCAGAAAGATTGGTGACCGTCGCGGTAGCAACCGTTTTACCGGTACGACGATTAGTGCGGAAGCGAGTGTATTCGACAGCAACGTTCTGACCAAGATCCAACAAACCACTGCTGTCCACTGCGGCAAACAATGAAGACGTCCACGAACCAGCCAACAGCAGCACTAGAAAAACAAGCCCCACCACTTGGCGCACGGATAGATTCGACTTCCCGACGACTGCGTGATTCACCCCGAATACCCCTAACACATTATTTAGCATGCCGCGTTCCCAATACTCGTCTACTTTTCGCCCGTGAGTTTTTGGCCACTGCGGCTGCTCCTCGCACCCATGGGCGTCGTTGCGGAACCCCCCATGGAGATAGGATCATGAGTCGTTTCCGCGCGTGGCCCACGGGCGCGAGGAATGATCTAGAAAAGCCGAAACACCATAGACGACGAGCATAAACCAACGATTCGAAACAGTATTTTCTATTGTAGCAAACTTAGAACTCGATCACTGCTCCCGAAGCCGAATCGCCTGATACGCATGAACATAGCAGCGACCCCAAATAACAAATAAAGAAACGTTGCGGGAGCGGATACAGACACCACAGGAAGCGGCTCAATCCGAACATTGGATATCGTCAACGTCGAACCAAAGCCATTATCGGCTTGACCAGATTGCAAAGAGAAAGACAAACCAAGTTGCGTGCCAACCAAAGGTGTCAAATCGTACACAATCGTCCCGACAACACTGTCTTCTGAAAAAAATTCAAATGCCGGGCCAACGCTGTTTCCAGTCGCACCATCCAATATAAACTGGAATACGCTATCATCTTCTCCCGGAGCTTCCAGAAACTCATAATCAAAAAAAAGCCCGAGGTTCTGTCCGGCAATGATTACTTCCGGGTCCCCGAAACCGGGGTCATTCAATAACACCACCTCACTAAATCCAGGATCTTCCCGAAATACAGCAGATGAACCATCTGCCGAAACAGTAACGGTGGGATCATTGAAAAAATCATTCAAATCGATCATTACCGCCGAGACTGGAAAAGGCAACAAAATTATAACAATAACGAACACACGAACCGGAAAGCAATAAAAGCTCATACCCCCCCCAATTAATGCTTAGCAGAGCGATTGACGCTTCCATGCCCCACGAAAACTTGATACAGTTAAATCAAACACCCAATTCAATTGTGTAGTCATAAATTCAATATGACACTAACTGACCTATTAAATAAACAGCAGAAAAACCCATGCACGACATCACATATCGCAATTCCACCCAAATCAATATTCGTCACCCGTGAATTTTCGGATTTTCGAGGCCGTTCCTCGCGCCCATGGGCCAGGCGCGGAAACGACTCATGATCCTATCTCCACGGCGGGTTTACACAACGACACCCACGAGTGCGAGAAGCGGTCGAAAATTCATGGGCGAAGAGTATAAAAAACAGCGACATGACAAACTTGCACTTCCCATGCAAATACGTCGAAAAATTCTAGCAATTTCCATTCCAAATAAAATAACATGAGTTATATCAACATGTTATACGTAGCTTACTGATTCAACCCTCCCCCCCCGCTTGTGAACTTGTAAAAAATCATGACACCAAGCCAGAATTTATCGGATAGACCCTTTGCCCATGGACTTTCGGTTTTTCGAGGTCGTTCCGTGCACCCATTGGCCAGACGCGGAAACGGGTCATGGCCGGGAATGGCGAGTTCCCGCAACGACGCCCACGAGCGCAAGGGGCGGTCGCAGTGGCCGAAAATTCATGGGCGACGAGTATACCTGCCAAATTGCCCCCAAAAGGCAACGGAGGGGAGTCGAAACGGCTTACCTGCTTACCCTAGTCAGCGAACGGAAATCAGTGGTTTATGTGGTTTATAGAGACCCATCCCGTCCTGACGGAAAAATCGTCCCACGGGAGGCAGGCACTGGGAGAATGCCAAAAGGCGGCCGCCATGGAGGAGAATGTGGATTCCAGATCGCGCGGGCAGGCTGCCCGCGCTTCAGGCCGACTGGATCGCGCCCTTGCGATGCGCGGCGAGCCGTTCACGCACGCTTGCCAGCACGCCGGCGGCGTCGAGGCCGCAATCGGCGAGCTGTTGGGCCTGTGTGGCCTGTTCGACAAAGGCGTCCGGCAGGCCGAGATGGAGCACGTCGGCGACCATGCCGGCGTGATGCAGCAACTCGGCAACGGCCGCGCCGGCGCCTCCGGCGACGACGTTCTCTTCGAGCGTCACCAGCAGATCGTGGCTCGCTGCCAGCTCGAGCACCAACGCTTCGTCCAGCGGCTTGACGAAACGCATGTTGGCGACGCTGGCGCCGAGTTCATCGCCAACCTCCAGCGCGGTCGCGAGCAATGAGCCGAAGGCCAGGATCGCGACCTCGCCACCACGCCGTGCGAGCACGCCCTTACCGAGCGGCAGGGTTTCGAGATCGTCGTCGACCGCCACACCCGGACCGCCGCCGCGCGGATAGCGCACCAAGGCCGGGCCGCGCCATTCCAGCCCGGTCTGCAACATGCGCCGACACTCGTTCTCGTCGGCCGGCGCCATCACCAACATGTTGGGGATGGGCCGCGTGAAGCTGAGGTCGAAGCTGCCGGCGTGGGTGGCGCCGTCGGCGCCGACCTGGCCGGCGCGGTCGACCGCGAACAACACATCCAGGTCCTGCAACGCGACATCGTGAACCAGCTGGTCATAGGCGCGTTGCAGAAAGGTGGAATAGATCGCGACGACCGGCTTGAGCCCCTCGCAAGCCATGCCGGCGGCCAGGGTCACCGCGTGCTGCTCGGCGATGCCGACATCGAAATAGCGCTTCGGGAACCGCTCGGCGAAGGCGTTCAGGCCGGAGCCCTCGCACATCGCCGGAGTGATCGCGACGACGCGGTCGTCGCGCGCGGCGGCATCGCACAGCCAGTCGCTGAAGATGCGGGTATAGGTCGGGCGCCCGTTGCCACCGGAGAGCTCGCCGGTTTCGGGATCGAACGGAGTCACCCCGTGATAGCCGCAGGGATCGCCTTCGGCCGGCTCATAACCACGCCCCTTCTGAGTGACCACATGGAGCAAGCGCGGACCATGCATGTCCTTCATATTGCCCAGGGTATGCACCAGCATCGGCAGATCGTGACCGTCGATCGGGCCGATATAGGTGAAACCCATCTCCTCGAACAGGGTGCCGGGGATCACCATCCCTTTCATATGCTCTTCCCAGCGCTTCACGAGATCGCGGATCAGCGGCATCGATTTCAGCACGCTGCGGCTGCCATCGCGCACGCTGTTGTAGAAGCGGCTGGTGAGCACCCGGGCGAGATAGTTGCTGACCGCGCCGACCGGCTTCGAGATCGACATGTCGTTGTCGTTCAGCACCACCAGCAGGTTTTCGTCCAGCGAGCCGGCATGGTTCAGGGCCTCGAAAGCCATCCCGGCGGAGAGCGCGCCGTCGCCGATGATCGGCACCACCTGGCGCGCAATGCCCTGTTGGCGCGCGGCGATCGCCATCCCGAGGCCGGCGCCGACGGAGGTGCTGGAATGACCGGCGCCGAAGGCATCGTACTCGCTCTCGCCACGCCGCAGAAAGCCCGATAAACCATCCTTCTGTCGCAAAGTAAGCATGCGGTCACGCCGCCCGGTAAGGATCTTGTGCGGATAGGCCTGGTGGCCGACATCCCACAGCAGGCGGTCATGCGGGGTGTCGAAGACGTAATGCAGCGCGATGGTCAACTCGACCACGCCCAGGCCGGCGGCGAGGTGACCTCCGGTGCGCGAGACCGTCTCGATCAGGAAACCACGCAACTCATCGGCCAGGCGCGGCAACTGCTGCGCTGGCAGTCGGCGCAGATCGGCGGGCAGATCAATGCGCCGCAGCAGTTCATAACGCGCGGAGATCCGCTCGATCTCTGGCGACAATGCGGCGGAGGGCAAAGGCTGAGTCATGACGCGATGAAACCCGCTCGTCAGGAATCCACTTCCAGGCTGCTTGTGCCCGGGACGATTGATCGAGTATACCGCAAATATCCCCTTCCCGCCGGGCTGCTACGCTGTTCCCATGATCGACCGAGCCACGCGCAAGGCGCGCCGCGACAAGCGCCAACAGGCCCTGCGCCGTTACGAGAAACACCGCCAGCGCAATCTTCTGGCGAAACCGGGGGCGCATGAATTCATCGTCGTGCTGGACCACCTGAAAGCCGGCTTCAACGTACCGAAGATCTTCCGCAGCGCCGAGGTCTTCGGCGCGGCCGAGGTCCACCTGATCGGCATCGGCCCGTTCGACGTCAATCCGGCCAAGGGCGCGTTCAAAAGCGTGCCCGCGCGCTTCCACGAGGACTTCAGCCCATGCCACGACGAACTCATCTCGCGCGGCTACAGCCTGTTCGCGCTCGCCGCCGGCGCCGACACCCCGCTGCCCGGGTCCCGGCTGCCGGTGCGCAGCGCCTTCGTCGTCGGCCACGAGGAGATGGGGTTGAGTTTCGATCCGCGCGCGTTTCCCGACGTGGGGCGGCTTTCGATCCCGCAGTTCGGTCGCATCGAAAGCCTCAATGTCAGTATCGCCGCGTCGATCGTGATGTACGAATACGTCCGCCAGCATGCTCGATGAGATCATCGTCGGCCAGGGCCTGATCGGCAGCCTGCTCGCTTGGCGGCTGATCGAGGCCGGCCACCGTGTGCTGGTGATCGACGACGGCGAGCGGGAAAACGCCAGCCGCGTCGCCGCGGGCCTGGTGAATCCGCTGGCCGGCCGGCGTCTGCGCCCACCCGCCGGTCTGGAAGCCGCGCGGGCCGCCGGACAACGCGTTTGGCGGCGCCTCGAACAGCATTTTGGGCAGCCCTTCTTCCATCCGCTGCCGATGCTGCGGCTGTTCAACGACCCGGCCCAGGCGATGCGCCATGCCGAGCTGCGCGCCGACCCCGCGCTACGCCGCTATGCCGGGCCGCGCCTCGACACGAGCCGGCTCCCACAGCCCCACGGCGGCTTCGTGCAGCGCCATACCGGCTGGCTCGACACCGGCGCGCTGCTCGACGCCCTCGGCGCCTGGCTTGCGCGCCATGACGCCCTGCGCCGCGAACTCACGCACGCTCGGGAGTTCCAGGCACGCGCCGATATGGTGCGCTGGCGCGATCTGCGCGCGCGGCGGGTAATCTTCTGCGAAGGCTGGCGGATGCGTGATAACCCCTGGTTCGACTGGCTCCCGCTTCAGCCCGCGAAGGGCGAGATCCTGGATCTGGCCTTGCCGGAAGCGGCGCCGCGCGCGATCGTCAACGGCGGCTGCTGGGCGATCCCCCTGGGCGACGGCCGCCTGCGTTTCGGCGCCAGCAACCGGTGGTGCTTCGACGACGACCGGCCCGAACCCGCGGCGCGCGCCTGGCTGCTCGCGGAATACCGACGGCTGTGTGGCCGCCAACCGCCCAAGGTGCTGGCGCAGCGAGCCGGCATCCGCCCCGGCACCCCGGACCGCCAGCCCTTCCTCGGTTGCCACCCGTATCAGCCGCGGCTGTGGGTATGCAATGGCTTCGGCGCGCGTGGCGCGTTGTTCGCACCGCTGCATGTCGAGGCGCTGACCCGCCGGCTGTGCGCCGGCCAGCCGCTGCCCGCGGCGATCGATATCTCCCGCTACCGGAAGCGTCTCGATGCGTCTGGTTGAACAGGTCCACGCTTTCGTGCGCGCCCATCTGCAAGCCGGCGACATCGCGATCGACGCGACCGCCGGCAACGGCCATGACACCTGTTTTCTGGCCGAGCGGGTCGGTCCCGACGGACTGGTGTTCGCCTTCGACATCCAGCGCGCGGCGCTGAACGCCACCCGCGCGCGCCTGGCCACCCGCGGGATGGAGGAACGCGCGCGCCTGATCCTCGCCGACCACGCGTGCCTCGCCGACCACCTGCCCGGTCCACTGCATTCCCGTCTTGGCGCGGTGCTGTTCAACCTGGGCTATCTCCCGGGCGGCGACCATGCGCTGACCACCCGGCCCCATACCACACTCGCCGCGATCGCCGCCGCGCGCGCAATCCTGCCGCCGCGCGGTGTCATCGCGATCACCGGCTACCGTGGCCACACCGGCGGCGAGGCGGAATGCCGCGTCATCGACCAGGCCCTGCAAGGCCGCGCCCGCCCGCTGCGACGGATCGAAACCCCCAATCACGGACCGATCGCCTGGTTGATCGCCCCGAAAGCCTCCGGCTCTCGCCGCGATTGAAGATTTCGTCTGTGCCCCCGCAACGGCTGCGGTATAATGGCCGCCTTTTAAACCCACGTTGCGACCGCCCATGCATCATACAGACGATCTGCGCATCACCGGCATCCAGGATGTCTCGCCCCCCAAGGAAATCCGCGCCGAGTACCCGCTCACCGAACAGGCCGCCGAGACCGTCGTCAAGGCACGTCGCAACATCCAGCGCATCCTGCGGGGGGAAGACGACCGCCTGCTGGTCATCGTCGGCCCCTGCTCGGTGCATGACCCCGAGGCCGCCATCGAGTATGCCGGGCGACTGATCCAGGCCCGCGACGCCCTGCAAGACGATCTGATGATCGTGATGCGCGTCTATTTCGAGAAACCGCGCACCACCGTCGGCTGGAAGGGCCTCATCAACGACCCCGATCTGGACAACAGCTTCCGCATCAACAAAGGGCTGCGGCTCGCGCGCAAGCTGCTGCTCGAACTCAACGAGAAAGGTCTGCCGACCGGCACCGAGTACCTCGACCTGATCAGCCCGCAATACATCGCGGACCTGATCAGCTGGGGCGCGATCGGCGCGCGCACCACCGAGAGCCAGGGCCACCGTGAACTGGCTTCCGGGCTGTCTTGTCCGGTCGGTTTCAAGAACGGCACCGACGGCACGTTGCGCATCGCGGTCGACGCGATTCTCGCGGCGCGGCGTCCGCATGTCTTCATGTCGCTGACCAAGGAAGGCACCTCGGCGATCTTCGAAACCTCCGGCAACAGCGATACCCACATCATCCTGCGCGGCGGGAAACGGCCGAACTACGATGCCGAAAGCATCGACCTGGCCGCGCGCGAGATCGAATCCGCCGGTCTGCGCCCGAACATCATGGTCGATTTCAGCCATGCCAACAGCCGCAAGGAATACCTGCGTCAGATCGAGGTCGGAGAGGATGTCGCGCGCCAGATCGCCGGCGGCGACCGGCGCATCATCGGCGCGATGATCGAATCCCATCTGGTCGGCGGTCGACAGGACATCGTCCCCGGTCAACCATTGACCCATGGCCAGAGCATCACCGACGCTTGCCTGCCGTGGGATGATACGCGCCCCCTGCTCGAAACCCTGGCCGAGGCGGTACGCAAGCGCCGTGAAACCGCTGAAGACCGCAAGACCTGAACAAAACCGTCAGTTTTTTTTACACCAAGACCGAACAAGGCGTTTTTTAAAAAAATATAACAACCAGTAACTTACATACAAACACCAAACAAAGGAGCCTCCTCATCGGCGCAAACCAGTCCGGTTTTTTTACAAAATCCCTCTAAACGGCCCGCCCCGATCCCCGATCTCTCCCGGCGCGTCAAAATTCCGCCCCTCCGGGATCCGCGCAAACCGTCCGACCCATTGATTCCATCACGTCCACACGGCATTTCGCATCCGCCGCGACAGACAATATTCCGTCGCTCTCCTCCTGCCAGAAAAAACGGCAAGGCGCTTGCATCTCCTGACAACGCAAGCCTCTCACGCGGAACGGCTTTTCCCGCCAAAAAACGCGCGAGGATGCCTACAAACCAATACGCATAGAAAATGATTGGAAGGAGTATCGAATCATGAAATTCAAGCAGTCCCTGCTCGCCGCCAGCCTCGCCGCCGCGCTTTCCGCGCCAGCGCATGCCGCCCTGCTCACCAGCTTTGTCGGCATGAGCGTATTCGGCGATACCGACGGCACCCCAGGCGGCGCGACCTGTCCGCTGTGCGATTCCACCGTCAGTTTCGCGGTATGGGAGAACGAAAGCGGCAACTGGCTGAATGACAGTTTCTTCGCCAATGCCGGCACCGCCGTGGCGCTCGCGCCTTTCTCGACGGGTGTCGATACCGCTGCCCGCTATGTCTATCTCTATCAGGTCAACAACACCGATCCGCTGGCCCCGCCGGAGCAGGAGTTGGAGAACTTCAACATCACCTGGATCTCGCCCCCGACCAGCGGAGGCTATCTTGACACCACCACCTTCAGCGCTCTGAGTGGCGCGGTAACACCATTGGATGTACCCAACGATCACAGCCCTTCCTTGCTGACCAGCGTCGGTAACCTGATCGCCGGCAGCGGCCTGGTCAACGCCGACAGCCTGGAAAGAAACGTGATCTCCAGCCCGGCGGTGCAGAACGGAACGCTCGCGGCCGAAGCCATGCTGTTCAGCTGGAACGCCAACAACCGCATCCAGCCGGGTAACGCATCGAGCGTGGTCTTCCTGACCTCGGATCAAGCACCGCGTTATACCTGGGCGGAGACCGAATCGCCGGGCGGCTTCGGCACCGCGGGCGACGTGCCTTCAGCGGTACCGGTGCCGGCCACGCTGTCGCTGCTGGCGATCGGCCTGGTGGGCATGCGCCGCGCCCGGCGGGGCTGAAAGACCATGCCGCGTGGCGTGAAGACAAGCGGCGGACGCCCGCACCCAGGGCAATCGCGCTTCATTTCATTTGAGGTTTCCTGATTTCAAAGGTTGGGCGCTGTTGCCCAATCCGCCACGTTGGATCGGACCCATGCCCACATGGCGGTAAACCGCTGCAGGCCGGTTCAAGTACCGCGGAACCGGCTGCGGCGGTGCCGCGAAACTGCGCCGCTGCCCGATCCGCTGCGCTCGATCGGGTCTGCGCCTTGTCAGATCAATGGTATGTATACTCGTCGCCCACGAATTTTCGGCCACTGCGCCCGCCCCGTCTTCACGGGCCGTGCGCAGCGATCCCGGCAACCAGCGACGCGCAGCCGCGCCGGTTTTTCTTGCCCCATGTCGTCCCTCTTCCAAAAGCATCCAGCACGCCTGAACTACCGGATCCGATAGCTCAACGGCACTTCCAGCTTCCAGCGCGACTTTCCCAGCGCCTTCGGCAACGGTTCGAAGCGCCCGAGCGCGCGGGGCACGCGTAGGGCGGCCTGGTCCAGCGAATGCACTCCGGAGGAGGCAAGCAGCCGGACGTTCTCGATCCGTCCATCCGCGCAGATCTCGAACCCCACTTTCACGGTGCCCTCGCGCCCGCGCCGCAGCGCGCGCCGCGGGTAGAATTTGTGCTTGCGCAACGCGGCGAGCAACGCGGCGCGGTAGCTGGCGCGCGCGGAGGCGACCTCCGCCGGCGAAACCGCTGACGCCGCCATGGCTGTCGTGGTCGCAGCGGGGGCGCTTTCCACGGGCCGCGCGCGCGCCGGCAAGGACGAGACCGGCTTCTCCGGCGACGGACTGGCGGCTTGCGGCTTATGGATCCGATGAGACAGTCGCCGCGCTGGGTGGCGGGGCCGATGATGCTTGTGACGGGGGCGGCGCTTGCGCGGCGGCGTGACCCGGGCCAAGGATCGCACTGGAGGCGGCGGCGTCGCCAATGGTTCGGACGGCGGCTCGGGAGGCAATGGCGCGGGCGGTTCCGGCTTCGGCCTGGTTTTGGCTTTGTCCACGGGCTCCGCGGCAGGCGGCGCCGCCCGCGCAACCTGTATCGAGGCGAGATCGAGCACCCATCGATGTTTCGGCGCGGGCGACGGCGTCTGGGAGGCGGTACGCCAAGCCCACCAGGCGATACCGGCGTGCGCCAGCAGCGACAGCGACAATCCGATCAGGGTGTAGCGCCGCATTCCCCCTCAACCGGACTCTTCGGCAACGATCGAAACGCGCGCGAAGTGCGTCGCCTTCAGCCGGTTGATCACGGTGATGAAGGCCTGGAACGGCGCGTTGGCGTCGACCTTCAAGGTCAATGGAGTGTCGCGTGGAACATCGGAAAGCGCCGCGGTGAGTTCGTCCAGCGTGGTCGCCTGGCCATCCAGGAAGAGTTCGCCGCCGCGGGTCACGACAATCTCACGTGGCGCGCCCGCGGGATGCTCCAAGCGATCGCCGGTCTTCGGCAGCGCCAATGGGATGGTGCCGTTGGCGATAAAGGTCGCGGTGGTCAGGACGATGGCCAGCAGCACCAACATGATGTCGATGAACGGGATCACGTTGATCTGGTCGAAACGTTTCATCGCTGGAGCTCATTCCAGCGCGCGGTGAGCACATCGACGCGACGCATCAGGGCGTTATAAAACATGATCGACGGGATCGCGACGACCAGGCCGGCGGCGGTGGCCTTCAACGCCAGTGCCAGGCCGAGCATGATCGCCTTGGTGTCGATCGCGCCGCCCTGACCCAGGTCGTAGAAGGTGATCAGGATGCCGAGCACGGTGCCGAGCAGGCCGACGTAGGGGGCATTGACGCCGATCGTCGAGATTACCGTCAGGTGACGGGTCAGGACAATGAACAGGCGATCGCGGTTGGGAATCTCCTCCAGGCGCACGCGCCAGAAATAGAGATAGCGTTCGAACACGAAGGTCAGCATCACCACGCTCATCAGGCCGAGCGTGCCGAGCACCAGGTAGTCGAGGTTGTGCTTCAGGAATTCCATCGCTCGTTCCACTTCTCAAGGCGTGGGATTCTAGCAGTCTGCCGGCTCGGGAGCATCGGACGGCGGCAAGAAACCGCCCGCATAACGCGGGAGGGTGTCACTGCGCGAGTCAGAAGCTCAATACCGCGCGCACGAACAGGCTGCGCCCGGCGCCGGGCAGGCGCTCGCCGACAGCCAGATCGGCGGCGCGCCCATCGGCGCTTGCCGCCACCCGGTTATAGCCGGCCAGATGGTCATGGTAGAAGCGGTCGAAAAGATTGTCGACGCCGGCATACAGCAACAGATCCCGGCCCATCCGGTAACTGCCGTGGAGATTCACGATGCCATACCCTGGCGTCGCCTGCTCCGCATTGGTCCGGGAAACATCGTTCTGCGCCGCGTAGAACACGCCTTCGCCGGTCAACGACCAGCGGTTGCGGCGATAGGTCAGCGCGAGCGTACCGTTGAGGGGGGCAACGCGATACAGATCGTCGCTGATATCACGGCGCTTGCCACGCACATAGCTGATGCTGCCATCGATGGACCAATGCGGGTCGAATCGCATGCCGAAGCCGGCGTCGAACCCATAGAATTCCGCGTCGACATTGCTGAACCGCAGTGGCACGCACAGCGGCGCGCCCGGATTGGCGGTACAGAAACCCGGCCCCTTCAACATGCCGACAACACGACGACGATAGGCAAGTGCGTCACCGCTGTTCAGCGGCGTGCCTTGAATGTAGTCGTCGACGCGCTTATAGAAGATACGCGGGGTCAGATAGGCCGCATGGCTACGCCATTCCAGGCCCAGGTCGAGATGATAGGCGGTTTCCGGATCGAGCTCCGGATCGCCGATATAGGTGCGCCGGTCGGCCAAGCCGGCGGTCGATTCCAGCGGCAACCACAGGTAGCGCTCCTGGTAACTCGGCGCGCGATGCTTGATGCCGAGACCGAACTCCAGCGTCAGCTGATCGGAAAAGGCGCGGCTCAGGATCGCGGAGAGATCGACGAAATCGTCGTTGCGCGCGCGATCCCGACCATTGAAGGTTTCCACCAGACGCTCGGCCAGCGCCTGAGTCATCCCCAGGCCGTTCGCCGAAACCTCGCCGGCATCGCTGTGCACATGGGTGTAGCGCAGCCCGGCGAGCAGACCCCAACCAGCGCCGAGATCCCCTTCCCATTCGCCGAACAGACCGATACGATCGCGCTCGATGGCATGGTAGTTCTCGATATGAAAAGCCGCGCGGTCGGGGCTGAAGACATCGGCATTGTGCCGGGCCAGCCAGCCATCCACGCCGAAACTGAACTCCCCCCCACCCAAGGCCATCGCGGCGCGCAGATCCCAGGCCCAATCGTTGGAGTCAGTCACCGCGAAACGGCGCATCGCCATGCCGCTGGCCATGCGCGGGGCCCGGCGCTGGCTGTAGTTGTCCATGCGGTGATCGGTGGACTGGTAATGCAGCCGACCCTCGAGTTCCAGCGCGCCGAGCCGCCCCTGGTATTCGAGGCCGAACAGATCGCCGTCGAGGAAGACGATATCCATCGGCAAGGCCGGCGTGCCGGCATCGTCGACGCGGTTGTGCTGATAGCGGACATCGAGGGTTTGACCGGCCAGACGCCGCCCGTAGTCCAGCGCCCAGCTCTTGCGCCGGTAGCCGGACGGGATCAGCTCGTCGCCGCCGCCGGCGCGCAGATCGTCGGCATCGTCCCAACTGCCTTCCAACTGGAAGCGCTGACGGCGGTCGGCGGCACCGAGCAACAATCCGGCCGAGCCAGCGTCGTTGGCCGAGGCGTAGCCGCCCTGGAGCTCGCCCTGAAAGCGCGTCTGGTCGTTGTCGCCGAAGTCGATGCGCCGGCTGCGCGCGCGCACCGTGCCGCCGATGGTCTCGGCTCCGGCGCTGACCGGCGAAACCCCGCGCACCACGGTGAGGGTATCGAGAAACTGGGTCGGCAGGTTGCTCAGCGGCGGATCCATCCAGTTGGGTCCGGCAGGAGCGATGTTGAGTCCGTCGATGCGCACATTGACCCGCGCGCCGAACATGCCACGGTACTGCACGATGCCGGTCAAGGCGCCATTGCGGTTGACATTGGCGCCGGGCGCCTTGCGCACCAGCTCGGCACTGTCGGCCGGGGCCGCCGCCCGCTCGCCGGCGACCACGCGATGCACGCTGAAATCCGGCTCGGCCCGGCCTTCCACTTCCAGGGTCGGCAAGGTCTCGCCCGCGCGCGCGCCGGCGATGGCGGCCAGGCCGCAGAGGGTGAACAGCGGGATCGAACGGCTTTGCATGACAACCAGCCTCTTTATTTGTCGACACCGAACCCGGGGTCGGCGATTCACGAGATTTGCCGGTATTCTATGGGCGGGGGACGCTGGCGGGAATGTGACATTTTGTCGCAGGCCATGCCAGCGCGATTCGGAGATACACTCGTCACCCATGAACGACAAGCAACCGATCGAAGAACTCGCGGCGCACACGCTGGACGGCGGGTTGCGCGAGCTGGCGCGGCTGCGCAACATCGAGATCCTGTTGCAGGCCGGCGCTCTCGCGACGCTGGTGTGGGGCTTGGGCTACCCGCTGCCGCTCGCGCCGCTGGCCGCGACCCTGCTCGCGCTGGCGCTGTATAACGCCTGGAGCTGGCGACGCCTGCGCGCCCGCCGGCCGATCCGCCCGCTCGGCTTCTTCGCCCGGATGCTGCCGGACATTCTGGCGCTGACGGTGGTGTTCTTTTATACCGGCGGCGCGACCAACCCGTTCATCTGGATCTACCTGTTTCCGCTGGTCATCACCGCCACCGCATTGCCGCAACGCTATGCCTGGTTCATGGTCGCGCTGACCGTGACCTGCTATTCGCTGCTGATGTTCTTCTATCGGCCCTTGCCGGGCAGTCCCGTCGGCCACCAGATGAGCGGCTTCAGCCTGCATGTGTACGGCATGTGGGTCGGCTTCGTGCTCAGCGCGGTGTTGATCGCCTATTTCATCGGTCGTCTCGCCAGCGAGCTGCGCGAGCGCGACCGCGCGCTGGCCCGGGCGCGCGAACAGGCCCTGCGTGACGAACGCATCGTCGCGCTCGGCGCCCTGGCGGCCGGCGCCGCGCATGAACTCGGCACCCCGCTGGCGACGATCGGCCTGCTTGCCGACGAGATCGGCGAGGAACTGACGGCCAGTGCGTCCTCCGGGATCCACGCGCTGCTCGATCAGATCCGGCGGCAAGTGCGACGTTGCAAACACTCGCTGTCGGTGCTCGCGGCTTCCTCCCAGGGCGAGGGACAGGCCAGCGCCGGACGGGTGATGCCGGCCGTGGATTTCGTCGAACAACTGGTCGCCGACTGGCGACGACGACATCCCGGTACGCATCCGCGCGTGCGCATCGAGGATCTAAAACAGGCCCGCCTGCTCGGCGACGAGACCTTGCGTCAGGCGCTGCGCAACATCCTCGACAACGCCGCCGAGGCATCGCCGAAATCGATCGAGCTGCGCGCCGCGCGCAAGGGCGGGCGGCTGTGGCTTTGCGTGAGCGACCGTGGGCCGGGTATCCTCGCGGGCGGTGGCCCATCGAAGCAAGGGCTCGGGCTGGGCCTGTTCCTCGCCCACGCGACCCTCCGCCGGATCGGCGGCGAGGCACGCCTGATAACGCGCGATCACGGCGGCACGCGCACCGAGATCGAGATCCCACTGGTGGAGGACGAATGAGCGATCGACGCCTGCTGATCGTCGACGACGACCCGGCCTACTGCGAGGTGCTGGCACGCGCGATGACGCGTCGCGGTTTCGCCACCCGGCATGCGCTGGACATCGCCGGCGCCACTGCATTGCTCGACGAACAGGACTTCAGTCACGCCATCGTCGACCTGCGCATCGGCGACGAATCCGGCCTCGAGATGACCCGCATCCTGCATGCCCGCTCGGCCGACACCCGCATCCTGATCCTGACCGGCTATGCGAGCATCGCCACCGCGGTCGAAGCGATCAAGCTCGGCGCGATGCACTACCTGACCAAGCCAGCCAGCGCCGATGAGATCCTCACCGGCTTCGCCAGCGAACAGGGCGACAGCCGACTGCCGCCGCCGGCCACCTCGCCGTCGCCGAAACGGCTCGAATGGGAATACCTGCAACGCGTGCTGCTGGAAAACCACGGCAACATCTCCGCCACCGCGCGCCAGCTCGGCATGCACCGCCGCACCCTGCAACGCAAGCTGGCGAAGAAACCGGTACGGAAATAAAGGTAGCTCTCATGAATAGAAAAAGTGAAAACGCCGCTCAAGCGCAATCAGATCAAGAACGCCACAGCCTCAACGACGGCCCCACTGATGCGAGCTGCCACCTCGCCCTCGCGGGGTATTACACGCAATACATCCACCGACCGGAGAATGGAAATGCACTCACTCGTTTTTGAACTCAATTCCATCCAGCCCTACCTCTTTGCGTCCGGACGGCTGCGCGACGTGGCGGGCGCCAGCGAATTGCTCGATCAGATGACCGATGGCGACGGGAATTTACTCGACAATGTTCTGAACGCCCTGGGGATGGGCGACGGAAAGACCATTCGATTTTCCCGTCGCGCGGGCGGCGCGATTTATGCCTTCTGCGACGACCGCGACGAGTTGATGCGGTTTCTGCGACTGTGGACCCTGGCGGTGCAGCAGTGGGCGCCGGGCATGGATTTCAGCCTGGGCATGGGCGAAGGCTGCACCCATGCGGAAGCCTTCGATGCCGCGCGCCGGGCCATGAACGCCGACGCCAATCGCAAGCGCCCGAACCTGCCGCCGGCCAGCCCGCTGACCAGCCGATCCCGGCGCACCGGCCTGGCCGCCATCGATGCGAAATGGCGGGCCAAGGACGGGCCGATGGATGCCCCCACCGCCCGCAAGAAGCAGATGGCGGATTTGTCGAAAGCCGGTTTTCTCAAGCGCTTCGCCCCGCCCGACGCCGATTTGAAGTGGCGGGACTGGCCGACGGATCTCGAAGGCAAAAGCGATACCGGCGCTTTTCCCTTTGCCGGGGATGACCGCACAGTGGCGCTGATCCACGCCGACGGTAATGGCCTGGGGCAGTTGTTGATGCACATTCGCGATGCCGCCAAAGAAGACGACAATCGCTTCGTCGAACTTTTCCGCGCTTTTTCCAATGCTGTTGCCGCCACCACGCAAAGCGCCGCGCAACAGGCCACCGAAAAGGTTCTGCTGCCCGTGCGCGAGAAAGAGCGAAGCCAATGCCTGGCAGCCCGTCCCATCCTGCTCGGTGGGGACGACATCACCGTCATCGTACGCGCCGATCTCGCCATGGAATACTGCAAGGTGTTCGCCGAGGCCTTTGAAAGCGCCAGTCGCGAGGAACTCAAAAAACTTGGTGAAGATCATAGCGTCGAGGGCCTGCCGAAGCGTCTCACTCTGGGTTTCGGCCTCGTTTTCCTGCGCGCCTCCCAGCCCTTCCACATGGCCATACACCTGGCCGAGGATCTGCTCGGCGAAGCGAAAAAAGTGGCCAAGGCGCTGAACCAGGACGATCCCGAATCCTCCATCGCCTTCCACCGTATCACTGGCTCACTGGTGGACGATTACGAGCAGATTGTCGCACGCGTTCTCTCGCACCGCTTCGGCGACGAAACCTTCATCGACACCCTCGGCGTATACTACTTCAAAGAGCAACAGCCCTGCCTCGACGACCTGCTCGAACTGGCCAGAACGCTCGGCGCCGACGACATGGCGCGCGGCCCGACACGCCAGTTGATGACGCTGATGGGCCACGACAAGGCTCAGGCCGAACGACGCTACCGCCGCTGGCGGCGACTGATGGCGGACGACAAGGACAAAACACCACGCCTGAAAAAATATGACGAACTGATGAACGCGCTCTCCAGTATTTCCAAAAACGCACTGCTGCCCTACGACAACAGCGGCAACGGCATCTGCCGCAGCCCACTGGGCGATGCGCTGGCCTTGCTCAGCCTGACGCGCGCCCAATCCGGCGACAACATGCAAAGAGGACAAGCCGCATGAAAGCGCAACTGACCATCGATCTCAGGGGATACTGGCACGCCGGTGGCGGCCGCGATGGGGGCAGCGTCTATGATTTCGTGGTGCAACGCGACCCCGATGGCCTGCCGCTGCTGCCGGGGCGACATCTCAAGGGGCTGCTGCGCGATGCCGCTGCCCGCGCCGAAGCCTGGGGCTGGGAGGGCTTCACGGGTTTGGCCAAAACCCTGTTCGGCAGCCGTAATCCGGCAGGTGGTGATCTCTCCCAACGCGGGTGCCTGCGTATCTCCGATGCCCAGCTGCCGGAGCCACAGCGGCGCTGGCTGGCCAGTGGAGAGGGACGAACACTGACGCCCGCCTTCTATGCCGGTTTGTACCACACCGCCGTCGAATACCGCAGCCTCAGCGCTCTCGACCACAGCCTGCGCGGCATCGAAGTCACCATCCCCGTGATGCTTCAAGCCGGTATCGACCCCGTGCCCGGACAAACCCCGCCCGACGATTGGGACGAGCGCATCCGCGAAATCCTGCCCCTGATCGACGCCGTTGGCGCCCACCGTAGTCGCGGCCTCGGGCGCGCCGAAATCACTCTGGAGGTACAGCCATGAAACGCCAGGCCCTGCGTATCGACCTGATCGAGGATTGCGTCTTCAGCGCCAGCGCCGCCACCGAAGGCGGCCACAAATCGCTCGACCGCATTCCCGGCGCCGCCCTGCTCGGCGCCGCCGCGAGCCGCCGCTACGATGCATTCGACCGGCGCGATGCCTACCTTCTTTTTCACAGCGGCAAACTGCGGTTTTCCGACGCCACTCCCTGGGATGGCCATGCCATCGGCTGGCCGACGCCACTCTGCTGGCATTACAGAAAGCTCGCCGGCTACCAGGAAACCGAGCAGGGCGTTACCCGACTGAGAGCGGACAAGATCATCAACCGGCTCCGTGACAGCGCCGAACAACAACGGCAGATCAAGCAACTGCGCGGCGGCTACGTCCACGCCGACGGACGCTACTCCACCCCGGCGCGGGAACTGCGACTGAAGACCGCCATCGCCCCCGAAACCGGTCGCGCCGAAAAGGCCCAACTGTTCGGCTACGACGCCCTGCTGCGTGGGCAACGGTTCATCGCTTTCGTCGAAGCCGATGACGACATCGACCAAGCGCGGTTCGACGAGATCATCGACGCGCTGACCGGGGAACAACTGCTGGGCCGCTCCCGCTCCGCCGAATATGGTCGCTGCGCAATCACGGCGGTCGAACTCGATCCGGTGCAGGCTGGCGACGCCAATAAGGACGAGCTGATCCTTTGGCTGCTCTCCGACCTTGCGCTGGCCGATGCATTCGGCAACCCGAAGACCGAGCCAGCACCAGAAGACTTCGGCCTCGGAGGTTGCCAGATCGACTGGTCGCGGACGTTTCTGCGCACCCGCCGCTACTCTCCGTGGAACAGCGCCCGCCAGGGCTACGACAGCGAACGGCTGGTCGTGCAGGCGGGCAGCGTCATCGCGCTCAGCGGAAAATCCGATGATACCGACGCCCCTCAACGTCTGCACGAAAACGGCGCCGGCCTGCATCGCGAAGCCGGGTTGGGCCGGGTCTGGGTCAACCCGGCGCTGTTGGCGACGCTCCGACCCCGGTTCGACGAACCGGCCCCACTCTCCAGGGCGGATGGCGAAGTGGAAAAGCCCGCCAACGATCCGCTGATCCAGTGGCTCGAAAGTCGCGCCGATATCGGCTGGCGGGAAATCGTCGAAAAATTGGTGCGCGAACACCTCGACAAGTATCGAAACGCCATCAGCGCCTCCCGCCGCTTCAACGGCATCACCGGCGACCTCACTTACGGCCCCTCGCGCTCGCAATGGGCCGGGGTCGGCAGCGTCGCCCGCAACCAGACCGGCCGGAAAATCTTCGAAGATCTTTTTCAAGGCGCCAAGGCCCGCATCAAACCGAAAGGCGAAGGCTGGAATATCGAAATTCCCGCGAAGAAAGCCGGCCAGCCACCACAAAAACTGGCCGAATGGCTCAAGGCAAAACTTACCTTCGACACGATCACGAACGACATTCCAGACGCGCACAAAAACCGCGCCTACGCCCTGTTTATCCGCATGTTCGCAGATCGGATCACCGACGCCATCCAAACTGGAGGAGTCTGACCATGAACCGTCTAGAGTGCAGCACCCTCTTCATCGCCCGTTTCACGCTCGAGGCCGCCACCACACTCTCCATCAGCACGGGCAATCCCGACGGCGTCTTCGACACGGCCCTGGTGCGGGACGCCAACGGCCTGCCCGCGTTGCCCGGCTCCAGTCTCGCGGGCGTCCTGCGTCACCTCTGGATCGAAACCCATGGCGATGACGAAAGCGCCGCCGACGACCTTTTCGGTTACCAAAAAAGCAAGGACGGCGAAGCTTCCCGGCTTTTGGTCTCCTGGGGCGCGCTGCTCGACAGCCAGGGCCAACCGGCCGAAGGACTCATCACCGACCCGCAACGTCTCGAAGACGAACTCTACAAGGCAGTGCTGGACCAGCAGGACACCCCCGTGTACCGCGATCGCGTCCGCCTGACGCATCGCGGCGCGGCCGCCGACAAGGCCAAATTCGACCGCGCCATCCTCCCCGCCGGCCATCGCTTCGCCGCTGAACTCAAACTCTGGGCCGACTCACCCGAATCCGGCCAGGCCGAATGGGATGCCTTGCTCAGCCTGCTGCGGCACCCCGCTTTCCGCCTTGGCGGCCATACCCGCGCCGGCCTCGGTAAAATGCGGCTCATCGAACTGCATCAGGGCTGCTTCGACCTCAAGAACCCCGAGCAGCGCAGACACTACGTTCAGCTTGGGCGCGGGCTCTCCGATACGAAAATGCTGCAACAAAAGGACATCGAACCGCCCAGCGGCAGCGACTGGATCAACGGCGAACTCGTCCTCGAGGCCAAAGGCCCCTGGCGCATCGGGCAGGGAACCGAAAGCCTGCGCGGCGACAACGGCGACAAACCCGCCGATCTGTTGCCGAAAACCGAAGAGTGCATCATATGGGAAGATGGCAAGGGCCAGCGACAACTGAAAATGCCTCTCGTCCCCGCCTCGTCGATCAAGGGCGCGCTGTCCCATCGCATCGCCTTCCACTACCGTCGTCACGCCGGCCTGTGGAACAGCGAAGACGCCACGCTCGACGACGAACGCCCCGAGGCTCTCCACTCACTGCTCGGCTGGATCAAGGACAGCAAGGAAGGCAATAAAACGGGACGCGCCGGCGCGCTCATCCTCGATGACATCAGCATTTCGGTCGAGCCCGAGCAAGTCATCCACCTCATGCACAACGCCATCGACCGCTTCACCGGCGGCATCCGCAACCGCATGCTGTTCGACGAAGAAAGCCTGCTCGGCGGGCAACTGACGATCCCAATCGTCCTGAAAAAAAGCGTCCTCGAAAGCGCCGGCCCCGAAGTCCGCCAGGCGCTGAAAGACGCGCTCGACGACCTCTGCCAGGGCCGTCTCGCCATCGGCTCCAAAACCAGCACCGGCAACGGCTTTTTCACAGGCCAACTGAACGGCCCACTGGCCGACTGGCTGATCAAGACCGACAACTCTGAATCCAACGAGGAGGCCGCCTGATGGAACTGCTCGACGCTTACCAACAGTTCCGCGAAAGCGCGAAATTGCCGCAGATGTGGCAAGGCGCGCCAAAACTGGAAAGCACGCTGACGCTCACCGAGCCCGACGAAGTCTGGGCCGAGTTTGAAAACGCCCAACCCCGACAAGGCTGGCTCCAGTTTCAGTCCCACCAGCAATACTTCACGGATGGCCTGCCCACGCCCGCGCCCGATTGGGGCTGCCTGCTCACGGCGGAAGCCGTCACCGGCCAGGGGCACAGCCTTACCCTGCGCCACGGCGCAGGCCAGGGCTGGATACTCACCACCCACAGCCACGACGAGCAGGGAAGCGAGCTTTACGACGAAGTCCGCCACCGGCTCCACGGCGCCAACGGTTTTCTCGTCTATCGCCGCTATTGGCGCGATACTACCGAACGCGGCGTCATCCAACATCTGGCCCTGCTCACCGCCATCGAAATCAACGCCGACAGCGAGGAATGACCATGAATGCTCGTCCCAATTGCCCTCAAGGTCTCAACAAAGAAAACATGCAGGCCATCTCCGCCCCTTATAACTTCGTTCCCCTGCCCGAGGCCATCGTCACCCCGGAATGGGGCAAGCAAGTCTCCCACGACCATCCGTTTCAGGATGGCTACAGCGGAGAAATTCACTACACGCTGACGGCGCAAACGCCTTTGCTCGTCGGTGGCAAACAAGAAAAAAACACTGCCAATGACCGACCCAACACCGAGGTGCACCCATTCCAACTCCCCGATGGCCGCTACGCAATACCCGGCTCCAGCCTCAAGGGCATGCTCCGCTCTGTCGTCGAAGTCGCGGGTTTTGGGCGAATGCGCATGGTGGATGAGCAGCGCCCCGGGCTGCGGGACATCTCGGGCATATATGTTTCCGCTTCCTACAAGGAAAAAGTCAACAGCATCGAAACCGGCTTTTTGCGCATGACCGAAGATGGCGGCCAGGAAATCATTCCCTGCCAGATGAAACGTCTGCACCATCGTGATATCGAAGAGGCAACCGGCACTCCCCCACCTGTTTTCAAGCAGGGAATGACCGTGCGCGAGAAATATCGGAAATGGGCGCGTCTCTGCCAGAAAATGAACTGGGATGAGCATGCCGTCCCACTTTCCATAGATGAGCATCTCGCCAAACCCGGTGAGGGTTCCAACCAGGGCTTTGCGGTATTCACCGGGCAGATCTCCGATAGCAGACAGGATACCGGCAAGAAAAAAGACTTCATCTTCTACGATGAAGCCCCAGAAAACGCCATCAGGGTCGATACCCGCTATTGGCGCGATTTCCTCTTCATCCACGAAGATGAGGAACCCAACAGTGATCGTCCGTGGAACGGCTATTGGAAGTCGATATACCAAAATGGCGGAAAAGTGCCCGTTTTCTACAAGGAAGACAACGGCATCCTGCGCATCGGCCTGGCTTATATGCCCCGTCTTGCCGGGGATTTCACGACCCTGGATTGCATCCGGCACATTTCCACGAAACATCTCGACGCTCCCGGAAAGGACAGCGGCTACGATTTTGCCGATCTCCTCTTTGGCGCCGTCAATGGCGAGGAACAGGATGATGCACTCAGGGCGCGGGTCAGCGTTGACATGGCAATCGCTGAAGACAAAGCCGATTCGGAAACACAACCCGACACCATCCTCAATGGTCCCAAGCCCTCCTACTTTCCGAATTACATCACACAAAAGATCGATCGGAACAGGCGCTCGGGGCAACTGACGGGAAATCAATACGCCACTTATATGTCAACCCCCTCGATGCCAATACCCAGTTTACGTGGTTACAAGCGCTATCCGGTGCGTCCTCTCGACCAGACTGGCGTACAAGCGCTTCATGCCGACCAGCGCGAAAACAAGAAGGTGCAGGTCAAGCTCGAAACATTACGCCAAGGCGCCCGTTTCCGTGGCCGCCTGGTTTTCCACAATCTCAAGCGAGAAGAACTCGGTTTGCTCGTCTGGGCCTTGAGCTGGGGAGGAGACGAAACACTGCGTCATTCGCTCGGCATGGGAAAATCCTTTGGTTTTGGGCAAATCCGAGTGGAATTGGACTATGACCGGTCCGTGCTTATCCCCAACGACCCCAATCATGAGCCGGCAGATAGCCTTCGACTGCTACTCCAAGACGCCAGCCGTGATTTCGAGAAATATATGGAGCGACGGCTGAAGCCAAAGGGTGGTTGGCGCGCCAGCCCCCAAATCATTACTCTGAAAGCGATGGTCGATCCGGAATGTGCAATACATCTCCCGACGGGAATGACGCTCAGACATATGTGCCTCAATCCAAAAGAGAAGAAGAATGAATTCGTCTGGGCCAAGCAGAAAAAACTGGCCCTATTGGACTACGAGCTCGCTGCCCAGTACGCCAGAATTCTGAAAGAGCGGGAAGAAAAACTTGCCCAGCGAAGAAAGGCGGAAGAAGAAGCTTTGCGAAAGCAACAAAGGGAGGAGGAGAAAGCCCGAAAACAGGCGGAGCTAAATGCACTTCCGGATCATGAAAGGGCAATGCTCGAGCTGGAGGAGTTTGTCAGTGGATTACCTGATACTTTGATCAAAGAACGCTATACAGAGTTAGTGACAATGATTAATGACTATATCCAACGAGCGGACCCATGGCCCTGCAAATACCGCATTATCCTGGCCGAGAAGATAGAGCAGACCTATGACCGATACGGCTGGGGGAGACCCGGCCTGAGGTCCTATCAAAAGAAAAAACAAAAAGCCAAGAAAATCAAGGAACTCGATCGACTGAGAAATTGTGATTCATAAGCTGAAAATCGGCAGATTACCCAGAATCCCGGTCTTGCGATGGGTTTCGTACCTCAACCCATCCTACGGAGCCGATGCACGAAAGGATTCGAGCGGTTTCGGTGGGAGATGATAATGCGGCGATCAATCCCAGATGGTCTTGACCGGGTAGCGGCGGATGTGATCGTCCGGCGTGACGATGCCCATCCCATGTTCGATAGCCTGGCAGATGAGCAGGCGGTCGAAGGGGTCTTTGTGGATGAACGGAAGCGTTTCCACATGACCCACGCTGGCGTCGCCGAGCAGCAGCGGCTCGATTTCATGGGCCTCGCGCTGTTCGACGAAGTGCCGCCAGGCCGATCCGGAGGCCCGAACCTCCAATCGACCGGCAGCGAATTTTGCCGTGGCCTCCCACAACGAAATAGTGCTGAGAAACAGCCGGTTGCCGGGGTCGGTCAGCCGCTCGCGCATCGCCGGGCGAATCTTCGGCTCGTCCCAGATCAGCCAGAGAAATGTGCAGGTATCAAGCAGCAGGTTCATGGCTTTTCTGGCTCCCAGTCCGGGTTAAGCGGATCGCTTGGCAACATCTTCTCGCCGGTGAATAAAGCCAGCGTTTCATCGTCCAGGGGCTCATTGAAATCATCCGGCACATGGCCCATGCCCTTGGCCAACCCAAAGGGCCGACGCTTCTTCGGCTTGTCTGGCTCCACCGCCACCAGCCGGGCCACCGGCTTGTTGCGCCGGGCGATGATGATCTCCTCGCCCCGCTCGACGGCGGCGAGATACTCCGACAGATGCGCCTTGGCTTCATGAACATTGACCGTTTTCATGGCATTGCCTCCTAACTTGACCAACTGACGGAATACTAGACCATGTTTGATAAGAAAGCAGCCCTTTCCACCACGCCGACAGCCCCCTTCACATGGGCGCGGATATGCTGATGCGCCTATTCGAGCCCCCGCAATGTCAGAAAAGCCGCGCGCGGCGCGACGATGGGCAGGCATTCCACCTCACCCAGTTCCAGCAGGGCCTTGTCGCCGGTAACGAACAGACCGGCGCCCGCCGCCAGGGGCGCGGCGATGATGGGCGCATCGTCCGGATCGGGGACCCTTTCCATGGACATCTCGACGCATGTAACAACCATCTGTTCGCGCATAAAGACAATAAGGGAAGCAATGTCATCATTTGGCATGCGGAACTTGCTGTTGGCAATGCGGGAAAATTCATCGAGCACGGGCTCGCCGACGATGATGCCCCATTCCAGCCGCTTACCCGTCAGGAGGCCTGAACGATGACTACAACCACACTTCTCTGCACCGTCGGCGGCAGCCACCAGCCCATCGTCAGGGCCATCGAGCATTTGCGGCCCGATCACGTCTGCTTCATCTGTTCCGACGACGACCCGGCCACCGGCAATAAAGGGTCGTATACGCAGGTCGAGGGAAAAGGCAGTGTGATAAAGGCGCGTTTTCAGGATGAAAAGCCGAGTCTGCCGAATATTCCGACGCAGGCCGATTTGCAACCCGATCAGGTCAGCGTGTTGCGGGTGCAGGCCGACAACCTCGACGACATTTATCGCACCGTGACCGACTGGCTTGGGGAACGCGGCCGCGCAGCCGAGCGAATTGTTGCGGACTACACTGGTGGCACCAAAACCATGAGCGCCGCGCTGGTGGCGGTGGCGCTGGATGAAGGCATCGAATTGCAACTGGTCAGCGGCAGCCGTTCCAATCTGGTGAAGGTGGAATCCGGCGCCGAATATGTCACCACCGCTGCGGTGTCGGAAAGCCGCTTTCGGCGGCAGCTTGCGCAAGCCCTGGCACCCTGGCAGCGCCATGCCTATGACGAAAGCGCCCTGATTCTGGAGAAAATCGAACCGCCCTCGAACCCCAAATTGCGCGGCGAATATGAGCGGGCAATCGACGTGAGCCGCGCACTGGCCGCGTGGGACCGCTTCAATCACCAGTCCGCGCGGGAAATCCTTTTGCGCTACCGCCCCATACTGGGGCGCTTTTGGGGACCGCTGCTCGGTACGCTGGATTTGATGGAGAATCCGGAGCGTGGCGAACCCATGCGCCTGTTCGACCTGTGGCGCAATGCCGAGCGCCGCGCCGCGCAGGGGCGGTATGACGACGCCGTGGCACGGACCTATCGCCTGCTGGAATGGAGCGCGCAGTGGATACTTCAAATCCGGGCGGACATCGCGACAAACAACGTGCCGGAGGACAAGATCCCACCAGGCATCGAACTGACACGCAACAGACAGGGGCAATATCAGGCGGGACTATTCAATGCCTGGAGGATGGCGGAAAATTACGGTGGCGAAGCCGTGGCCGCGTTCTGGCATGCCGAGGAACAGAATATGCTCGACCTGCTGAAAAGCCGTAATCACTCCATCCTCGCCCATGGATTCGAACCGATTTCCAGCGAGCACTGGCAGGCCTTCGCGCGGTGGGTGAGCAATAAGCTGTTGCCCCCGCTGCTGACGCTGACAGCCAAGGAACCCTATCGGATCAAACGTCTGCCGGAGCAATTGCCGACAGCGCTTCCACAAATCTGAGCGTCGCAAGCTTGCCAGGCAAGGAGTCGGTGCGCCCCGGACAGGGCAATCGCGCTTCATTTCGCTTGACGTTTCCTGATTTCAAAGGCTTGGCGCTGTCGCCCGATCCGCTCGCTTGATCGAACCCGCGCCCACATTGCAAAAAAACCGCTGTAGGCCGGTTCAAGTACCGCGGAACCGGCTGCGACGGGGCCGCGCAATGGCGCCGCTGCCCGATCCGCTACGCTTGATCGGGCCTACGCCTCGTCAGGTCAACGGCATTTAAGGGCATTTAAGCGCGATTGCCCTGGCGTCCCGGATTATTCCAATGGGTTTCATTCCTCGACCCATCCTATTCAGTTACATCATCGTCGTCGATCCGCGCATCGACGACGAATCCGGCCTCGATATGATCCACATCCTGCCTACCCATTGGGCCGCCGGCAACCACCTCGCCCAGAGCGGCGATCAGCCCATCGAGATCCAGCGGCTGCCCGGCATCGACCGGAATCGCGTGCCTCCGCTCCGCGGCGCTCAAAGGCTGGTGGTGAGCGAGCTGGTGTTCGAGCACCTCGAGATCGGCATCGGAGACATCCCCCTGGCGCCGACGGATACGCTGGCGCAGGATCTCCGTCGGCACCTCCAACGGCAACAGTGTCCAAGGCACGCCGCGTCGCTCTGCCAGCCGCTGAAACGGCGCACGCCGCGCGGCTTCCAGGAAGGCGGCATCGACGATCACCGTCCAACCGGCGTCGAGCAACTCGCCAGTCAGATCGAGCAGACGCGCATAGACCCGCCGGCTGGCATCGGCGGTATAGATCCCCCGGCCGGGCGCGGCACGCGCCGAAGCCTCGGCGGGCACGCCGAACAGGCGCTTGCGCTCGACATCGGAACGCA
>JALVEB010000038.1 GCA_027008705.1 Sedimenticola sp. | reverse complement strand
CAGCCGACATTGGCGCGGTAGTGCTTGCTCGCGCCCCATTGCTGAACGATTCCCGGGCTGTGCTTTTTGTGACACTTCACGCATTCCTTGGTGGTGTCGGACATGGTCTTCGGCGGCGCCTTCACGGACGCCATGGAGATACTGCTGAACAGCAGCAAGCTGATACAGAGAACGACACTCCGCATGGTATTCCTCCTCTCGGTGTTCATCTATTGTCGGCTTTCGCCTTGATCTTTCGGCTCGACCCGTCACCGCGGATCCCCTCGACGGCAAGTAGAACGCCGCGACGCCCATCAAAACCTTGATCCAGATCATGTTTGCCTGACTTTTTCCTTGAATGCTGCCGCCATCTTGGATGCATAAGCGAACTCTGATTAACCCAGATCAACCGTCCCGGGTGATTTCTCGCACCCTTATCAGGGTAATCCCCCCCCGACAGAAAAACGGCCGCTTTCCCGCCGCCGCGACGGATTACGCCGAACGCGGCGGTCTGCTACCATGCCGCATGCCCGTCGCTTCCGTCCGTCCCTGGCTTCTCGTCGCACTTTTTTGCGCCTCTTCGTTGGCGGACGCCGCCAGCGGCCGACGGGTGGAGCATACGCTATCCGCGATCGCCTTGCGGCTGGATCACTATGCGCGCGCGCTCGATGCCCATTTCGGCGACAAGCGCCTGCTGCTCGAACAAGCCAACAGTCGCATGATTCTCGGTGTCAAAGGGCTGCTTCAACAACGCGGCGACAACGCACTGGACTACGCGCTGCGCTTCAAGCTTCGCCTGCCGCGCTTCGCGCATCGCTTGCACCTGTTCTTCAGCGGAGACAGCGGCAACGACAGCGACCTCGGCGACAGCAGCGATTTCTTCGGCCCGCGCAGCAGCCTCGACAAAAGCTCGAACCTGGGCCTGCAATACTTCCTTCGCGAGAAAGAACAGACGACTATCAGCCTGCGCGGCGGCCTGAAATTACAGCGGCTCGCGCCACGGATATTCCTCGGCCCACGCTACCGGCATACCTTCGAGGCCGGCCGCTGGCTCGGACATTTCAGCGAGGAACTGTTGTGGCATGGCGATGACGGCTGGCAATCCGATACCCAACTCGGCTTCGAGCATTTGCTCGGCGAGCGCCGTTTGTTGCGCGTGCGACTGCGCGGGCTCTGGCTGGAAGAGGCCGAAAACGGCTACGCCTATTCCCTGGATCTTGGAATCGACCAGAAGCTGCGCAGCGGCGAGGTATTGCGCTACGAATGGAACAACGCCTTCAAAAGCGGCGTCGCAGGACAACTCGACGAGTCGCGCCTGCGCCTGCGCTACCGGCGCCCACTGTGGAGAAAAAAGCTGTTCGGAGAGATCGCGCCGCAACTCGCGTTGTATCGCGAGGGCGATTTTCGCGCCGATTGGGGCATTGAGTTGAAAGTGGAACTGGTAATCGATTGACGACTACTTGACCACCTTCAGCGAGGGGCGCCGCGAACCGCCGGACGATCCGGACGGACCGCTGTCGTCTCCGTCGGGTGGCGTTTCCGCTTCCGGTTCGTCGAGAAACATCATACCGTGACCGTTCTCACGGGCGTAGATGCCCAGCACCGCTTCCGGCGGCACCCGCACCTGCATGGGCACGCCGCCGAAACGCGCGCTGAAGGACACCAGGTCATTGGCAAGCTCGAGGTCTCGCACCGCGCCCGGCGCGATGTTCAGTACGATCTGCCCATCACGGACATAAGCCTCGGGAACCTGTACGCCATCACGCCCGGCGTCCACCAGCAGATGGGGCGTCAGGTGGTTATCGACCAGCCATTCGTGGATGGCGCGCAGCAGGTAGGGACGTTTTGGAGTCATGTCGACCTATCCGAAAATGACGATCAGCGTCGCATCTCGCGTTCGAGCTCGGTCAGGCTGTGCTGAAATCCCGGTCGCGCGAACAGCCGCTCGGCATACTCATTGACCGCCTTGCCCTTCGGTCCGAGATCGACGCCAAGGCTGGGCAGGCGCCACAGCAAGGGCGCAACGCTGCAATCCACCAGCGAAAAATCCTCGCTCATGAAGAAGGGCTTCGCGGCGAACACCGGTGCCGTCGACAACAGGCTTTCACGCAGTTCCTTGCGCGCCTTGGTCGCATCCTTACCACCACCCAGGATGCGCCCGACAAGGCTGTACCAGTCTCGATTCACGCGATATTGCAAAAGACGGCTGGCGGTACGGGAAACCGGATCGACCGGCAACAGTGGCGGATGCGGAAAACGCTCGTCGAGGTATTCCATGGCGATCATCGCGTCATAGACACTCAGATCCCGGTCGGCAAAGGTCGGCAAGGTGCCGTAGGGGTTCAGATCCATCACGTCCTCTGGCAAGGCGAGCGGATCGACATCGACGATATCCACCGTGACGTTCTTCTCCGCCAGAACGAAGCGGACACGATGGCAATCGATGCTTTGAGGGTCTGAATACAGCGTCATGACGGATCGCTTGTTCGAGACAACGGACATGGGTTCACTCCACCACGAAAAACACAAAGGGGGCGCCGACCACGGAACCCGGGTCAGGCACCCCCCGCTCACTGGAATCCGGCGCGCTCAGTGCACGTCTTTCCAGTATTCCTTCTTCATCAAGTAGGCGAGCACGGTGAACACGACCAGGAACAGGATGACCCAGACGCCCAGATGCTGGCGCTTGAGCTTGACCGGCTCCGAGACATAGGCCAGGAAGGTGGTCAGATCACGCACCATGGCGTCGTACTCTTCCGGCGACATGCTGCCCGGCTGGACGAGTTCAAAGCCCTCGAACACCTCGTGCTCGTGCCCCTCGGCATCCTTCTCCGTGCGGAACCTGGCTTTCTGCAAACCTTGCAGCTCCCATAGCACATGCGGCATGCCGACATCCTTGAAGACGTGGTTGTTGACCCCGAACGGGCGCGACGGATCCAGGTAGAAGCTGCGCAGATAGGTGTACAGCCAGTCCGGGCCGCCTTTCTTCGAGCGCACGATCAGGCTCAAATCGGGCGGCGCGGTACCGAACCACTTGGCGGCGTCCTCGGCCGGCATCGCGTTCTTCATGGTCTCGCCGAACTTGGCGCCGGTAAACACCAGGTTATCCATCACCTGCTCCTTGGTCAGGCCGATATCCTTCGCCATGCGCTCCCAGCGCTCGTACTGCAACGAATGACAACCCATGCAGTAGTTGACGAAATACTTCGCGCCCTTGTGCAAGGCCTCCTTGTTGTTCAGGTCGATGTTGGCGCTGTCGAGGTGCGCATGGCCGCTCGCCACCCCCGCCAGCGGGACCGCCAACAAAAGCAATATACCGATCAGCTTTTTCATTTGGTTACCCTCTCTGGCACGGGCTTGGTCTTGTCCATCTTGCTATAGATGGGCATGAGCAGGAAGAACAGGAAATACAACACACCGAAGAACTGCGCCATCATCGTGCGTCCCGGCGTCGCCGGCTGGGTGCCGAGGTAACCGAGCGCGATGAACGAGATGACGAAGATCACCAGCCAGGTCTTGAAGATCGGCCCCTTGTAGCGGATCGATTTCACTGGACTGCGGTCCAGCCACGGCAGCAGGAACAACATCACGATCGCCGCGCCCATGGCGACGACGCCGAGGAACTTGTCCGGCACCGCGCGCAGGATCGCGTAGAACGGCGTGAAGTACCACAACGGCACGATGTGCTCCGGCGTCTTCAGCGGATTGGCCGGAGTGAAATTGTCCGGCTCCAGGAACCAGCCGCCGAATCCCGGCAGCCAGAAGATGATCGCCGCGAAGAGGATCAGGAACACGCCGACGCCGACGATGTCCTTGACCGAGTAGTACGGATGGAACGGGATGCCGTCGGCCGGCGCGGTATCGCTCCAGCGGTTGCCTTTGGGTCCCTTCTTGATTTCGATGCCATCCGGGTTGTTCGACCCCACCTTGTGCAGCGCGACGATGTGCAGGAACACCAGCATCACCAGGATCAGCGGGACCGCAATGACGTGGAAGGCGAAGAAACGGTTCAGCGTGGCGTCGGAGACCACATAATCGCCCCGAATCCACAACGACAGGTCATCGCCGATCACCGGAATCGCGCCGAAGAGCGAGATGATGACCTGCGCGCCCCAGTAGGACATCTGCCCCCAAGGCAGCAGGTAGCCCATGAAGGCCTCGGCCATCAAGGCGACGTAGATCAGCATGCCGAAGATCCACACCAGTTCGCGCGGCTTGCGGTACGAGCCATAGAGCAGGCCGCGGAACATGTGCAGGTAAACGACGATGAAGAACGCCGAGGCGCCGACCGAGTGCATGTAGCGGATCAGCCAGCCCCAGTTCACGTCGCGCATGATGTATTCGACGGAACCGAAGGCCAGGGTGGCGTCTGGCTTGTAGTTCATCGTCAGGAAGATACCGGTGAGCAGCTGGTTGACCAGCACCAGTATCGCGAGCGAGCCGAAGTAGTACCAGAAGTTGAAGTTCTTCGGCGCGTAGTATTGGGCCAGATGCTCGTTCCAGACCTTGGTCAGGGGGAAACGCTCATCGATCCAGCCGACCAGGTTCGTCAGCATGCTCATCAGGATTTCCCTCCATCATCGCCAATCAGGATCGTCGTGTCATTGAGGTACTGGTGCTTCGGCACTTCCAGGTTGATCGGCGCCGGCACGCCCTTGAAGACGCGCGCGGCGAGGTCGAAGCGGGAACCGTGGCAGGGACAGAAGAAGCCGCCCTTCCAGTCCGGGCCCAGATCGGCCGGCGCGATGTCCGGGCGGTAGGTCGGCGAGCAGCCCAGATGGGTGCAGATACCGACCGCGACGAGGTATTCGGGCTTGATCGAGCGGTATTTGTTCTTGCAGTACGGGGGCTGTTGCGGCACCTCCGAATCGGGATCGCGCAATCCGTCGTCCAGGGTCGGCAGATCGGCGAGGTTCTGTTTGGTGCGATGAACGATCCAGACCGGCTTTCCGCGCCATTTGACGCGCATCAGCTGTCCGGGCTCGAGCTTACTGATATCCGCTTCCGCTGGTGCGCCCAACGCCTTTGCCTTGGCGCTGGGTTGCATCGATGCCACGAACGGTACCGCGACATACACAGCTCCGACCGCACCGACGACGGATGTCGCTGCGACCAGCATGCGGCGTTTCTTCAAATCAACGCCTTCTGCGCTCATTGGTTTTTACTCCCCAAGGCTGGATGGCCGACGACACCGGTGACCCGAACCATCATGCCCGGACCCGCGTCAGCCGAAAAAAACACCGATAGGTAATACTCTAATATGGCGCGCCATTGTCGTACAAAAACCACGCCAAGGTCAAGCAATCCAAGGGTTTACCCAGGTTAATATTCCAGGTCCCTTGACCTGGGTCAGGCCGGATTCGGGATCTCGATATAACGATGGCCGATGCCGAAGCGCGCGGCCAGCCGGGCGCCCAGCGCCTGCACGCCATAGCGCTCGGTGGCGTGATGACCGGCGGCGAAGTAATGGATGCCGAGCTCCCGCGCGAGGTGCGTGGTCTGCTCGGAGATCTCGCCGCTGACATAGGCTTGCGCGCCCGCCCGCGCGGCCTCTTCGATCGCGCCCTGGGCGCCGCCGCTGCACCATGCGATGCGCTCGATCGGATCGTCCCCGACGGCGATGTGCAACGGCTCCCGCCCGAGCGCGCGGGCGATGCGCGCGGCGAACCCGGACGGTGACAGCGGCGCCTCCAGCCGTCCTTGCCACAGCAACGAGCCGACGCGCCATGGCGCGGCCCCGGGCGAGATGCCCAGACGCTCGCCGAGCTGGCGGTTGTTGCCGAGCTCCGGATGGGCATCGAGCGGCAGATGGTAGGCCAGCAGACTGACGCCGTTACGCAACAGCGTGGCGATGCGCCGCCCCTTGATCCCGGTCAGCGGCTCGGCCTCGCCGCGCCAGAAATAGCCGTGATGCACCAGCAACGCATCGGCGCCGGCCGCGACCGCGGCGTCGACCAACGCCTGCGAGGCGGTCACGCCACTGACCAGGCGGCGCACCTCGCGCCCCGCTTCCACTTGCAAGCCGTTAGGGCAATAGTCCTGGAAGGTGTCGACCGCCAGCAGTTCGTCGCACCAGGCCGCCAGCTCGCTCAACTCGATCATCCGCTCCCCCTGTGATAGTCTCCGACTGGCCCACGCGGACCTGCACTATGTTTCTGCACCGTTTCCTGCTGTTCATCGTCGCCTCGATCCTCGCCGGACTGATCGCCGCCTATCTCGCGCTGCGCGTGATCGGGCCGCAACCCGCCGCGCCGGTGAAACTGCGCGAGCCGGTGCGCACCGTTCCGGCGGCGCGCGAGCGCCCCCCGTTCAGCTATGCCAGGGCGGTCACCAACGCGGCGCCCTCGGTGGTCAACATCTACACCGCGAAGATTACCACCGAGCGCAAGACGCTGCTGCTGCGCGATCCCTATCTGCGCCGCTACTACGGCATTCGTCCGCGCCATCATGTCGAAACCAGCCTCGGTTCCGGCGTGATCATGACGCCGAACGGCCTGATCCTGACCAACAACCATGTCATCGAAGACGCCGATGCGATCAAGGTCATCCTGAGCGACGGCAAGCGCTTCGACGCGCGCGTGCTCGGTGCCGACAGCGAGGTCGACATCGCGGTGCTGAAGGTCGAGGCCGACGACCTGCCGGCGATCCCGATCGCCCATTCGGCGGACGTCAAGGTCGGCGACGTGGCGCTCGCGATCGGCAACCCCTTCGGCGTCGGCCAGACCGTGACCATGGGCATCATCAGCGCCACCGGTCGCAACCATGTCGGCATCAGCACCTTCGAGAACTTCATCCAGACCGACGCCGCGATCAATCCCGGCAACTCCGGCGGCGCGCTGGTCGACGCCGACGGCAACCTGATCGGCATCAACACCGCGATCTACTCGAAGAGCGGCGGCTACCAGGGCATCGGCTTCAGCATCCCGTCGGACCTCGCGCTCGGGGTGATGAAGCAGATCCTCGAGCACGGCCGTGTAATCCGCGGCTGGCTCGGCGTCTCCGGCCAGGATGTCACCGCCGCGGTGGCCAAGGCCTATGGCCTGAAAACCACCCGCGGCATCATGATCTCCGCGGTGTTGCGCGGCGGCCCGGCCGACCTCGCCGGCATCCGCCCCGGCGACGTGATCCTGCGCATCGACGGCCACAAGCTGCGCAATTCGTACGATGTGCTGAACATCGTCTCGGCGCGCCGCCCCGGCGACAAGGTGCGGATCGAGGGCCTGCGCGGCAACGCGCCGTTCTCGGTCGAGGCGATCCTGAGCGAGCGCCCGCCGGAAAGCGACACCACGAAGGAATAGGAGCCCTCACCATGTGGAAACGACTGTTCGACCGCCTGTTCGGACGCGAAGCCGAGAAACGTCGCATTGCAACGACGATCGCGGCCAGCACGCAGGTGCTGGAGGAATGCCCGGTATGCCGGGGTTATGCCGACAAACAAGTCGGCGAGGAGGTGCTGACGCGCGCCGATGAAGCCATCGACGCGCTGTTCGATCGCAATGCGCCCGAGGTGGCGATCTTCTCCGGCGACCGCGACGAACTGAAGCGCCTGATACGCGATGTGCGCAACGATTATAGCTACCTGTGCCCATGCGAGGAGATCTGAGCATGCCCCGGCTCAAGCTCCGCCTCGCCGCGCTTGCGCTCGTGCTGCCGCTCATCGGCATCGGCGCACGCGCCGACGAGCCGGACCCGCGCACCCCGGTGAAGCTGCCCGGGCCGATGCGCCAGCACCTGTTGGCGAACATGCGCGACCACCTCGCCGCGATCGACCAGATCCTGCGCTGTCTCGCCGATGACGATCCCGACCGCGCCGCCGGGATCGCCGAAACCCGCCTCGGCGTCAGCTCGCTGGCGCGTCACGGCGCCCACCGGCTGGCGCCTTTTCTGCCCGCCGGCATGCGCCGCGCCGGGATGCGCATGCATCGCGCCGCGAGCCACTTCGCGCTGACCGCGCAAGAGGGTGACGCCGCCGCCAGCTACCGCGCGCTCGGCGGGATCACCGCCGCCTGCGTCGCCTGCCATGCCGCCTACCGGGTTCACTGATCGGGGATCACGCGCGGCTCCGGTTCCAACTCCACGCCAAAGCGCGCCGCCACCGAATCGCGAATGCGCCGCGCCAGCGCCCACAACCCGGCGCCGCTGGCGCGGCCGTGATTGACCAGCACCAGCGCATGTTCCGCGCTGACGCCGGCATCTCCCTCGCGCCGACCGCGCCAGCCGCAGCGCTCGATCAGCCAGGCCGCCGACAGCTTGACCCGTCCCGCCCCGGCGGGATAGCCCGGCATGCCGGGATGCGCCGCGCGCAGACGGGCATAATCCGCCGCCGTGACCAGCGGGTTCTGGAAGAAGCTGCCGGCGTTGCCGAGCGCGGCCGGATCCGGCAGCTTGCGCCGGCGGATCGCGCAGATCGCATCGCTGACCGCGCGCGGCGTCGGCTCGGCGCCGGCCAGCGCCTCGGCCACCCCGGGGTAATCGAGGCGCGGTCGCCAACGTTTCGGCAGGCGCAATTCGACGGCAAGGATCAACCAGCGCCCCGGCTCCGCCTTGAAGCGACTGTGGCGATAAGCAAAGCCGCAGGCATCGACGGCGAAGCGATGGCGCTTGCCGCTCTTCATCTCCAGCGCCTCGACCGCATGCAGGAGATCGCTCAGCTCGACGCCGTAGGCGCCGATGTTCTGCACCGGCGCGGCGCCGACCGTGCCCGGGATCAACGACAGGTTCTCGAGGCCGCCACGACCCGCCTCGACACAGAAGCGCACGGTCTCGTGCCAGGATTCGCCGGCGCCCACGCGCAGCCGCCAGGCATCGCCGTCCTCATGCCATTCCCGGCCGCGAAACAGCGGCCGCACGACCACCCCGGGATAATCGTCGACGAACAGCAGGTTGCTGCCACCACCGACAACCAGCCACGGCAGGCCGGCGAGACGCGCCTCGTCCCGCAGCCGCGAGAACTCGCCGGGCGCGTGCAGCTCGAGGAGCCAACGCGCCCGCGCCGCGACCCGGAAACTGTTCAATGGGCGCAGATCGGCGTCGGCGACGAGCCGCATCAGGGCTTCGTCTCCGGCTCATGCCCGATCCGCCGCCCGGGCACCGGCCGGGCCTCGCGCGGCAACAGCTCCTGACGCGCGCGCGCCAGGCGTTCCTGACGCAGCCGCGCGAGATAGCCGGCCAGGCCGCCGCCCGCGGTGCTCAGCGCCAGCAGACCGACGGTGACGAACTGAGTGAACATCATCAACACCCCGAAACCGGCCGCGCCGGCGAGCACCGCGCCAACCTTGAAGCCCGCGCGCGCATGCGCGCGGCTGGTCTCCTTGTCGATGCGCTTCTGGCTCTCGCGCATCACCCGCGCCTTGGCGCGCTCGGCATTGACCTTGAGCTTCTCGCGCTCGCGTGCGTGGGCCTCGCGCAGCGCATCGAGCCGCGCCTGGTTCATGTGACGCGCCAACGCGCCGAACCAGAACGCCACCAGCAAGGCGATCACCAGCGCGAACAAGACGACGATCGACCAGCGTTGGGCGCTGTCGATCGTCGCGCGCGAGAGCAGCCAGTAGACGCCGAGCAACGCCGCCTGGGCCAGCAGGATACCGGGGAGAAAGCGCAGCATCTAATCACTCGCCAGCGCGACCAGCGCGCGCCACTCCTCGTCCAGTGTCCGGCCGGCCGGAAAGCGGACCCCGGCGCGGGCGTACCAGTAACGCGCGTTGGCCTCGTCTCCCTCGACGCGATGCAGATAGGCATGGATGCGCGCGGCCAGCGGATCGTCCAGCGCCTGGACGATGCGGTGCGCGCGCTCCCAGTCCTCGTTATGCGCGTGCCACAGCGCGCATAGCGGCGCTGGCAGCGTCTCGGGGCAGCGCCCGGCGGCGAGCGTATCGAGAAAATCCAATGATTTCATGGTAACTTCTAAGGAGATGCCTATTGATTCGTTCCTTGCCCGGGGCAGCCACGATGGCCGAAAATCCCGGGCGACGGGTCCCGTCTCCGCCAATCAAGCCGGGTATTCCCGCAAGCATGCCAGAATCCGCCGCTTGGCCGACGGAGACTATATACTCGTCGCCCATGAATTTTCGGTTTTTCGAGACCGTTCCTCGCGCCCGTGGGCCAGGCGCGGAAACGAGTCATAGCCCATTCCATGGCGAGTTTCCGCAACGACGCCCACGGGTGCGAGGGACGGTCGCAGTGGCCGAAAATTCATGGACGCCGAGTATATAATGGCGTCCTTTGCCCCGGATCGCCACCATGTCGAAGAAAATCCTCAAAGCCCTGTTGATACTGACCGCGCTGCTGCTTGCCGTCGGCCTGTTCCTGCCGCGCGATTTCGAGGCCTCGCGCGAGATCGTGATCGCCGCGCCGCCGGCGGCGATCCACCACGAGGTCGGCGACCTTACGCGCTGGAAGGATTGGACACCATGGAGGCTGGACGGCGATTCGGTCCGGATCACGATCAGCCGGCCTTCGTCCGGCCCCGGCGCCTCGCTGAGCTGGACCGATCAGGGCGGCAGCGGCAAGCTGACGATCCTGCGCTCGTCGCCGCAGCAGGGGCTGGACTACGAACTGCGCCTCGGCGACCACGCCGACCAGGCCAGGGCCGGGATCCATTACCAGCCCGCCGGAGACGCCACCCGCGTCACCTGGCGCATGCGCGGGCGCATCGACCTGCCGGTGCTCGGCGGCTATCTCGCGATCCTCGCCGGCAAATCGGTCGGCGCCGCCTTCGAAAGCGGGCTGCGCAAACTCAAGCAAGTCGTCGAGACCCAGTCATCCGGTCAGCCTTCCGGGTAGCCCTGTCATGCCCCACGCCAAGAAGATCAAGCTGCACGGCTTCAACAACCTGACCAAGACGCTGAGCTTCAACATCTACGATGTCTGCTACGCGGTCACGCGCGACGATGTCGCCAGTTACATCGCCTATATCGACGAGGCCTACAACGCCGCGCGCCTGACCCAGATCCTGACCGATGTCGCCGAAATCATCGGCGCCAACATCCTCAACGTCGCGCGCCAGGATTACGAGCCCCAGGGCGCCAGCGTGACGATGCTGATCTCGGAGGAGAGCGGCTTGCCGAGCGGCATCGAGAATACCGAGGCGCCCGGTCCGCTGCCGGAGAGCGTCGTCGCCCACCTCGACAAGAGCCACATCACCGTCCATACCTATCCGGAGAGCCACCCGGAGATCGGCATCAGCACCTTCCGCGCCGATATCGATGTCTCGACCTGCGGGCGCATCTCGCCGCTGAAGGCGTTGAACTACCTGATCCACTCGTTCGAATCCGACATCGTGACGATGGACTACCGGGTGCGCGGCTTCACCCGCGACACGCGTGGCAAGAAGCATTTCATCGACCACCGTATCAACTCGATCCAGAACTTCCTCGCCGACGACACCCAGCAGCGCTTCACCGCGATCGATGTCAACGTCTACCAGGAAAACCTGTTCCATACCAAGATGATGCTGAAGGCGTTCGACCTCGACGACTACCTGTTCAACGTCTCCAGCGCCGATCTGCCGGCGCGCGAGGTCAGGCGCATCACGCGCGAGCTGCGCCGCGAGATGCTGGAGATCTTCTACGGTCGCAACATGCAGCGTGGTCTGGATCCGGCCTGAAGAACCCGCCCCGAGCTCAGTCGCGCTCATAAAGCGCCCACAGGGTGTGGGCGTAGCGGTTCAGGTAACGCATCCCCGGGTAACGCAGCCGCCGCGCGCCACGCACCAGCGGATGGCGGGGCTTGTCATTGGCGACCAGCGCCAGCAGGCGCAACGGCTGACGTTCGCATTGCGCGACCAGGAAATCCCGCGCTTCGTCGAAACCGAAGAACCACTTGTGCCGGTCCGGCGGCGGATCGAGCGGCAGGCCGTAGTGCGCCAGGCGTCCACGCCCGCGCTCGATCGGCCGCCGCGCATTCGCCCAGTTGTTCGGCAGCGAGACCAGCAGATAGCGATCGGTGACGCGCGCCAGCTCGGCGAACATCGCGTGCAGGTTATCGAGGTGTTCGAGCACATCGGAACAGACGCAGGCGGCGAACTGACGATCCTCGAACGGCAGGCCGCCGGCGCGCTCCAGATCCAGGCGCAGATCGGGCGCGCCACCGACATCGACGCCGGTATAGCGCTCCAGCGGCAACAGCTCGCGCAACAGCGCGCGGTCGCAACCGACATCGAGCAGCGACGGCGCCAGCCATTCACCGAAACGGCTGGCGATATAGCGTGAGCGATCGGCGCGCTGACGGAAGGCGATCCGCTCGACGGACAGCATTGGCGTGGTGCTTGGGGTGGGTTTCATCGGCTCGCTCCGGCCAATCGCTGAAAGATCCGTTCCATCGCGTCGGTCATCGCGGTATCCGAGAAATACCGCTCGGCGCGCGCGCGCCCGGCGCGGCCAAAGGCAGCGCGCAGATCCGGGTCATCCGCGAGACGACGCAGCGCCCCGGTCAACGACAACGGATCACGCGGCGCGACCATCAACCCGGTCTCGCCGTCGACCAGCGCCTCATCGATCGCGCCCACCGGGGTCGACACCACCGGCAGCTCCAGCGCCATCGCCTGCATGATGGCCTGCGGCACACCCTCGTTGGCCCACGATGGCAGCGCGAAGATGTCGCTCGCCGCGAGCAGATCCTCGACCTGCTCGGAATGACCCGTGAAATGGATACGCTCAGATGCCGGCGAACTTGTCGCGCGCGCCTCGGTCGCGGCACGCACCGGACCGTCGCCGACGATCAGCAGGTGAACATCGGCACGCATCGCGGCAAGCGGATCGAAGGCATCGAGCAATACCGCGTGGCCTTTCCAGCTGCGCAGGGTCGCGGCGATGCAGATCACCAGCGCCTCGTCCGGTATCGCCAGCGCGGCGCGCGTGACCGCCCGGGGCGCGGCGCTGGCGCGATGGTAACGGTGCAGATCGATGCCGGTGGGTACCGAGGTGAAACGCTCTGGGTCGGCACGCAGCCGTTCGATCATATGACGACGCAGACGTTCGCCGGTGGTGACGACATGATCGGCCCCTCGCGTATACAACCAGCGCGTGGTCGGGCTGCGCGGCAGCGCCGCCGAGATATGGCGCGTGCGCACCACCGGCACGCGGTGGGCGAAAGGCTGGGTCAGGGCCATCAGCCAGCTGTCGATCGAGCTGTGAGTATTGACCAGATCCGGCCGCTCTTCATCCAGCCAGCGACGCAAGGCGCGCACCCCGGCCGGGCGCTTCTTCTCGAACGGCATCGCCACGACCGGGATGCCCTGCCCGCGCGCGGCCTCGAAGATGCGCGCGCCCGGCGGCGTCAGCAGGGTGACGCGGTGGCCGCGTTCGAGCAGGCCGCGCGCCTCGGTGAGGATGCGAATCTCCTGACCGCCCCAGCCCTGGGAGGCCTCGGTGTGTACGATGTGCATCAGTCTGCGAGCAACTCCTGGTAGAGGGCGCGGTAGGCCTCGGCCATGCGCGTCAGGGTCATCGGCTCGACCGTCGCGCGCGCGGCGCGACCGACGCGCTCGCGCCAGCCCGGTTCGCTCAGCGCCTCGATCGCATCGCGCACGCCGGCCTGATCGAGGGCGTCACGCACATAGCCGTTGTCTCCGTCGCGCAGGATGTCGCGCGCCCCGCTCTTCGTCGAGGTGACCACCGGCAGACCGCAGGCCATGGCCTCCAGGATCACATTCGGGAAGGGATCATACAGGGTTGGCAAGGTCAGCACATCGGCTGCGGCGTACCACGGCAATACGTCCTCCTGGGGACCGGCGAACAACACCCGGCGACGCATGGTGACGCCGAGACGCCGCGCCCAGCGTCGCCAGCGGCGCTCGTGGCTGTCGCGCCCGACGACCGCCAGGCGGGTGGTGCGCGGCAGGCCGCGCAACGCGCGCAGCAAGGCTTCCAGCCCCTTGCGCTCGTAGCCGGAGCCGACGAACAGCAGCAGGGTTTCGTGGGGGCGGATCCCGAGCCGCTCGCGCATCGCCTCGCGCAGCCCGGCGCGCCGCGCGGGATGGAAGCGCTCGGTATCGACCCCGCTGTGGATGACCGCGATGCGCTCGTCGGACAACTGATACCAATGACGCAGCTCATCGGCCACCATGTGCGAGTTGCAGATCACCCGTTGCAGCCGCGGGCTGGCGAACAAGCGCCGCTCGGCGGCGAGCTGGTAGCGGTGATAGGGGCTGAAGCGTGCCAAGTGATCGGCGCGACCGCGCAGCCGCGCGCGCTGTCGCAGCCATTCGCGATGCACGCCGTCGCCGGCGCGGTACAGATCGCAACAGGGAATCCGCTCGTGGGATTGCACCAGGCTGTTCGGGTAGTCTCGCAGCCGCTGGCAGGCGGCGCGCGCAAAGCCGGCATCGCGCCACAGGCGACCGATCGAGAACGGGTTGCACGGGATCACCGGATAGGCCGCCTCGCCACGCCAACGCCGCGCCAACACCGCAACGCCGACGCCCTGCCCGCGCAGGCTGTCGAGCGCCCGACCGACGAAGCGCTCGGCGCCGCCGAACGGGGTGAAGGTCTGACGCACAAGGATCAGGTCGGGCGTCTCAGTCATAGAACGGGGGCTCGCCTTCAGGGCGCGTCTTGAAGCGCCGGTGAATCCACAGGTATTGCTCCGGCGCCTCGCGCACCCAACGCTCGATCGCGCGGTTGATCATCTCGGCATCCTGCCGTGGCGATGCGCCCGGAAACTTCACCGGCCCCGGCTCGAAGCGCAACAGGTAACGACCACGGTCGTCGACCCGCCGGATGTTCGCGAACAGCAACCGCGCGCGCCCCAGCCGCGCCAGCCGGCTGATGCCTGGGTTGGTCGCCGCCAATATGCCGAAGAACGGCGCGAAGACGCTGTGCGGCCCGCCGTAGTTCTGATCCGAGGCATACCAGACGACCTCGCCGCGACGCAGGCGGCGCACCATGTCACGCGCATCGTCGCGCGCGATCAATTCGCCCATGGCCGCGCGGCGCCGGCGGACCAGCATGCGCTCGAGCACCGGGTCATCGGCCGGCCGGTACATCAATGCGCGCGGCCGGTCGCCGAGCTGCGCGGCGATGAAGCGCCCGCCCAACTCCACCAGGGTGGCGTGCGCCACCACCAGGATCACGCCTTGCTCGGAATCCAGCGCCGCGTCGAGATGCTCGCGCCCAGCCACCTCGAGATGCCGCGCAAGGCGCGCCGGGCCGGTCCACCAGGCCAGTCCGGTCTCGAACAAAGCCATCCCGAGCGAGGCGAAATGGCGCCGCAACAGCGCCTCGCGCTCGTCCCGCGAGCATTCCGGGAAACAGCGCTCCAGGTTGCGCCGCGCGATCCGCACGCGCTTGCCGGCGAGGCGAAAGGCGAGCCGACCGAGCGCCCGCCCCAGCGCCAGATTCCACGACCACGGCAGCAAGGTGACCGCCGCGCGCAGGCCGCCGACCGCGAACCAGGTCGGCCAGTGACGCGGCGCATACAGGGACTTGGAGCGGTTCACGCGGCATCCTCCCTGGCGAGGAGTTCGCGCAAGGTATCCCACACCCGCGATGGCGGCAGCCGGGTGAAACAGGCCGGCCGGGATTCGCTCTCGCCGGGATAATCGCACTCGCGCTTCAGGCAGGGCGCGCACGGAAAATCGGCTTGCAGGTTGCTCACCCGGCGTCCGATCACGCCGCTGAGCCCCGGCGCGGTCGGTCCATAGAGGCCGACGGTCGGACGCTCCAACGCGGCAGCCAGATGGGTCAGCCCGGAATCGACGCCGATCACCCCGCTCGCGGCGGCGAGAAAACGCGCCAGCTCCGGCAGCTCCATGCGCTCAGGCAGCAATGGCTGGCCGCCCTGCTCACGGATGCGCTCGACGCGCAAACGCTCCAGCGGCGCATGCCACGGCATCGCCGCCGGCAACCCGGCGGCGCGCGCGCGCCGCGTCAGATCGATCCAGCCGGCCTCCGGGTAATGCTTGCTCGGCCAGGTGGTGGCGTGCAGAAACACCAGGTAAGGACGCGCCGGGCGCGGCGCCTCGACGCGCAGGCCATAATCCGGCGCGCTGCCGTCCAGGCGATAACCGAGCGCCGCCGCGAACAACCGGCGGTTGCGCGCGATGGCGTGCTGATCCCGCGCGACGCGGAAGGCATCCTGGTAGCTCCAGCCGACCCAGCGGTCGCGCGCCGAGCGCGCGTCGAAACCGGCGCTGGGGCCGCGCGCGGCGCGCGCCACCCAGGCGCTCTTGAAAAACAGCCCCTGCGCGTCGATGACTCGGTCATAGTCGCGCGCGCGCAGCGCTTGCCAAAAGCGCTGCATCTCGCCGCGCCGCCACGCCCGCCACCAGCCGCCACGCCAGCGGCGCAACCCGATCGGGATCACCCGCTCGACCGCCGGATGCAATCGCGGCAAGGCGGCGAAAGCCTGCTCGGCCACCCAATCGAAACGGATGCCGGGGATCACGCGCGCGGCATCGGTCAGCGCCGGAAAGCAATGCACCAGGTCGCCGAGCGACGAGGTTTTGACCACCAACACCCTCATGCCGCCAGCAGCTCTTCGAGCAAGGCCTCGACGCGCGCCGGTTGCAGCTTCGCCAGGCAATCGAGATGGCCAAACGGGCATTCCCGCTGGAAACAGGGGCTACACGGCAAACCCAACGTGGCAATACGGTGGGCCTGATTCAATGGCGGCGTGAACGCCGGATCGGAAGAGCCGTAGAGCGCGACCAGCGGGCGTTGCAAGGCGGCGGCGACATGCATCAAGCCGGAATCGTTGCTGACCACGGCGCTGGCGATGGAAAGCAGGTCGATGGCTTCCGCCAACGTGGTACGGCCACACAGATCGAGACAACCCGGCGCGGCGGCGGCGATCGCCGCGCCGACCGCCTGATCCTTCTTCGACCCGAACGCCGCAACCCGCCAGCCGCGCCCGAGATAAGCGCGCGCCAGCTCCGCATAGTGGGCTTCCGGCCAACGCTTCGCCGGCCCATACTCGGCGCCCGGACACAGCGCCAACAGCGGCCCATCCGCGTCCAGACCATGGCGCGCGCGCGCGCGCGCCACCGCCTCGGCGTCGACCCGCAGCGCTGGCGGCGGAATCTCCGCCGGCGGTTCGTCGTCGCGCTCGCCGGCCAGCGCGACGAAGCGCTGCACCGTCATCGTCAGGCGTTTCGGATCGAGACGGCGGATATCGTTGAGCAGACCGTAACGCTGCTCGCCAAGCCAACCGGTACGACGCGGGATGCGCGCCCAGAACGGCGCGAGCGCGGATTTCAGCGAGTTCGGCAGCAAGATCGCCTGCTCATAGCCGGCGGCACGCAACGAGCGACCGAGGCGATAGCGCCGAAGCAGCCCAAGCTCGCCATGACCGAGGGCCATCGTCAACCCGCGCGCGACCTCCGGCATGCGCTCGAGCAACGGCAGGCTCCAGCCCGGCGCAAGCACATCGATGGTCACCCCCGGACGACGCGCGCGCAACACCTTGAACAAGCTCTGCGCCATCACCATGTCGCCGACCCACGACGGACCGACGACAAGCACCCGCGACATCAGTCCTTCAGCAGGTAATCGGTCCCGCAGTAGGGACAGGTCGCCTTGCCGTCGCGTCCGAAGGCCAGCCAGACGCGGGGATGCAAACCGTAGACATCGACATCCAACGGCGGACAACACAGCGGCAACTGGTCACGCGTGATCTCGACCTCCCGCTGATCGAGGGTCTTCGCTGAGGAGGCGGTCATATTCTGAATCTCTATAACGTTGCAATCACCGGAAACGAACCCGCTGGCGAACACCAAGATCCGTCCTCCGCAGGCTTCTACTCCGCCTTAATATACTCGTCGCCCATGATTTTCGGCTACTGCGACCGTCCCTCACACCCATGGGCATCATTGCGGAAACTCACCATGTCTGAAAAGGCGATGACTCGTTTCCATGCCTGGCCCACCGGCGCGAGGAACGGCCTCGGAAAACCATGGGCGACGAGTATACCACGCCGCACCGGGATACTTCGAACCCTGCTGGCATCGCACAGCAGAAATGATCAGTGTCCACAGCAGCGGAATGAAGCCGCTTCGCTGTCGCATTGACGCCACCGGCCGGATCTTGACACATAACTGGGACGAAGACGAATTTTCGAAAAACGCTCGAGGACGCCAGGAACGGCCTCGGAAAACCGAAAATTCATGGGCAATAGAAACCAATCAAAACCTGATAGACCTTCGAAAGGAATTATCGCTTCCATTCAGAAAAGACTTCATTAATGTTATCCAACAATCGGTGGAACGAACCGTCGACCCTGGCCGCCCGCTGTAGATCCATCACATCCACAAGATCGGTGGAAAATTCAACACCACCGAGACTTGGGGTCACGCCGGCATCACGGATAGCATCAATCAACGCCTTCTTATAGCGATGGCGCTCGCATTTCTGGTCTGGGGCATGGCAGCCGCGCCCGAACACCTCCTTAAAAGCCGCTGAATCTAGAAGCAACCATCGTTCAATGTGCGGATCGGGCACAGCGCAGACAACCGGGATTGGAACATTCCTTGTCACATCCATAATCTCCTTTACACGATGATTGAACCCCTTGCAGTTGGCGTCCGTGGCAACTACGATGAGATCGTAGGAATCAGCACGCCCACGTTGCAAGTCGCGCAAAAATTGCCTTAACTCCTTGATTACAGCCCCATGCCCCCTGCGAGTATTGAGCCAGACCAGATCACCAATATCGACATCGTGCTCTTTTGCCAGCCTCCGCAACAAGCATGCAAGAAATTCCTTATGCGCATAATCTTCCACGAAAAGCACGATACTATGCATCGAAATCGCCCCGCAGGATCCGCTCGGAAACCGTCAGTTCATTTTCATCCTCTTCCATCAAGGAAAGATCTATATCCGCCCGACGACCTAAAGCGCCCCATGTTTTGAATGATTCAATACGAGTCTCGCCTCCAACCTTCTTACAAACAAACAATGATTCATCAGGCATGAGGTCGGGCAGGATCGGAGAGTGGGTAGTAATGATGTACTGGGTTTCTCCCATCCCAGCACGAGTTTTGAACAACTCTGCTACAAGCTGGAGCCTGCGGGGATGGATACCGTTTTCCGGCTCCTCGAAACCAACCAGAGAGGGCTGATCCTTGGCGCCAGACAGTGCTAACAGGCCAAGCACCCGTAAGGTTCCTTCGGACAGCACCCGGGCGGGGACAAGAATTCCATTCTCCTTTACTTTTAACTCAACCTCACCCAAATTATTTACTTCGACTTCCAGTCCATCGACATTAGGCAGGATGGTATGCAGCGCTTTTTCAACTGCTTTAAATTGGCGGGGATCAATGGCATTTAAGGTATTCAAAAAAGCAGCCAGCTCCTCACCCATAAGACCGACATGTCGAACCTCTTTAACAGGGTTGGGAGACCGCATCCTCTCCCTGGGCTCGAAATAAAAAAAGAACCAACTTTCCAGCTCTCTCCGCATCGCCACCAAATGAGGATAATGGGGTGGATAATTGGGCAACGAAAGGATGCTATGATCAAGATATCGTTCATGATAAGTGGGATGAGCCTGACCCTCCATTCTCAGATGGATCTTGTCTCCCATCCGCTCTAGAAAGGGTCTCCTCTTGCCTGTCGGCTCACCCTTGGTATTCAACGCTACCAGATATTCATCGGCAACACGCAGAAGGCCACTCTTCTTCGGCAATATCTCTATCTCGATACGGTAACGGAGATTTCTTTCTCGGACTGTTGCGATTTTTTTTGATTTCTCTTTCAAAGTATCCGAAGGCCCATCTCCCGGCATGCCTCCTCTCATCTCACGAATCTGGCGGTTCACATGCTCGACAACAGCTGGCGAAAGCTCGACATCAACTTCTATACTGAAGCGCCTGGACTCTGAATCCAACAAGCCTTCCAAACCACTGGGAGGAAATGAGAACGACTCCAGGGGCTTGCCCCGGTAAGGTGGATCAAAAGCTTCTTTCAGGGTTCGGCTGACCGCGATCTTGGAAAGCAATTGCAACGCATCCAGAAAATTGCTTTTCCCAGCGCCGTTTGGGCCAAACAGAACCGAAAGAGGCACCAGCTCCACCTGGATATCCTTCAGGGACTTATAACCCATAATCTTTATGCGTTTTAGCATAGCCGATCACCTACGTTCATTTATCGTTCTCTACTACCCGTAACGTTTGAGCAATAACACAATGATTACCACCCGCAGTCATAACATTTCCAAAAGGAACGGGGCGTCACCCGGAATCCTACTCATAGTCGATCGTGACGATCCAGTAGCGTCGCGGACCGACCGGCGTGCGTACCTCTACCTCGTCGTCGCGGGCGCGTTTCAGCAGGGCGCGCGCGAGGGGGGCATCGATGCTGATCCAGTTGCGCTCCGGATCGAATTCGTCAGCCCCGACGATGCGCAGACGCTGCTCCTGGCCGTTCTCGTCTTCCAGCGTAACCCAGGCACCAAAGTAGACGCGCTCGCGATCCTCGGGAGGATGCTCGACCACGTTCAGCTCGCCCAGGCGTTTTTCCAGGTAGCGGATGCGCCGGTCCAGCCCGCGGAGCTGTTGTTTGCGATAGATGTATTCGGCGTTCTCAGAGCGATCGCCCTCGGCCGCGGCGGCGGAGAGCGCGGCGACCACCTCGCGCCGGCGCTTCCACAGGGAGCGCGATTCGCCTTGTAACACGGCGAATCCGACGGCGGTGATGTATGGCGATTTGCGCGCCGGTGGCGGTCGATAGCGGCTCATCCGGCATCGGGAGGCGGGATGTCGGCGAGGAAGACGCCGGTCTTCAGCAGTACCAGGGTACAAGCCTGCTGCCACGGGATGCCGGCGGCGTCGAGCCGCTGTTGCAACGCGCGGCTCTCGCTGCCGGGGTTGAAGATCACGCGCCCGGGGCGCAACGCGACGATGTCGTCCTGCAAGGGTTCGAGTCCGGCCGGGCCTACATATAGCGTCAGGGTATCCACCGGCCGCTCGATGTCGGCCAGCGCGTGCGTGACCGGCAAATCTTCGATCCGTTCGAAGCGTGGGTGCAGCGGCGTAACCGGGTAGCCCTGCGCCTTCAACAAGCGCACCGCCTGATTGGCGTAACGCGCCGGCTTGGGGCTGGCGCCCAATACCGCGACATGGTGGTCGGCGGGCTTCATGGCTGTTTTCTCAATGCGCGGATCTTGTCGAGCAGCGCGTCGTCGTTCCAGTCGCGCCCGCCGATCGCGCGGTAGACGATGCGGCCTTGCGGATCGAGCACGAAGGTGGTCGGCAGGCCGCGCACCGGCCAGGCGGCGACCTTCCCGCCGTCGCGATCGAGCCAGATCGGGAAATCGACCGGCACCTCGCCGGTGAAGGCGAAAACGGTGTCCTCGTCCTCGCCGACATCGATCGCAACCAGCGCGATGCCTTCTTTCCCGATGCGCGCCCAGGCGCGGTTCATCGCCGGCATCTCGGCGCGGCAGGGTGGACACCAGGTGGCCCAGAAGTTGACGATCACGGGCTTGCCGCGAAGCTCGGCGAGGCTGTGTGGGTTTCCGTCGAGATCGGTCAACCGCGTGGGCGGCGCCGGCAACGGCGGGTCGACCGGGGTCAGGGTCTGGTGGCCGCCCGCGAGCGACGATGCCGCGCTGCTCAGCAGCCAGAACAGCAGGATCAGGTGGGTGATGGGTCTCATTTGTCCTCCGCGCATTGCAGGTTGCGAATCCATCGACTCTTGGGCTCATCGCCCTCGCGCCAGACCAGTTGCAAATCGAAGGATTCTCCGGGCGCCGGTCCGAAACCGAGCATGCCCCAATTGTAGTCGCCCGGCGCAAAGCGCTGACGCTCGGGGAAGGTGGCCCAGCGAAACGCCAGCGCGGCGGCCGGCGCCAACCCCGCCGCGCGCCACGAGTTCAGCCAGGTCTGCTTGTCGGGCAGCGGTCGCGCCTCTCCCTCTCGGCGCACCCGCCACGCCGCAAGGTCGATTACCAGCGGCGCGCGCTCGCCGACATTGCGCGCAATCACCTGAAACACGCAAGCGCGCGCGAAGGCATCGGCCAGCGCGGACGGAAAGCCCCGCGCGAGGAAGAAGCCACGCACCTGGTCCGGCAGACGCTGCGCCAGTTCGAGATGCAGTACCGGCAGGTCCAGGCGCCAGCGGCTGAGCCCGGTTTCGGGATTGTCGAGGCGCGTGAGCGAGGCCGCCCGGGCTCCTGACAGAGCCAGCACCAAGACCGGCAGACAGCCGCGCAGCCTTGTCAACATTTCTTACACTCCCGATCGAAGACCTGCGCGAGAGAAATGCAAACCATTGATTCTGCTCCATTCGTTAAAGATGGCGTGACTCTTGCTCGATTCATCACCGACGCCTCCCGCGCAAAAGGCCGGACCGATGAGCTTATCAGAACCCGCGTCCCTGTTGTTGATCGGCATCGGCCTGTTGGCTATTGCCGTGCTGCGCGAGTTGCGTTCGCGATTCCACTGAAACTGGCCGGTCGCTGGTTGATCCGGTCGGCCTTGTGGTCCAGACTGAAAGCTCAGCCCACTGACACTGCGTTCAACCGCCGCCCATGCGCCTCGTCATCGTCACCGGCCTGTCCGGCTCGGGAAAGTCCATTGCCCTGGCTTCGCTCAGCGATGCCGGCTACTACAGCATCGATAATCTGCCGGTCTTCCTGCTGGAGCGTTTTACCGATCAGCTGGTCGAGGATCCCAACCCATTGTACGAATGGAGCGCAACCGGGCTGGATGCGCGCATCCAGCCGGAGAGTCTGCGTCAGATCCCGGCCATCGTGCTCGGCATCCGCAATCGCGGCATCGATTGCAAGGTGCTATTTCTCGACGCCAGCGACGAGGTCCTGATCCGCCGCTTCAACGAGACCCGCCGCCCCCATCCTTTGACCAATGAGCGCGCCAACCTGGCCCAGACCATCGCGCGGGAACGCGAGATCCTCGGCCCGATCCGCGCGATCGCCGATCTCGTCATCGACACCAGCCGCAGCAATCTGCATCAGCTGCGCGCGATGATCCGCAATAAACTGCTGATGCCGCACCAGGCGGGGATCTCGGTTTTTTTGCAATCGTTCGGGTTCAAGTACGGCATCCCCCAGGATGCCGATTTCGTGTTCGACGTGCGCTGCCTGCCGAACCCGTATTGGGTGAGCGAACTGCGCGCGCTGAGCGGCAAGGACCAGGCGGTGATCGACTACCTCGACGCCACCGGCCAGGCATCACGCCTGCTCGAACACCTCGGTGATTACCTGCGTACCTATATCCCGTGCTTTCAGCGGGAAGGCGTAAGCTATCTGACGATCGCGATCGGCTGCACCGGCGGCCAGCACCGCTCGGTGTACGTCGCGGAACGTCTCGCCGACGCGCTGAAGCCGGTCGCGAAGGACATCTCCATCTTCCACCGCGAGCTGGGATCATGAGCGTCGGACTGTTGCTGATCACCCACGGTCAGATCGGAAGCGCGCTGCTCGAAAGCGCGACCTCGATCCTTGGCATCTGCCCGTTGAACACCGAATGCCTGTCGGTGGCGCCCTACAGCGAGCCGCAGCAAATCAGCGATCAGGCGCGAGGCGTGCTGCGCCAGATCGACCAGGGCAGCGGCGCTTTGGTGCTGACCGACCTGTTCGGCTCGACGCCGTCGAATATCGCCTGCTCGTTGTACCATCCCGGGCAAGTCCGCGTCATTGCCGGCGTCAACCTGCCGATGCTGATCAAGATCTTCAACTACGCCCGACTCGATCTTGACGCGCTGGTCGACAAAGCGCTCGCTGGAGGCTGCCGCGGCGTCATGGAATACCAGCCCGACGGGCAATGAGCCCGACTCCGCTTGGGTTGCTCCTTGGTTTTGTATAGAGTGCTCCCATGCCCAGCAAGAAACTGACCATCATCAACAAACTCGGCCTGCACGCGCGCGCCGCAGCCAAATTCGTCACCTGCGCCAGCCATTTCAGCGCGACGATCCGCATCGCCAGAAACGGCCAGCAGGTCGACGGCAAAAGCATCATGGGAGTGATGCTGCTGGCCGCGAGCCAAGGCAGCGAGATCACAATCGAGGCCGAGGGGGAAGACGCCGAGGCCGCGTTGGCCGCGCTGGAGGAGCTGGTCGAAGCGCGCTTTGGAGAAGCGCAATGACCTTCGCCTGCCTGGGCACCGGCGTCGGCAGCCGAAGACACGTCGCCATCGGCCCGGCCTGGCTGCTGCCCGGCGGCGAGATCGTCATCACCCCGCGCTGGGTCACCGCCAGCGAAACCGACAGCGAGCTGGAACGCTTCCGCGCCGCGATGCGCGATGCGCGCGGCGAGCTGCGCGCGATCCGGGAGCAGATCCCGGAAGACACGCCGAGCGACATCGTCGCCTTCATCGATACCCATCTATTGATCCTTCAGGACGATGCGCTCAGCAGCGTGGTCGAAAGCCTGATCCGCGAGGAGGGCTGCGCCGCCGAGTGGGCCTTGCAGCTCCGTCGCGAGGCCCTGCTGAAGGTCTTCGACGCGGTCGAGGATCCCTATCTGCGCACCCGGCGCGACGATATCAACCATCTCGTCAACCAAGTGCTGAAGCTGCTCACCGGGCAGCGGCGCGATCTCGACGACAACGATGCGCTCGACGGCGGCATCGTGGTGGCCCACGATATCTCTCCGGCCGACATCTTCGTGCTGAAACGTCATCGCATCGCCGGGCTGGTGACCGAACTCGGCGGGCCGATGTCGCACACCGCGATCCTCGCCAACAGCCTCGGCATCCCGGCGGTGGTCGGCGCGCGTCATGTCGCCAGCCTGCTGCGCGACCGGGAACTGCTGATCGTCGATGCCGACAACGGCACGGTGCTTGCCGAGGCCGACCCTGGAATTCTCGCCTGGTACCACCGCCGCCTGCGCGAGGAACGCGGCGAGGACGCCGCGCTGCACGCCCTGTTGACACTGCCGGCGATCACCCGCGACGGCGTCGAGATCGAGCTGATGGCCAATATCGAGCTGCCCGAGGATGTCGAGCTGGTGCATCGCAGCGGCGCCGACGGTATCGGCCTGTACCGCACCGAATGGCTCTACATGAACCGCGACACCCCCCCGGATGAGGAAGAGCACTTTGCGGTCTACCAACGGGTGCTCGAGCAGCTGGATGGCAAGCCGGTGGTGTTCCGAACGCTCGATCTGGGCGCCGACAAATGGTGCGAGAACCTGCCCAGTCAGGGCTGTCGCAACCCAGCGCTCGGGCTGCGCGCGATCCGCCTGTGCCTGACCGAACCCGAGCTGTTCCTGCCGCAACTGCGCGCCTTGTTGCGCGCCTCGGCGCTCGGGCCGTTGCGCATCATGTTGCCGATGCTGTCCTCGGTCGACGAGGTGCGCCAGGTGCGCGCGCTGATCGCCTCGACCCAGCGCCAGCTACGCCGCGACGGCCTGGCCTTCGACCCCGAAGTCCCGCTCGGCGGCATGATCGAGGTACCCGCCGCCGCACTGATCTGCGAGCCGCTCGCGCGCGAGCTGGATTTCCTGTCGATCGGCACCAACGACCTGATCCAATACACCCTCGCGATCGATCGCATGGATGAAGAAGTCACCTACCTCTACGACCCCACTCATCCAGCGCTGTTACAGCTGATCCGCAACATCCTTCGCGCCGGCGCGGAAACCGGCACCCCGGTCTCGATGTGCGGCGAGATGGCCGGCGAGACCCAATACACCCGCCTGTTGCTGGGGCTTGGCCTGACACGCTTCAGCATGCAGCCATCGGCCCTGCTGCCGGTCAAGCAACGGGTGCTCGACGCCGATACCGAACAGCTCGACCGCGCCTTGCGCGTGGCCTGCGCGAGCAACGATGCCGATATCATCCGCGGCGTGCTCGACGACCTCGATGGCTCGTGCGGGTAGGGGAAGACTTATAGCGATTCCGCCTATATGGCATTCGAGTGCGATTGCCCTGGCAGGCGCGCCCGCGCCGGTTCCTTCCCCGCCTCCGTCCTGATAAAATCAATTTATACTCGTCGCCTATGAATTTTTCGGCCTCCGCGGAGGAACCGCCTTGATAAACGAGAGTTCATGGGCGACAAGTATGTCATTCTCGATGGAAAAACCATGCCTGCAACCGCGCCCCAAGCCCAGAAAAAAACCCGCCTGGAGGCCTTGCAGAGCGTCTTCGACAGCGGCACCCTGCAGCAGACCGCGCGCCTGCTCAATGCGCTGACGCCTTCCGAGATCGCGCACTTTCTCGAATCCCTGCCGCTGGCCGAGCGCCAGCTGGTGTGGGAGCTGATCCCTCCCGACAAGGAAGGCGAGGTCCTTGTCGAGCTCAGCGACGAGGTGCGCGATGACCTGATTCAGGACATGGACGGCCAGCAGATCGTCGCCGCGGTCACCGACCTGCCGATCGACGACCTCGCCGACCTGGTGCAAGACCTCCCCGAGAGCCTCTCGCGCGAGGTCATCGCCTCGCTCGACTCACAGCATCTGCATCGCCTGAAGGCCGTGCTCTCCTACCCGGAGGACACCGCCGGCGGGCTGATGAACACCGACACCGTAACGGTGCGTCCAGAAGTCACCCTGGACGTGGTATTGCGCTACCTGCGCCTGCTCTCCGAACGCGTGCCGCCATCCACCGACACCCTGTTCGTCGTCAACCGCGATGACAAATACCTCGGCGCCCTGAGTCTTGCAGCGCTGGTCACGCACGATCCGGAAGACACCGTGGCCGAGGTCATGAGCCTCGATCTGAAGCCGATCCCGGCGAACTGGGAAGCGCGCAAGGTCGCCGAACGCTTCGAGCAGCACGATCTGCTCTCGGCGCCGGTGGTCGACGACGAAGGCCGCCTGCTCGGCCGCATCACCGTCGACGACGTCCTCGACCTGGTGCGCGAGGAAGGCGAACACCAATTCATGGGGCAGGCCGGTCTCTCCGAGGAAGAAGACATGTTCGCTCCAGTGCTCGACAGCGCCAAGCGCCGCGCGGTATGGCTGGGCGTCAACCTCGGCACCGCCTTTCTCGCCTCCTGGGTCATCAGCCTGTTCGAAGACGTACTGCAACAATACGTCGCGCTCGCGGTGCTGATGCCGATCGTCGCCAGCATGGGCGGCATCGCCGGCAGCCAGACATTGACGCTGACGATCCGCGGCATCGCGCTCGGCCAGCTCAACGCCAGCAACTCGCGCTGGCTGATCCTGAAAGAACTCGCGGTCGGCGCGATCAACAGCCTGATCTGGGCCGCCGTGGTCGCCACGATCGCCGGCATCTGGCTGAAAGATGTCAATATCGCCGGCCTGATCGGCGTCGCGATGACCGTCAACCTGGTGCTCGCCGCGCTCGCCGGCGCGGTGCTGCCGTTGATTCTGCACCACCTGCGCATCGATCCGGCGCTGGCCGGCGGCGTGATCCTGACCACGGTCACCGACATCGTCGGTTTCTTCGCCTTTCTCGGCCTTGCCAAGCTTTTTCTGATGTAGCCGATGTCCCAAAAGGCAATCCGTGGCGAAAAAACCTGTAACACGACCGGGAATCTATTCTATACTCGTCGCCCATGAATTTTCGGCCACTGCGACCGCCCCTCGCACCCGTGGGCGTTGTTGCGGAAACTCGCCATAGAATGGGCTATGACTCGTTTCCGCGCCTAGCCCACGGGCACGAGGAACGCTCTCGAAAATCCGAAAATTCATGAGCGACGAGTATATACTCGTCGCCGACCGAGCCATGAACGGAAAGAAAACCGCTTGCGCGCCGGTCTATCAAAATGCCGCCAGGCCTCGCCTGACGGCTGGAGGGGCCTGTACGCCACCCTCATTGTAGGATGCGGCCCAAGAACAAAACACAAACCACTCTTAAGGAGTCATCTGAATGAATAGTGTAAAGAAAACCAGTGGTGTCGCACTCGCCGGCGCGGCCGCCGCCTTCCTGCTCACCGGCTGTGACAGCATGCCCGGCATGTCGGGCATGTCGGAAAGCAGCGCCAAGGCCGGCTCGGCCAAGGTCCACTGCTACGGCGTGAACTCGTGCAAGGGCACCACCGCCTGCGCCACCGCCAGCAACAAGTGCAAGGGTCAGAACAAGTGCAAAGGCCTGGGCTGGCTGCCGATGAGCGCATCCGAATGCATCGACAAGGGCGGCGAAATCAAGAGCTGACCCACCTCCGGCGGGTACCATGCCCGCCGGTTTTGCTCCAAAGCTCTCCCGGATACCACTGATTTGTCCCGATATCCCTCGCTCGGCTACGGCCTTGGCCTGCGCAAGGAGCACTACCACGAAATTCTCGATACCGATCCGGCCATCGATTGGTTCGAGATCCTCAGCGAAAACTATCTGGTGCCCGGCGGCAAGCCGCGCTACTTTCTCGCGCGCATCGCCGAACGCTATCCGCTGGTGATGCACGGGGTCTCCCTGTCGATCGGCTCGACCGACCCGCTCGATCAGGACTACCTGAAGCAGCTCAAGGCGCTCGCCGACGAGATCGAACCCCGCTGGATCTCCGATCACCTGTGCTGGACCGGCATCAACGGCCTCAACCTGCATGACCTGCTGCCACTCCCCTATACCGAGGAAGCCATCGCCCATGTCGTCGAACGCGTGATGCGGGTGCAAGACTACCTCGGCCGCCGCATCCTGCTGGAGAACGTCTCCAGCTATATCAGCTACGCCGATTCGCAACTCACCGAATGGGAATTTCTCAACGCCATCAGCGAGCGCGCCGATTGCCTGATCCTGCTCGACATCAACAACATCCATGTCAGCGCGCTGAACCACGACTTCGACCCTCGCGCCTATCTCGAAGGGATTGCCGGCGAACGGGTGCAACAGTTCCATCTCGCCGGACACAGTGATTTCGGCGATTACGCCATCGACACCCACGATGCCGGGATCATCCCATCGGTATGGAGTCTCTACGAACAAGCCGTGGAACGCTACGGCAATGTCTCGACGATGATCGAACGCGACGACAACATCCCGCCGCTGGCCGACCTGCTGGCCGAGCTCGAGCAGGCCCGTCGAATCGCCGGGGATCGCATCCACCCCGAGGCCGCCAATGGCTGAACGCTCCCTGCGAGACATCCAGGAGGCCCTGCAACGCCACCTGACCAATGGCGACGAACAGGTGCGCGAACTGATCGTGGGCACCCCGCGCTTTCCCATCGAGACCCGGCTGGGTATCTACAGCGACGCCTACCGCCTGCGCCTGATCGAAGCCTTGAGCGACGCCTACCCGGCGGTTCATACCCTGCTCGGCGATGAAGGCTTCGCGGCACTCGGCGCCGCCTATCTCGAGGCTCATCCGTCCAGCTACCGTTCGATCCGCTGGTTTGGCGACCAGCTCGCCCATTTCCTCGCCGAACGCCCGCCCTGGCGGGACACCCCGTTGCTCGCCGAGATGGCGGATTTCGAATGGGCGCTGCGCGGCGCCTTCGACGCCCCCGATGCCCGCCCGCTGGAGCGCGAAACGCTGCGCCGGATCCCGCCCGAGCGGTGGGCCGGGCTGCGCCTGCGCTTCGCACCCAGCCTGCAAGCGCTGCGCCACCACCACTGGAACACGGTGGCGCTGTGGCGCGCGATCGAAGCCGAAAGCGATCCCATCCCGCCCCAAGCGCTTCCCGAAGTGGAAACCTGGGCGATCTGGCGCTCGGCTGACCAACGAACCCGCTACCGGTCATTGCCGGTTGACGAGGCCTGGGCCCTGGGCCAGATGCGTGAAGGCGTGGATTTTTCCAGCGTCTGCGCTGGACTGGTGGAGTGGATCGATGAAGCCCATATTCCCGCGCGCGCGGCCGGCTTTCTTCATCAGTGGCTGGAAGACGAGTTGATCGCCGACATCGACAGCGTGGCCTGAGCGGCCCGCGGTCGCCACCCCGGGTTTGCTCGCCAGAAACGGGAACAGTCCGCAGCAGCCGGATCGGAAGCGGCCCCGGTACGCCGCAAACGGGGAGATGGTGGGTCGTATAGGATTCGAACCTATGACCAATGGATTAAAAATCCACTGCTCTACCGACTGAGCTAACGACCCGCGAGAGCGCGTAGGATACACGACCAGAGGGCCGGAGAAAAGCCCTATTCCACAGTAACCGACTTCGCCAGATTGCGCGGCTGGTCGACATCGGTGCCCTTCAGCACCGCGACATGGTAGGACAGCAATTGCAACGGGATGGTGAACACGACCGGGGCGATGGCGGTCTCGGTGTTGTCGACCTCGATCACCCGAACCTCGTCGCTGGACTCCATCGTGACGCGGGCGTCGGCAAACACATAGAGACGACCACCGCGCGCGCGTACCTCCTCGAGGTTGGACTGGAGCTTTTCGAGCAGACTGTTGTTCGGCGCCACCGCGATCACCGGCATGTCTTCGTCAATCAGCGCCAGCGGGCCGTGCTTGAGCTCGCCCGCCGGGTAGGCCTCGGCGTGGATATAGGAGATCTCCTTCAGCTTCAGCGCGCCCTCCATCGCGACCGGGTACTGGGTGCCGCGACCGAGAAACAGGGCATGGTGTTTGTCGTTGAAGTCTTCGGCCAACTCGGCGATCGGCGCATCGAGCTCGAGCACCTGCTCGCAGATCCCCGGCAGCCGACGCAGCTCGCCCACCAGCTCGGCTTCCAGCCCGGGACGCAGGCCGTGCTGCTTGCCAAGCGCAACCACCAACAACAGCAAGGCGGTGAGCTGGGTGGTGAACGCCTTGGTCGAGGCGACACCGATCTCGGGACCGGCACGGGTCAAGAGCACAAGATCGGACTCCCGCACCAACGAGCTCTCCGGCACGTTGCAGATCGCCAGCGAGGCGGCGTAGCCGAGTTGCCTGGCGAGCTTCAGCGCGGCGAGGGTATCGGCGGTCTCGCCGGACTGCGAGATGGTGACGAACAGGGTGCCGGGCGCGACCACATGCTTGCGGTAGCGGAATTCGCTGGCGACCTCGACCTGGCACGGCAGGCCGGTCAGGCCCTCGAACCAGTAGCGCGCGACCATGCCAGCGTGATAAGAGGTGCCGCAGGCGACGATCTGGATCGCATGGGTATCGGCGAAGATCGCCTCGGCCGCGGCACCGAAGGCATTCGCCAACACGCTGTCTTCTGCGATCCGTCCTTCGAGGGTATCGGCGATCGCGCGCGGCTGCTCGTGGATCTCCTTGAGCATATAGTGGCGATAACCGCCACGCCCGACGGCGTCGCCGGACAGCGCGGATTCCTTAATCTCGCGCTCGACCTCCTGGCCATGCTTGTCGACGATGCGGATGCTGTCGCGGCGGATATCGGCGATGTCGCCCTCTTCCAGAAAGATGAAGCGCTGGGTCACCGGCAGCAGGGCATAGACGTCGGAGGCGATGAAGTTCTCGCCGATGCCGACGCCGATCACCAGCGGGCTGCCGTGTCGGGTGGCGATCAGGCGATCCGGCTCGTTGACCGCGATGACCCCGAGCGCATAGGCGCCGTGCAGCCCGGCCACGGTCTGGCGCACCGCGTCGAACAAGTCTCCGCCGCGTTGCAGATGGTCGTAGATCGCGTGGACGATGACCTCGGTATCGGTGTCCGAGGTGAAGACATGCGCCTGTTTCTCTTGCTGGCGGCGCAACTCGGCGTGGTTCTCGATGATGCCGTTATGCACCACCGCGACCGCGTTGCGGCAGACATGGGGATGGGCGTTGCGCACCGCCGGCTCGCCGTGGGTCGCCCAGCGGGTGTGGGCGACGCCGATCCGGCCATGCAGCTCGCTCTCGGCCAGCGCATCGGCCAGCTTCTGGACCTTGCCCTGGGTACGCTCGCGGCGCAGGCGACCCAACTCGTCCAACACCGCGAGACCGGCCGAGTCGTAGCCGCGATATTCCAGCCGCCGCAACCCTTCGATCAGGATCGGCGCTACGTCACGCTGCGCGATGCCTCCAACGATTCCACACATAGTCTGTAATCCAATCCGGTCAAATAAATGTAACGACTTCACTAACCGCTAACAAATCGGCCCGACAAAAGCGCAGGTCCGACCATGTACCGCGGATCGGGCAGCGGCGACGAGTACGCCTTGCGATGACGAGTATACAGGGATTCGGCCATTCCTCGCGGTAGTTCAGTCGGTCTTCTTTACCGGGCGCTTCCAGCCTTCCACCGTGACCTGGCGCGCCCGACTCAGCGTCAGTTCTCCGTCCGGCGCATCCTTGACAAGGGTCGAGCCGGCGCCGATCGTCGCGCCGGCGCCTACCTCGACCGGCGCGATCAGCTGTACGTCGGAACCGATGAAGGCGTTGTCGCCGATCCGGGTACGGTGCTTATTGGCGCCGTCATAGTTGCAGGTGATGACACCGGCGCCGATGTTGACCCCGCTGCCGACTTCGGCATCGCCGACATAGCTCAGGTGATTGATCTTGCTGCCGGTACCGACATGGGCGTTCTTCAACTCGACGAAGTTGCCGATATGCGCGGCTTCCACCAGATCGGTGCCGGGACGCAGCCGCGCGAACGGACCGACCCGGCTGCCGGGGCCGACCCGCGCGCCGTCGATATGGCTGTTCGCCAGGATCTCGGCGCCGTCTCCGATCTCGGCGTCCCGTAGCATGCAGTTCGGTCCGATGCGCACACCCTCGCCGAGACGCACCCGCCCCTCGAATACGCAGTTGATGTCGATGAAGCCGTCCTGCCCTGCCTTCAACTCGCCGCGCACGTCGATGCGCGCCGGATCGGCCAATGAGACGCCATCACGCATCAAGGCTTCGGCTCGCCACCCCTGGTAGACGCGCTCGAGCGCGGCGAGCTGGGCGCGGTCGTTGACGCCCGCGACCTCGGCCGGATGATCCGGCGAGGCGGTCGCGACCTCCTCGCCGGTCGCGACCGCGGCGGCGACCAGGTCGGTGAGATAGTACTCTCCCTGGGCGTTATCGTTGCGCAGGCCCCCGAGCCATTCGGCCAGACGCGGATTGTCGAAGGTCATGATGCCGGTGTTGATCTCGCGGATCGCCAGCTGCTCCGGAGTGGCGTCCTTGTGCTCAACGATCGCGCGCACCCGGCCACTGGCATCACGCACGATGCGACCATAACCGCTGGCGTCGTCCAGTATCTGACTGATGAGCCCGATCGAGGTCGTCGCCGCGGCATCGAGAAACCGCCGCAGTGTCGTCTCGCGGATCAGCGGCACGTCCCCATAGAGCACCAGGGTCCGCTGGATGCCGGCAAGCGCGGGCAGCGCCTGCTGTACGGCATGACCGGTGCCGAGCTGCTCGGCCTGCTCGATCCACTCGATGTCGTCACCGCGGATGCGCGCGCGCACCTGCTCGCCACCGTGGCCGTAGACCACGACGATGCGCGCCGGATCGAGGCGGCGGGCGGTATCGACGACGTGCCGCAACAATGGCCGGCCGGCCAGCGGATGCAGTACCTTCGGAAGCGCGGACTTCATCCGCGTGCCCTTGCCCGCGGCAAGGATGACGACTGCCAGACTCATCGGGGATTCCTTGGTGGCGGGTTTCAGTTCAACGTGGTGCCTGGCGGCTTGCCGGCGGTGGCGAGATCTTCCGGGGTCGGGTCACGCACATCGAGGATGTTGACCGCGACGTTCAAGGTCTTGCCGGCGAGCGGGTGGTTGCCGTCGATCGTGACCTTGCCGTCCTCGATGCGCGAGACGTGGAAGGTCTTGGTCTCGCCGGCCTCGTTGGCCATGGTCACCTCGGCGCCGACAAAGCGGAATTGCTCGGGCACATTGGCGATGTCATCGACGAAGGTCAGCTCGGGGTCGCGCGCGCCGAAGCCCTTTTCGGGCGGCACCTCGACGACGACCTTGTCGCCGGGACGCTTGCCGCGCAGGGCCTCGTCCATGCCGCCGATCAGCTCGGCATCTCCGCCGAAGACGTAGCCCACCGGAAGGTCGTTCTGCTCGACGACGTTGCCATTCTCGTCGGAGATTGAGTAGGTCAACGACACATACTTGCCTTCGGTTACCTGTTGTTTACTCATGGATTTCTCGCTGCCTGGGTGCGCATGCGCCTCGACGCACACAAAAAAGCGGCCCCGCACCGCGCCGGGACCGCTGTATTCTATACTCCATTGTCGATCCGGACCACAGTTCCTGAGCCACCCACCAGGGCAATCGCGCTTGATTTCGCTTGACGTTTCCTGACTTCAAAGGCTTGGCGCTGTCGCCCGATCCACTTCGCTTGATCGAGCCTACGCCCTGTCGGGTCAATGGCATTTAAGCGCGATTGCCCTACGCCGCCCCCCGGCGCCCTGCTCAGTGTTTCGAGGTACGCTCGCGGATCTTTTGAATCGCCTGAAGCTGGGCCATCGCCTCGGCCAGCTCGGACTTGGCCTTGGCGTACTCGAAATCGGAGGCGCGGTCCTTCATCGCCTTCTCGGCGCGCTCCTTGGCTTCGAGCGCGGCGGCCTCGTCGAGATCCTCGGCGCGGATCGCGGTATCGGCGAGGATGGTCACGACATCGGGCTGTACCTCGAGAATGCCGCCGGAGATGAAGATATCGAGCATCTCCTTGCCCGCGCCCCGGTCGACGCGCACCTCGCCCGGCTTCATGCGCGTAACCAACGGGGCATGGCGCGGCGCGATGCCGACCTCGCCCATCACCGCCGGCGCATACACCATCTCGGCCAACCCGGAGAAGATCTCCCCCTCCGCGCTGACGATATCGACGTGAATTGTCATGGCCATTGTCCGTCTCCCGCCGTTGTCAGGCCGTGTCCTTCATCGCATCGGCGCGGGCCACGACCTCGTCGATGCCGCCGCACATATAGAAGGCCTGTTCGGGCAAATGGTCGTATTCGCCGTCGACGATGGCCTTGAAGCTCTTGATGGTGTCCTTCAGCGTTACATATTTACCGGGCGCGCCGGTGAACACCTCGGCGACGAAGAACGGCTGCGACAAGAAGCGCTGCACCTTGCGCGCGCGCGAGACGGTCAGCTTGTCTTCCTCGGAGAGCTCGTCCATGCCGAGAATCGCGATAATGTCCTTCAGCTCCTTGTAACGCTGCAACAGGCCCTGCACGCCGCGCGCGACATCGTAGTGCTCCTGACCGACGACATGCGGGTCGAGGATGCGCGAGGTGGAATCCAGCGGATCGACCGCCGGGTAGATGCCCAACTCGGCGATCTGGCGCGACAGCACCAGGGTGGCGTCGAGGTGGGCGAAGGTGGTCGCCGGCGACGGGTCGGTGAGGTCGTCGGCCGGTACATAAACCGCCTGGAACGAGGTGATGGAGCCGGTCTTGGTCGAGGTGATGCGCTCCTGCAACACGCCCATCTCCTCGGCCAGGGTCGGCTGATAACCCACCGCCGACGGCATGCGGCCGAGCAAGGCCGAGACCTCGGTTCCAGCCAACGTGTAGCGGTAGATGTTGTCGACGAACATCAACACGTCGCGACCCTCGTCGCGAAAATATTCGGCCATCGTCAGGCCGGTCAGCGCAACGCGCAGGCGGTTGCCGGGCGGCTCGTTCATCTGGCCGTAGACCAGCGCGACCTTGTCGAGCACCCCGCCTTCCTGCATCTCGTAGTAGAAATCGTTGCCTTCGCGGGTACGCTCGCCGACCCCGGCGAACACCGAGAAGCCAGAGTGCTCGACCGCGATGTTGCGGATCAGCTCCATCAGCGTCACGGTCTTGCCGACGCCGGCCCCGCCGAACAGGCCGACCTTGCCGCCCTTCGCGATCGGCATGATCAGGTCGATGACCTTGATGCCGGTCTCGAGGATCTCCGTGGCCGCCGCCTGTTCGTCGAGCTTCGGCGCCGGACGGTGGATCGGCATGCGCTCGTCGGTCGGGATGTCGCCCTTCTCGTCGACCGGACGGCCCAGCACGTCCATGATGCGACCGAGCGTGGCCTGACCCACCGGCACGCTGATCGGCGCGCCGGTGGCGGTGACCTCGACGCCCCGCTTCAGGCCGTCGGTGCTTCCCATCGCGATGGTGCGCACGACCCCATCGCCCAGTTGCTGCTGAACCTCCAGGGTCAGATCGGCGGACTCGATGCGAAGCGCCTCGTAGACCTTTGGAATGCTGTCGCGCGGAAACTCTACATCCACCACCGCGCCAATAATTTCGACGACTTTGCCCGAACTCATTGTTGGATCCTCATCGCTGCCTCGGCAGCTTTCTCAAAGTGTTTCGATTGGGTTGTCTGGTCACGGTCTCAACCACCGATGGCCGCCGCCCCGCTGACGATCTCGGAGATTTCCTGCGTGATCGCCGCCTGGCGCGCCTTGTTGTAGATCAGCTGCAATTCGTCGATCAGCTCGCCGGCGTTGTCGGTGGCCGCCTTCATCGCGATCATCCGCGCCGACTGTTCGCAGGCCGCGTTCTCGACCACGCCCTGGTAGACCAGCGATTCGATATAGCGCACCAGCAGACCTTCGAGCACCTCCTTCGCGTCGGGCTCGTAGATGTAATCCCACGGATGGCGCTTCTGCTCATCCTCCCCGGAGACGATCGGCGCCAGCTGCTCGATCGTCGGTTCCTGGGTCATGGTGTTGACGAAGCGGTTGTAGGCGATGCAGATGCGGTCGACCCGACCCTCTTTGTAGGCATCGAGCATGACCTTGACGGTGCCGATCAGGTCTTCGATGCGCGGGCTGTCGCCAAGGTGCTCGGCATTGCCGACGACGTTACCACCGAAGCGTTTGAAGAACGCCGAGGCCTTGCTGCCGATGGTGCAGAAATCCAGCTCGATACCGGCCTCGCGCTGCTTCTGCATCTCCTTTACCAGCTTGCGGAACAGATTGCTGTTGAGGCCGCCGCACAGGCCGCGATCGGACGAGATGATGATATAGCCGACGCGGCTGACATCGCGCGCGATCATGAAGGTATGCCGATACTCCGGGTGCGCCTTGGCCAGGTGCGAGATCACCTGACGCATCTTGTCGGCATAGGGGCGTGTCGCCTCCATGCGCTGCTGCGCCTTGCGCATCTTGCTCGCGGCGACCATCTCCATCGCACTGGTGATCTTCTGCGTATTCTTGATACTGCCGATCTGCGTGCGAATCTCTTTTCCAACTGCCATGGCTCAGCCCCGCTTACCAGGTGTGATTTGCCTTGAAATCCTTCAATGCCTCGTGGAAAGCATTCTCGATCTCGCTGTCGTAGTCGCCGCTCTCGTTGATCCGGTCGAGCAGTTCCTTGTGTTGCGAGCGCATGTAGTCATGCAGCGCGGCCTCGAAATCGACGATCTTGTTGACTTCGACATCATCCATGTAGCCTTCATTCGCGGCAAACAAGGAGATCGCCATTTCAGCAATGCTGAGGGGGGAATACTGCGCCTGCTTCATCAGCTCGGTGACGCGCTGACCGCGATCCAGCTGGGCGCGGGTGGCGTCGTCCAGATCCGAGGCGAACTGCGAGAAGGCGGCCAGCTCGCGATACTGGGCAAGCGCCAGGCGCACACCGCCGCCGAGCTTCTTGATGATCTTGGTCTGGGCCGCGCCACCGACGCGCGATACCGACAGGCCGGCGTTGATGGCCGGACGGATACCCGCGTTGAAGAGGTCGGTTTCGAGAAAGATCTGACCATCGGTGATCGAGATCACGTTGGTCGGCACGAAGGCCGAAACATCGCCCGCCTGGGTCTCGATGATCGGCAACGCGGTCAGCGAACCGGTCTTGCCCTTGACCTCGCCGTTGGTCAGCTTCTCGACTTCGTGCTCGTTGATGCGCGCGGCGCGCTCGAGCAGACGCGAGTGCAGATAGAAGACATCTCCCGGATAGGCCTCGCGACCCGGCGGACGACGCAGCAGCAGCGACACCTGACGATAGGCCCAGGCTTGCTTGGTCAGATCGTCATAGATGATCAAGGCGTCCTCGCCGCGGTCGCGGAAGTACTCGCCCATGGTGCAGCCGGCATAGGGGGCGATGTACTGCATCGCGGCCGATTCGGCGGCCGGCGCGGCCACGATGATGGTGTGCTCCATCGCACCGTGTTCCTCGAGCTTGCGCACCAGCGCGGCGATCGAGGAATTCTTCTGACCGACCGCGACATAGATGCACTTGATGCCGGTGCCTTTCTGGTTGATGATCGCGTCGATCGCGACGGCGGTCTTGCCGGTCTGACGGTCGCCGATGATCAGCTCGCGCTGACCGCGACCGATCGGCACCATCGCGTCGATCGCCTTGATGCCGGTCTGCACCGGCTGGTCGACCGACTTGCGGGCGATGACGCCCGGCGCGACCTTCTCGATCGGCGAGCTCAGACGGGTCTCGACCGGCCCCTTGCCATCCTGCGGATTGCCCAGCGCGTCGACCACGCGACCGAGCAGTTCGGGCCCGACCGGCACTTCGAGGATGCGCCCGGTGCATTTCACCGCATCACCCTCGGTGATGCCCTTGTAATCGCCGAGCACGACGGCGCCGACCGAATCGCGCTCGAGGTTCAGCGCCATGCCGTAGACCTTGCCGGGGAATTCCAGCATCTCGCCCTGCATGGCGTCGGCCAGACCGTGGATACGCACGATGCCATCGGTTACCGCGACGACGGTGCCCTCGTTGTGGGCCTCGGTGGAGAGATCGAACTTCTCGATCTTGCTCTTGATCAGATCACTGATTTCTGAAGGATTGAGTTGCATGATGGCTTCTCGCTTAGATTTCCAATTCGGTTGCCAGGCGTTGTAGCTGGCCACGGAGCGAACCGTCGATAACGGTGTCGGCGGCGCGGATCACCACGCCGCCGAGCAGGCTCGGGTCTTTTTCGCTGCGGATCTCGACCTTCTTGCCCAGGCGCTTCTCCAGCATGCCGGCGAGCATCTTCTGCTGCGCGGGCTTCATCGCATACGCGCTGGTGACATGGACGTCGATCACGCCCTCGGCATCGGCCTTGCGCTGCTCGAACTGTTCAGCGATGCGCGGCAACAGCGCAACGCGCCCGTTGCGCACCAACAGACGGACCAGATTCCGGCCTTCCTCGTCGAGCCGCTCCTCGCCGATATCGAGCAGCAGCTCGGTCATGCGCTCACGATCCAGGCGCGGGTTGCCGATCACGCCATCCATCGCCGGGTTTTCGATCACCGCGGCAAGAAAGGCGAGCATCTCGGACCATTCCGTCAACTTGCCGGTTTCGCCGGCAAGTTCGAAGATGGCCTCGGCATAGGGCCGCGCCAGGGTGCTTGATTCATCCGCCATGGCTCCGCCCTATATCTCGCTGGCTATCGATTCGATGACTTTCTGGTGCGCGTCGGCATTGATCTCCTTGCGCAGGATCTTCTCCGCGCCGGCAATCACCAGCGAACCGATCTTCTTGCGCAGCTCCTCGCGCGCCTGGTTGGCCTCCTGCTCGATCTCGGCCCTCGCCGCGGTCAGGATGCGCTCACCCTCGGCGCGCGCGTCTTCCTTGGCCTCGTCGACAATCTCGGCGGCGCGCTTCTGCGCCAACGAGATGATCTCGGCGGCCTGCGCCTTGGCCTCGTGCAGGCGCTCGGCGGCGCGCTGCTCGGCCAGTTCCTGCTCGTGCTTTCCGCGATCGGCGGCGGCGAGTCCGTCGGCGATCTTCTTCTGGCGCTCTTCCAGCGCCGCGAGAATCGGCGTCCAGACGAATTTCTTCGTAAACCAGACAAAGATCGCAAAGGTGATGAGCTGCCCCAGCAGGGTCAGGTTGATGTTCATATCGCTTCCCCGTCAATCACATGGAAACTCGGGATGAGTGGTGGGGTTCCAAAGTCTAGGCAACAGCGAACAGAACGTACATCGCCAAACCGACCGCGATCATCGGTACCGCGTCGACCAGGCCCATGACGATGAAGAACTGGGTGCGCAGCATCGGGATCAGTTCCGGCTGGCGCGCGGCGCCTTCGAGAAAACGGCCACCCAGGATACCGATGCCGACCGCCGCGCCGAGCGCGCCGAGGCCCATCATCAATGCACCAGCGATGTATAACAGAGCAGATTCCATGATTGTCTCCCGTCAGAAGATGAGTTGATTGAGATGTGAAGAATGCAGCCTGCCGCAGGACAGGAAATCAGTGTTGCTCGCTGTGGGCCATATCCAGGTAGACGATGGTCAGCGTCATGAAGATGAACGCCTGCAACGTGATGACGAGGATGTGGAACACCGCCCAGACGAACTGCAAGGCGCCGCCGAACACGCCGAGCACGACGCCGGCGCTGTACATCAGCGAGATCAGGATGAAGATCATCTCGCCGGCATACATGTTGCCGAAAAGTCGCAGCGACAACGAGACCGGCTTGGCGATCAGCGAAACGAATTCGAGGAAGAAGTTCACCGGGATGAACAACAGCTTGACGATCGGATTCTTCGATTCGAACGGATGCAGGGTCAGCTCGCCGACGAAGCCGCCGACGCCCTTGATCTTGATGCTGTAGTAGAGCGTCAGCAGAAAGACGCCGATCGCCATGCCGAAGGTGGCGTTCGGGTCGGTGGTCGGCACCACTTTCTGGTAATGGATGCCAAGGCGCTGCGAGACCCACGGCAGCACGTCGACCGGAATCAGGTCCATCAGATTCATCAGGAAGATCCACACCAACAGGGTCAGCGCGAGCGGCGCGACCAGATCGTTCTTGTGCGAAAACGAACCGCGCACGCTGTTGTTGACGAAATCGACCAGACCCTCGACGAGGTTCTGGAAGCCACTCGGAACGCCACGGGTGGCGTTCCGCGCAACGCGCGAGAAGCCCCAGAGGAACAAGGCGCCGAGCAGGATCGACCAGAACATGGTGTCGACGTGGATCGCCCAGAAGCCCATCTCCCTGGCCTCTTCGCCACTGTGCGCGAATCCCCAGTGGCCATCGGCAAAGCGGCCATAGGTCAGGTTGGTGAGGTGGTGGTGGATGTATTCAGCGGATGTCAGGGTTTCCGAGGACATTTCCATGAACCGTATATTGATATAATAAAAAACCGGCGCGCCGTCAGCGCAACAGCAGGGGCGCGATCCACTGGACGCAAAGATACGCCGCGAGCAGCGCGATCATGCTCAACGGCTTGACCAGGATCACGATGGCGGCGAACGACGCGCTCACGATCAGCAGCTTGCCGATCTCGGCAAGATAGAATCCGCCGAGCAGCCGTTGCGGTCGCTCGGCGCGGTAGCGCACGAACACCCTGCCAGCAAAATACAGGCTGCCGAGGAACGCGACCCCTCCCCCCAGCAACGCGGAATATGCGTGGACCCGGCCGAACGGCAGCAATGCCAGACTCAGCGACAGCGCCACCATCAGCTGCCGACCCAGCAGCCGCCTGGCCTGTGTTTTGTCCGTCAAAGACACAGGATCCCCCAATCGCACAGGCCCGGGCCAATGGCGCGGAAGTATAGGCGGAAGGCGTGGGAGGGTCAATGCCAAATAAATTTCTTTAGCACTGCCATCAATCGAACTTGCATCAGGGATTACCCCAATTCCGCCCCCCGCTCACGCGACTAATGGATATGATCGATGATGCCGTCCAGCTCGTCGAGTGACGAGTAGCTGATCACCAGCTTGCCGCGCCCGGACTTTCCACGTTGAATCAGCACCTTGGCA